>WJKB01000067.1 GCA_014729345.1 Candidatus Woesearchaeota archaeon
GTCCCTTGATTATGTTCTTCAGAAGATGCCCAGAAACATGGTATTCTGTGCTTTTGTCGTCCACAACCAGGATCCTGTCATCCTTGGCTATGAGCTCCTTGAGCCTCAGCTCTTTTCTTACCCTTTTCTCGATGACTCTTGAGAAGCATCTGCTGCAGAGGTCTCCCAGGTGCTTGATGTGTACCTTTGCCTGGTTTTTTCTGCATCTTGTGCATCTCATGGAACATGCTCAGACCGGTGGTTTTATTAATCTTTTGTCCCTGGATTATGGGTTGTTACCACTTTAATATACTAAAAAAGCGAAATATTTAAATATAAGTTATACTACTAATGAGTGAAAGGGAGGAAATTGGGGTGTAATCTTACAATCATGATCTATCACCTCTTTTTCCCACGCAAATGTCCTTATGGGCATTTGCGAGGGTTTTATGATCACCTCTTTTTCCCCAGCAAAACACCCGCAAGGGTGTTTTGCCGGGGTTTAAAATCACTATGTCTTACAGGATCTAAAAATCATATCAGAGTATTTTTTACCTTGACCTGCTCTTTTTCCCAGGTTTGCTGCGTTTGCTTTTTCCTGGCTTTGTAAAGAACAAGGAGAACAGGATACCTATCCCAAAACCAAGCGATAGCATCAATACATGCTCAGGATCCATACTGATCCGCAGTCCCTTATCTTTAGCCTCAAAATAGAGGTCAAGGTTGCTCAGCTCTATGGCATACTCAGCATACAGAAGTGATGAGAACGGGTCAGCCTCGACAAGGTCCTGCGCATACTCATAGTAGGAATAAGCGAGCACAGGAAAAACGCTTTTCTGCTGCTGCCTTATGATCATAGTCTCTGCGATGGATATCTTCTGCCTGATGAAATCCTTCACCTGGTCGTCTTCCACGCCCGCAGCCCCGACTATCACATCAGCCTCAGCCTTTGCCTTGCTCGCCTTGAACAGGCAAAGCTCATAGTCATGGTTATCCAGATCCTCGTACGCCTTCTGCAGCGTCCTGCTGGTTTCCTTGATGATGCTCTCTGAGAACAGCAGTTTCACATACTGCACCCTCTCCTCAGCCTCAGAGAGTTTTGATATGCAACCTTTCTTTATCAGTGACCTGTCCATGACAAACTGCTTGCCCCTATGGTCAAGGAAAGCTGTCCAGCTGTCCGCTGATTCGAGCCTCTCGCTGGCATAGGCCAGGTTGTAGAACGCAGAATCTGTCAGGTTGTCATCATGATCTTCCCTGGCTTTTTTCAGGCTGGTCTTTGCATCAATAAGCCTTTCTCTCACTATCATGCTCGCCTCCAGGTCAGTGATGGTCTGGTATTCCATCTCTGGGAAATCCTCTATCCTCCCTTCGATGAGCTTTGAGATATACACAAACCTTTCTTCCGAAAGGTCAAGAAGCGAATAGATGGAGTATCTGGCCTTTACATTCGCTCCAAAGCAGTAGCTTGCAGAAGAGTAGTATCTTTGCTCTTCAAATGCCTGGCTGGATTTTGTTGAAAGATTGTTTATCTGGTCCTCGATGACAGAGAGGTTCTGCTCTTTCATCCGTGTCAGGTTCAGCTTAAGGTCATTGTACTCTTTTACAAGCTGGTTTGTCTTGCCGCAGAGCTGTTCAGCGAGCTGCCTCATCGTGTCCTTGTATCCTTCGCTGATCTCAAGGTCCATTTCATGATCTCGGATCCTCTTTCCAGAAAACTGGTAAAGCGCGTCATCAAGGGTAGCCACCTCTACGATCTGTATTCCGATCCGCTCCCCGTATTCCACAAGATCCAAAGACTTGTTGCGCTGCAGTATGTCCGCAGCAGTAAGGTTGGTGGAATTCAGGCTTGTAAGGTTGATCTCGGGCCTTACAAATCTCTCGCCCTTGGGTATAAGCACTTTTGTTATGTTCCTCTGTCTCGCCGCGTCGATCTTTGCCTTCAGTCCTCCCACAGGCCCTATCACCCCTCCTGAGTTCACTGTACCGGTTATGGAAGTTCTTTCATCGATCCTGATATCCTCGAGAAGAGCCACTGCCAGCACAGCAGAGGCCGCCCCTGCGCTGGGCCCGCCCACTATGGCAGAATCTGCTGTGATGGTATAGATGAAATCATGGGCAGAACAGTCCATATCTATGTGGTTGCATGCTATCTCTTTCGCGAACCTGGTGCTCATCTGGGTGTCAAGCTTTGTGAGAGGGTAGGTATCCAAGAATACTCTTCCCCTCCCTCTCTGGATCTCGAGGTAAAGGTCTGCGGCGCTGCCCTCAAAACCATCTGCCTTTTCCCTCACAGCCAGCAGCACCATGTGTTCCTGGTCCGCGGATTCTGCAGAAGGAATAAGCAGCAAGACCAAGCCTGCAAAGAGCATTAGACAAAACATCGTCCTGCTTTTCGACATGACCAGTTGCTTTTTCATCTTTTTTTTCACCAAGGTATCGGCTTAATGTCATACTGCTCAAAGGAAACTGTGGAAAAGTGAAGCAGAAACATACACCTCCAGAAACGCAGCGACCATTATCACCAGGAAGCTCACTGCCAAAAGAACAGTGGCATCCTTGAATACGTTCCTGAAGCAGTTGCAACCCAGCTTCTCCTTTATCAGCGCTTTTGATACCATGGCTCCGGCTATCGCTGCGAGCAGGAAACCGCTGACCTCTGGCACCAGATGGATGGAGAATATGCCGAGAAGCGAAGGCACTTGGGACATGCTTTTTGCAAGAGTATCCACGATGTATATCAGGAATGTTGAGAATATGCTTGCATTCAGGATGATGAGGAATATGGCGCCTGCGCCGTAGAAGAAGCTAAGCATAAAAAATATCAGTGCTGTCTCCAGGTTCTTCGTAGATATCGCCAGGAACTGGCCAGCATCTGCCCTGAAAGGGCTTTCAAGGAAGTCTCCTATCACCTCTCCTGAAAGGCCCTGCTGATTCTCCAGAAAGTTAAGCTGGTAGCTGAATATCTCGCTGAAATCCATGCCAGATGCATTTGCGCCTATGCCCAAGGCCAGATATCCTATAAATATGCCCAGGAAAAGGAAGAGGCATGCCTCGAAAACATCCCTGTGGTTCCTGAAGAAGTGCTTAAGACCCTCCTTTCTTTCCCTCTTCTCTTCAACATCAAAAAGCATATTCAGGTTGGGAACTATCAGAAGAGAGGCAAGGAAAAGCATGGCCACACTGATGTTCCGGCCGAAAAATATGAAAGCAGTGCCCGCTCCCACAAAAGTATATACAAATCCGACTATAAGCGCGAACAGCGGTCTTTTTTCGACCCATCTTTCTTTCAGCAGTTGCTCAAGAACCATTATGCCTCTTTTTTGAACAAAGATATTGCAGATATGTCTGCTGTTTCAGTATCATCACTTTTTCTCATCAAACATGTCAAAAAGGTGCTCATCACTGTCTTCATCAGCAGGTTTTCCGGATATTTTCTGCGCTGCCCCTGCTGCAGCCGCGACATCTTCATCCTCATCAGATTTCTTTTTCCATCCAAAATAGTAGAGCGCTCCGAGCACAGCAGCTATGATCAGGAATATCCACCAATTGTTCTTGAGGAAATCCCCGAAAACACCTATGGCCTGGCCGATACCCCATCCTCCTTTGTCATCATCAGCCTCAGGCTCTTCTGTCTCGTTCATCCCTATACCGTCGTTGTCAGTTCCTCCTACTGATGGTTCGGGCTCCTCTTCCCCAGCATCCTCAACAGGGCATTTCTTCCAGCAGTCATCCCTGCACGACTCGCAGGTCTCTCCGTATGCTGTCTGGCAGATTCCGTCTCCGCATTCCACCTCGTCTCCCTGTCCGTCGTCATCATCTCCGGAGCCTGATTCATCATCATCAGTGCTGCCGTCGCAGTCAGGGTCTGGAGTAAGCCATTGGCTGCCTTCATAACATCCGTTGTAGTCGCAATAGCCGTCTCCATCATTGTCCTTATCATCGCTGCATTCAGGGTCAGATCCTCCTCCGTCCCCTCCGCCATCGCCGCCGCCGTCACCTGTGCTCCAGAAAACGCTGTAAAGATGTGAGAAGCTCTGTGTCCAGCCGTAATCAGCGTCCTTTACAGTTATGTTCATCCAGTAGCTGTGCTTGTTATTCAGGCCTGTGGCGCCGTAGTCGAATGTGAGGTTGTCCAGGGTGGTTATGTCACCTGTGACATTCAGCGTAAAATTGTCAAAAGAAGCGTTCAGCATATGGACATTTTCGTCAAAAAGGACCTGCAGCAGCTGTGAGCTGCTCCCTATATTTCCCGCAGGAAGCCATACAGGCTCAAGAACTCCTGTATCAACTGTCATGTTCTTGCTCTGGTTGTCTGTGCCGTGGTTCAGCCCGTCAGTGCAGTTGATGTTCCATGCGTAGGTGCCGTCATCAAGTGTCCAGTTAAGGGATCCAGGAGTTCCGCTGGTGACTGTCATGTTAGCCAGCACTGTCCCGTCTACCAACAGGTAGCAGACCAGTGAATCATTGATGTTGTCAGTCGCGTTGAAGGTAAAGTTGAAGGGTGTGCTGTTCACCCAGCCTTCAGGCTCATCTATGCTGACATTCGGAGGGGTATTGTCTACTACAAAAGTCTTTTGGGATATGTTATAGAACATGTTTCCAGAGTCATCTGTCGCATTGATCCTTATGAGCGCGGATCTTGAGTCCCTGCTCTTGTTGGTGTCCCAGTCTTCCTCTTTGTCATCATATATCGATTCATTCAGCTTCTCCCAGTTGATCCCTGCATCCCAGCTGTAGTCTATGGATATCTCCAGCTCTGAGTCAAAGTTGTCTGAGCTGTTCCACCTGATGGTCCTCACCTTGTTCCACAACTCCCCGCCGTCAGGCGACAGCACGTCGATAAAAGGGGGTTCATTGTCTATAGTAAAGGTGTGGTTTGTGTTGTTGCTGTTGCTTGTGCTGTTCCCAGGGGCTGTGGTATCATTTACAGCTGGAGCATAATGGTCTGTCACATTTACCATTATGATATAGCCGTTCTCTATGTCAGGCACATCCGGACCTGTTGTATCCCAAAGATATTGGTATTGTCCAGGAGTTCCAGCCTGATTGTCGAGCCAGAGCCACTCAGAGGTCTGGTTCTTATAATAGACATCCATAGTGAGGCTGTCGTTGTCTGGGTCCGTTGTGATCCATGTGATATTGATGATACCAGAAAGATTCTGGCCTGCTATTGGCTTTATGATCTCTACAATTGGCTTCCTGTCGACCAGCAAGCCAAGGTTTGTGATGTTCAATAGGCCATGCGTATCTGAATGGAACACCATAGGAATAGAGCAGTTGACAGCAAGATTATTGCAGTTAGCTCCAGTAAGATATTCGTTCATCTCCCTTGATAAGTTATAGCCCATGGTCGAATCATTCAAGGAGACAGTGGTGTTAAGTTCTCCCTCCATGCTCCATTCTATGTCAGAATCATTGCCTATGTTTAAGGTCAGGTTATTAGGGTAGTATTTCTTGATCTCTTGCACCCTCTTGACTCCACCCTTATCGGTTATCAGCCAATCATTGAAGCCGATATATTCAGCATCATAGGCAACAGTTATTGACGCATAAGAATTAAGTATATTATTAGGGTAACTTGAACTTCCGCCAGTCATATTGACAAGAATCGCACCTACAGTTGGTTGTTCTGTGATAAGCCAGTATTCCTCAGAGCCCTGATAATGAACATCAACACTTCTTATGGTTGCGCTGGGTATTGTATACTCCTTGATAATGGTTCCGGATGTGGCATTTATATGTGCAATCTTCCCTGAAAAAGGAACTGTACCAGCAGCAACGATAATCCATTCTTCATCATTGATATAGTAAACATCCTTAGGCTGCTTGATTGATGTTGAATAGCTACTCGGGATAGTTCCATTGTTTACCAATAGAACAGTATTATTATCAGTATCCGCAATCAAAAACTTATTAGCTCCTACATAATCTGCGCCTTGAGGATTATTTAGAGTTCCATAAGTCACAATTGGTTTATCAGATGTTGTGTTATACAAAACGACCCTGTTATTGTTATAATCAATATAGAACCATACCTCATCACTTACCCACTCAGCATCATATAAATTAGTACCTGAGATGGAATCATATGTTGTTCCTGTCAAAGGATTCACCATGAAGATACCACTACTGATATCAGAGATGAGCCACTTGTCATTACTGACATAATCTGCATCAACTGGAGAAGTGCCAGTCTCATTATAGAATAGGGCGATCACCCACTCGCTCAGATACCCGCTCAGGTCCATATTGGCATTCAGCAGGTAGCTGTCCCCATACAGGTTAAATTCTGTTGCCCTGAAACTAGGGCCTTCAAATGTAAGCAGCTCAGAGACGCCGGTTGAAAGGTAAGGCACGAGCTCAAGACCAAACCCTATACTGCAGACTAGAACAAATACTATTACCAAGCTTATGGGGGTTTTAAGCTTTAATCTGACCACCTTTTTATAAGTTATTTTGTCCGGCCTTGAAGCGACCGGAATCAATTATCGATTATTGCCTTGTCCGAGCTTGAAACGCTCGGAATCGATATATCTCATCCTTTCTCCTATCAGATATGCATGTAATTTTACTAATATTTAAACATTACTGTTTTAGTACCATTATCACTATTTCTGGGTACTCTCTTTTGCCTTTTCAGAAATCTCTTCTGCAGGTTTATCATCCTGTTCCATCTTTTGGGTGTAATGGCATTTTGGGAACCTGTTGCAGCCGAAAAAGGCTCCATAGACCGATTTTCTGAGCACCAGTTTGCCTTCTTTGCATTTTGGGCATGGCGAGCCTTCCATCTCTTCAAGCTTATCTTTTGGAGGGAGCTTTGAGGGACAGTCAGGGTTGATGCAGACCTCCTGCGGCTTCTTCCTTTTCCTTATCATAAGGATCATAGGGTGTCCGCAGTGCTCGCAGGTCTTGTCAGTGGGCTTGACCATCCCTGTGGCAGGAAGCTTGAAGGTTGTCTTGCATTCTGGATATTTGTCGCAGGCCACGAACCTTCCGAACTTGCCTTTCCTGATCATCAGCATGCCCTCTTTGCAGTTGGGGCATTTGCCCACAGTCTCCATCACTGCTCTTGTCTCCTTGAAGGTCCTGGCCAGGCCTTCGCCTATCTTTTCCTGGTGCTGCTTGAACTCATCCAGGATTTTTGTAAGCACTTCCTTGGCCTTTGAGAGCACTTCTTCTTCTGTCTTCTTGCCTTCCCTTATCTCTTCCATCTGCATCTCAAAGTTCATGGTGAGCTCCTCATCCACTATCTTTGGGACGTATGTCTCAAGGTTGCTTTCCACCTTGATCCCCAGTTCAGTTGCCTCTATAGGCACTCCGGTAATATAGCTCCTCTGCTGGAGCGTGTCCACTATCTGGGCCCTTGTGGCTTTTGTGCCCAGGTTCCTCTTCTCCAATTCTTTTATTATAGAGGCTTCTGTGTATCTTTTCGGAGGCTGGGTCTCCTTGTCAAGAAAGTTGATCTCCTTTACATTAACCTCATCTCCCCTGACCACAGCAGGCATCTGCTGCTCTTCTATCTTGACATAAGGGCCGTAATAGACATGCCATCCCTTGTCGACTGTCCTTGTTCCTTTGGCGCCGAAAAGCTCGCTGTTTACATCTATGCTGATATGCACGGTCTCCCTCATCGCTGGCTTTCCGAAAGTGGCCATGAACCTTCTCACGATAAGGTCATAGACCTTTGCGCTCCTTGCATCCATTTTCTTAGGGCTTGTGCCTGTCGGGTAGATGGCAGGATGGGCAGGATCAGATTTCTTGCCCTCATTAGGCTCAAGCTTTGTTCCCAGAAGATTGTAGCACAGCTCTTTGTACTTTTCCTGTCTGGAAAGGTCTTTCAGTATCTTCTGATAGCCTATCTCTTTTGGAAGCTTTTGCGAGCTTGTCCTGGGGTATGATATGTATCCGTCTGTATATAGGTTCTGGGCGATTGAAAGGGCGTCTTTTGGCTTTATCTTGAAAAGCCGGTATGCCTCTATCTGCATAGATGTCAGGTCAAAAGGTGTGGGAGTCTTTTGCCTGAACTGTTTTTTCTCGATCTCTGCAACCTTGCCCTTGTCTGCCCCTCTAACATTTTCCATTGCATTGTCAGCCTTTTTTTTCTCCCAAAACTTGTCCTGGACATGCCATGCCTCTATGTCCTTTTCCTTGGTATCTCCCAGCAGCTGTATCTGCCAGAAAGGGACCGGCTTGAAGGCCTTTATCTCTTTTTCCCTGTCCACCACTATCTTCAAAGCAGGGCCCTGCACCCTTCCTGTACTTAGTATCTTGAACATGCCGGCGTTCTTGATAGCTGTCATCAGTGCCCTGGAGATGTTTATGCCATAGAACCAGTCCAGTTTGTGCCTGGTCTCTCCTGCATATGCCTGTCCCCAGTCAAGATGAGGGGAGATGTTCTCATAAGCTTTTACCAGATCAGGCTTTGTAAGTGTGGAGAATTTCATCCTTCTGGCGTCTTCCTGCTTGCATGCATACCTTACGATGTTGAGCCCTATGACTTCCCCTTCTATATCATAGTCGCATGCCACTGTGAAATCATCGCACTGTTTTGCCAGGCTCTTGAGCGCTGTAAGGTATTTCTTGCTGAACTTGGATGTCTTTGAAACCTCAGAACTGGGCACCCATGTTATGTCAAACACAGGGAATCTCATGCCTTTTTTCTTGTCTTTCTTCTCTGCCAGAGAGTACAGGTGGCCTACTGCGCAGGCGACCAAAAGGTCCTTGTTTCCATGGGTCACCTTGTAATAAGGAACTCCGTTCTTTTTCTCCCTTATAGGTTTGCCGTCTGCAAGAGCGTTGGCTATCTTGGTGGCTGTTTTCGGTTTTTCAGTGATGATCATCTCTGTCATTTTGTATATTGGTGCCTGCTTATGCACTGCTTAAAGGGAAAAACAGGCCATTTAAAAGCTTTTTGCTGCCCTTTTCAGCTTTTTTCCGGCTAAAAAGCTATTTTCCTCCTCTTTTCAGGATGTTATTAAGCACATCTACGCAGTACTTGTACTGCCTGTGGGCATACTTGTAGACCTCGCTGTCCCTTGGCTTCTGCTTCATCACCTCCTTGGCCCTTTTCTCAGCCCATTCCAGCCTTTTCATGACATCAAGAGGGCTGCCTCCCTTGACCACATAACCATATGTGTCGTTCATGTGATGATAGAGCTCCACTTCCTTGAAAAGTTTGTATATATTCCGGTGCAGATCCCTGCCTGTGTCAAGCCTGAAATGCACTTTCCGATAATGCGGATGTATCCTTTCCTCAAACAGGCTGTAAGCCCTGCTGTAATTCATGTTCTTCATCATGCTGTGCGCCCTCACCAGCCTCCAGTAAAGCAGCCAGTAGTCTGATTCCCTAACCATGAGCAGGAGCATGGGCACCAGCAAAAGCAGGAGGAGGAGGGAAGATATGCCTGCAAATATCATCTGTACCCTGCAGTCCCTGTAGCAGAACTCCCCTGGTTCACATATTCCGTCCCCGCATACTGCAGCCTCTCCTGGAAGCCTGGCAGCCTCTCCTGTGGGAGGACCTGGCTTTTCCTCTTCAGGCTCTTTGGCAGGCTTTTCCTTCTCAAGGCATGACCCTTGCACGCATTCGTAACCTTCAGCGCAGTCCTGGTCGCTGGAGCACACTTCGCATGGCTCGCACGGGCCGCCGCAGTCAACACCCTCTTCTCCCTGGTTCCTTATCCTATCATAACAGGTGGGCGTATAGGTGCAGTTGCGCAATACTGCAGGCTTCTGGCTCTCTGTTCCGCAGCTGTTAAGGTCATAGCAGTTTCTTTTCTGCGTGCCGTCAGCCCTGCAGGTGAACCAGTCAGTGCACTGCCAGTCCTCGATGCACTCATCCCCTTCGTCGTCATCATATATGCTCTCGCAGCCAGGGTCAGCAAGGTCTATGAGCCCATCACCATCATTGTCCCTGCCGTCGTTGCATTCTTTCCTGGTCTTGCCTCCTCCTCCGCCACCATCATCGTCATCCGCCACGCCGCAGTCACCAGGGCAGGAATTCTTGGTCTCGCCGAAATTGCATGTCCCGTCCCCGCATGTGATGACGCTGAACGTAACTTTCTCGCTGTCAGAGAGCAGTCCGTCTGTGACAGATATCACCACATCATGAGCGCCTATGAGCGTGCTGTTTGCTGTGAAGTTGATCCGACCGTCTGAGGCGTTGATGTCAAAGAAGGTCGCATTGTCAGAGAATGTAAGGGGGTCTCCGTCGCTGTCTGAGGCATTGACATCATACCAGAATGTGCTGTTCCAGAACAGTTCCTGGTCCCCGATAGGGTCAAGCACAGGCGCTGCGTTTACGCTGACATTGGCTCCAGGCACAAACACGAACCAGTAGGCGATGTTCTCCTGCACGGTCTGGTTGCCGTAGCTGTCCCTAGAGGTTATGGTGCTGTTCAGGAGGAAGGTTGCGTTGAAAGGCCCTATGGACCGGTTGTATATGTCCCCCTGGTAATTATCAAGGCTTATGGAATAGGAGCCTGCATAGCCGCTTGAAAGCGTATAGTTGAACGTCACGTTTTCAAGCATGAAATTGTCAGTGGTATTCACGATCACGTTAACCACAAATCTTGAGCCTCCTGAGACCAGGCTTGGGGAAAGGTTGAAGGTGTTGATGACAGGGCTT
This sequence comes from Candidatus Woesearchaeota archaeon, assembly GCA_014729345.1. Taxonomy (GTDB): domain Archaea; phylum Nanobdellota; class Nanobdellia; order Woesearchaeales; family WJKB01; genus WJKB01. The sequence goes on from WJKB01000067.1 coordinate 10,610, forward strand.
TGGATGTCAGCAAGCGTGATATTGTATTCTGCATTTCCTGAAACATTGATCACAGAGGTGTTGGTGGTGAACCCTGTCCTGTTGAACACAAGTGTGACCTCTCCTTCAGGCTCTGTCAGTGTTATGTTGTAGTCGAATGTACAGCCTGATGCGCATGTGGCCCCTCCTGTCACGGTCACGTCCTCCAGCATGATCAGGTTCAGGGCATCCATTACATAGAACGTCAGGTTGCCGGGGGATCCCACCGTGAAGGTCACCACAGAATGGTCGCATGCTCCATGATTGTCGCATACGCTGAAATTTACAGGATGTGAGCCGGTGTGCGTGCTGTTAGGGGTGAAGCTTATGACTCCTGTGCCTGCTGCGACAGGATACAGGGAGTTGTTGGTATAGAATGTAAGCGTGTCCATGGTCGGGTCAGGGTCAGTGGCGTTGGCGTCGTAGCTGAAAGTCTCGTTAAGGAATCCGTACATGTTTGCAGGAAGGGCAGGATCAAAATAAGGTGGGCTGTTAAGGTTTGTGACATTCAGGGTAACATTGTTGCCTGCAGTTGTTTCTAGCCCGTCATCTGCATAGAAGATGATATACCTTATCCCCACAAAGTCAGGGTCAGGCAGGAGCTTGACGGATCCTGTCCCTGTATCCAGCAGCACAGTAATATTCTCCACAGAAGAGCTGCTGTAGGCAAGGGTGTCTCCGTCAGGGTCCTGGAAGCTTGCAGCGATGCTGAAGGACCTGTTGGTGTTCTCTGTCCATGTCTGGTTGGCCACTGGGCTTGAAGCCACAAACACAGGGGCCCTGTTGCTTACATTGAAGAAGAACAGTGGAGCTGAAAGGTTCCAGTTTCCGAAATTGTCCCTTGCGCTGGAGTTCCATGCCACCAGCTCTTGGTTTTCCAGCAGGCTTGAAGCTATCTCTATGTAATAGAGGTTTCCAAGTATGGTGGCTGTCACGTTCTGCCATGTTCCTGAAGCGTTGTGGGCCACCACTACCAGGCTCACTATGTTGTTGTCCAGCCAGGTGACGTTCAGGAAGACCGTGTCATTGTTGTACACGATGTCCGGCAGCATGTCATAGCTGGAGAGGTAGGGGGCATCCACATCTACGTTGAAATAGGTGCTCACTGTCCGGTTGTTTCCGCTGGCATCCTGCCCGAAGGCAGTCAGGTTATACCTGCCGCTGGACCATCCAGTGATGTTGATATGGTCCCTCCAGTAGAAAAGCTGGCCTGAAAGGGTGTCGTTCCTGTTGCTGTACATGCTGTATCCTGAAGCGTTGGTGATATTGAACCAGGAAAATGAGAGGTTTGCGCTCTGCACCATCACAGTGACATTGAAGCTGCTGCTCAGGTTGTCAGCATCAGGGTATATGATGTTCACGCTGGGTATGCTCTGGTCCACTATGAAGCTGACTGTCTTGTTCTTGTAGTTATCCAGCGTGTCATAAGCATGCACAGTGTAGTTGAAGTAATAGATCACGTCCATCTTCTGCAGCTTCCCCCCTTCTTCTGCCTGGGCAGATATGCCGGTACCTCCAAGAGAAGCTATATATGCCGTGGAGTTCCAGGTTATGTCCCAGTCTTCCTTAGCCGAAAGGTTTCCTGAGTCTATGACATCCCCGCTGGCGTTGTTTATCTCATACCATGCCCTGCTTACGGTCAGCAGCTCATCGTCGATCTCAGATAGCAGGGGGATCTGCCACCCGAGTATCTCTGAAGGGTCAGGCTCGTCTATGTCGATCAAAGGCGGAGTCCTGTCAAGCGTGAAGGTGAAATTGTCCAGGGAGAAGGTGCAGTTGTTGGAGGCTCCTGAATCGTCGCAGACAACCACTCTCCAATACCAGTAGCTGTCGCTCAGGTTCTGGCCGGGGAGCAGGGTCCACTCAGAATCCGTGATGTTCTGGTCAAGGTCAACATCCAGGAAATAGATGCTGTCATCTATCTGCAGATAGTATGTAAGGCTGTCGTTGTCTGCGTCAGAAGAGTCGTTCATGTCAAACCTTAACGATACGTTCGTAGTGTTCAGCCCTGTTGGAGGCTCAAGCAGGCCTACTGCAGCAGGAGCATCATTGACCGCCAGCACGTTAACCAGCATATCTGCTGTGTCGTTGGCACTTCCATCGCTGACGCTGACATTAAGCTCGCTTCTGCCGAAAAGGTCAGGCGCAGGGGTGCTGCAGTTCACATATCTGTTGGAAACTATCGAACAGTTGATCAGGCTTTCGTTGCTCTGTGAGATCAGGGTATATGACAATGAGGAGTACGCATGGTCTGCATCAGACGAATAGTTGTGCAGGTCTATCCAGTTGGAAGGCGGCGTGGTATCCTCGTCCACTGTCCTGTTCGTGCTGTTGATCACAGGCTCATCATTGACTGACAGGACCTGCAGGGTGACCTCATTGCTGTACCCGCTCCACAGCTCCAGGTCAGTTGCGTTGAACCTGATATACCTCACCCCGTACCAGTCCTGGTCAGGCGTGAACGTGACTTCGCTGCTGGTCTGATTTATCCCGATACTGATGTCGCTTATAGAGGTATGGTAGAAGAAAAGGTCATTGCCGTCGATGTCATAGAAGTGGTCCAGCAGGGTAAGATTGTCGTAGACAGTGTCTTCGTACCATGTTATGCTCAGTATAGGGTTGGAGCTGTTGAACACAGGAGGGTTGTTTCCTATTATCGCAGTGTAATGTCCTGCTGTTCCGTTCTGGTAGCCGTCATAAGGTGTTACATTGCATCTCCAGTATTCACCTGCAGAGGTGTTGCCCTCTGCAAGATAAGGGTCTGTGATGGTTGTCTTCGCCCCATTCAGGTACCAGTTGTAGAAGTATGTGATATTGTCTCCGTCAGGGTCTGTGCTGTTGGAGGTTATGTTGCAGAACAGGTCGTCATCAAACTTTGGGAAAACCGGAGGTACCACGACCACAGAAGGGGCGGTGGGCCGGTAGTTGGGCACGTCATTGGAGTCTATGCTGCTGATATTGTACTCAAGTCCGTCAGTGCAGTTGGTGTATGTCTGGACAGTCTCAAGAGGGGAATATCCGTATGATGTTGAAAGGTTTGCAGCATAGGTGCCTTCGTTTCCTGCCCCTTCGGCCAGCTCCATGGTGATGTTGAAGAAGGGCCCTCCTCCGCTGCTCCTGTGGTAGAGTTGGCATGAGTAGCTGCCTGCCTGGGAGCTTCCCACACTATCAGAGACAGTTGCGTTGACAGTGAAAACATGGCCAGTATGATTCTGGTATTCCTGCGATATCACAGGAAGGGTATTTATGAAGACCACGGTCTGCCTGGTCTGGTTCGTCAGGTTGGTGTTTCCTGCCCTGTCTGTGGCGTTCCATCTCAGGTACCATACACCCCTTTGGCTGAACTCAACATCTATGGTCGAGCCGTTGGTGCCTGTCCAGGAAGTGTAAGGCATACAGGTCCCAGCTGTGTCGTTGCAGTACCAGACGTCCACTATGGACCCTTCTGGCATGTCTTTTATCGTAAGGGTTACGTTGTATCCAGGCACATGTATGCTGCCGTCGTTGGTGTTTGTCACGTCAGGTATTGTCCAGTCCACACCAAAATCAACATCGATGTTTTCCAAAGGGGTCTGCTCGTTACCATAGAAGTCCCTGCAGCTCACATATCTTGTTGTGCTGTTTGTCTGCACAGTCACGTTCAGTTCGCAAGAGGCCAGGGTCCCTGCAACTACACATTCATGGTCTGAGCTCATCTGGCTGTAGTTCTGGTCGCTGCTTCCCCATCTGCAGCTCATGTTCGACTCAGCAAGGTCAAGCTGAAGCACTGTATGAAGGTCATCGTCAGTATCCCAGTACTTTGGGGCAGTGTCTCCCTCAAGGTTGTTAACGCTCTGGGCCCCTGGCGCGGTGTTGTCAGCGGTAAAGACTGTTGTGAACTCGCCTGAAGCAGAAAAGGTATCGTTGAGGATACAGTAGACCGTATGCGCGCTGTCGTCTGTCCATTCAGAGGCAAAGCTGCAGCTTCTCTCTCCTGAGCCCAAGCTGCTGCTGCAGAGATTATAGTTGCCGCTCTCATTTCCGCACATGAGGTAATAAGGGTCGCCGTCTATATCTCCTGCCCCGCTTGTCCCTACCTCCACAGGAGTTGCTGTCCTGCCTGTGCTCTGGTTCAGGGAGATGCCTGAAAGGTAGGGAGGGTCCTGCACAGGGGTTATGTTAAGGTAGAACACAAACTCTTCTGACTGCGCTATCCCGTCAGATATTCTCAGTCCGCACTGGGCAGAGAACGAGTTGTTTCCTGTATAGTTCGCAGCAGGAGTGGCTGTCAGGTTCGTGCTGTCCAGCACCTCGCAGTCCACCTTTGCGGTATCTTCAGAACTGACTACATAGCTAAGTTCACCTGTGGCATTGTCGATGTCGCTTCCATAGCCGCTGAGGTTAAGCAGGATATTTATTCCGCTGTCCTCTGATATGGTCTGGTTAGGGGGTGTCTGTTTCCAGTATGGAGGGTCGTTCACTTCTGTCACGCTTATCTCAGCAGTGCCGATCTTGCTATAGACCCCATCGCTGACATTGAGGAAGACTATGCTTATCCCGCTCTGGTTTGCAGCAGGGGTGCTGCAGTTGAGGTATCTTGTACCTGCAGTGTCTTTCACTATGCAGTCTATCAGCGAGGAGTTTGACTGATTCACCAGGTTGTAGCTCAAAGAGCTGCTCTCTGTCTCAAGATCAAGCCCGTAGAGGTGCAGGTTTATCCAGTCTGAAGGGGGGTTGGTGTCCTCGTCTGTGCTGGCTGTGATAGGCTGCCAGTAGGGCGCATCATTCACAGGGGTCACGTTTATCCTTACAATATCAATATCAGAGGCATTGTCCCTGTCAGTGACGTTCACGGTCACGTCATTGTATCCTGTGAGGTTTGCTCCTGGCTTGCTGCAGTTGAGGTATTGGTTTGCCCTCACAAAGCAGTCTATCAGGGTAGAGTTGGACTGGCTGCTAACAGCAAACGTGAGGTTGCCGTCATTGTCATAATCATCTGTGGCATACAGCCAAAGGTCTATCTCCCATTCAGGGGCAGTATCCTCAGGTGTCTGGTTATCAGGTATGCCTGTGATGTTCGGTTTCTCGTTGGAGAGCCTTTCAAGGGTTATGAGGCCGAGGTCCTGGGACTGGTCGCAGTTTGGCATGCTGTTACTGCAGTTTATCTCTGAGTATTCCGAGGTTCCGTTGCCTTGCGCAGTAGGGATCACTGTGCTTCCGTCAGCAGTGGCCCAGATCGTATCATTCCAGTTCCATTCATCTGCACAGTTGGACCCATCTGAGTCCATAACAAGGTTGAACAGGTCCTCTGAAAATGTGCCGTCAGATGCTGTAAATACTCCTGGCACTGTATGGCAGCTTACATTGTAAGGCGTGCCCATAAAGGATATGGTGACATTTACATGTACTGTCACGTTGGTATGGTTTGCAGGGCTTCCGTTCAGAAGCTTCACTTCCCCGTAGACGCTCTTGTGGCCTGTGCCCAGGGAGTATATCACAGGGGAGATAAGCAGAAGCATCATCAGTATTGTCAGTGTCAGGTAAAGGATCTTCCTGTCAGAGGGAGTCATCTGGAATCACCCCTTTCCTTTGTCGTGCTTGCAGGTCTTTTCTCATGACCCTTCTTTGGAAGCTTCTTTACAGCCTGATGATATACTGCCCAGATGGTGCGGTCATCACGATCAAGAAGATCAGCAATCTCACTGTAACGCAGGCCTATCTCTTCTTTGAGAAATTTGACAGCCATCTCCAAGACCCCCAGCTTCCTGTTGGAGAACAGTTCAGCAGGCACTGCCAGCCTTTCTCCCTTATCAGCCTTAGTCTTTTCAGAGCGTATTCTTCTTTCCAGTCCCTCGACCACCTGTTCAAAAGAGAGCCCTTTTTCCTCAAGCTCCTGTATAAGCTTGAACAATCTTTCCATAGATTCAGAGATAGCAGCTGTGGCAGTTGTACTGTTGCCAGGATCATCCTGGAGTTTCTCATGATAAGATTCTTGACTGTGCCTTTTTCGTGCTATCTTCGACTTTTCAGCCTCTTTTTTACTCTCTATGTATGTATTATCTGGCAATTTTTACTCCTTAAGTAAGTATCAAATAAGTATCTATGATTAAAACCTCTCTATCCAGGTAATATTTTCATATAGGATAAGTACTTTGTATTTAAATTTAACTGTTTATACATACATAATAAGAGTTATCTCGTCATATTACTTACTAGATATGTCAATTAGAGAGGTTATTACTTATTAAACGAGTAATAATAATAAGTAATGATTAACTATAGTATGATAGCTATAGCAGCAAGAAGATATGACTCATCTCTAAGCTATCAGCTATTTCTCAGCCAGTAGGTGACTGAATGTGCAAAAAAATAGAATATGACCAGAAAGAGCACTACCAGGAACACAAACTTGAGCAGAGCCAACGCTGCCATCTCTTGCTCCTGCTTTTCCTTCTCTATCTCTTGAGGCTGCTCAAGCGCAGGAGAGGCAGAGGAATCTTCTGCTTCAGATCCATCATCCACAAATACTCTCCAGTCCCCGAAGATATCCAAAACTTCCCTGTCATATGTCAGCTTGACGCTCGCATAATAGAATCCCGGCTGGATGTCGCCGACAGTGGAGATGACCTCAAAACTCTTTGTCTGCCTGCCCATCATATCCACCATTGCAAAAGGCGACAAAAGGAGCTTTCCGCTCTCATCTTTCAGGCTGACCTCTATCTTCATATCATCCAGTTCTTTATCCATATCATTGCGCAAGGTCACCATGAAGTTGAGCTGGTTCTTTCCAAGATCCTGAGAGTAAGTGACGTTCATTATCCTTATCCGGTCTGCTGCAGACTCAAAGACCCTGCTCATGATCATCTGCACTTCGTCATCCTCCTCAGCCCCTGTAGCTGGTGAAACAGGAGTTCCAGAAGGTTCCCCGCCGATACTGTCGATATCCTCCGCGCTCTCAAAGAAACTGATTTCAGGCAGTTCCAGGGCTCCCCCGCAGTTAGGGTCTCCGTAGCACATGATCGAGGTTATGTTTCCGGCATTTCCTTCATACCACGCAAACATGTTGTCCCCTTCTTTCCACAAGTGCCTGCAGTTTGCCCCGTTGATATCCTGCAGCGTATAGAGGTCAGCGCTGTAAGTGCCGTCCTCAGGGTTCACAGCTGTATCTGTAAAGCATGTCCAGTTGTGCTCAAGGAGATTTACATAGACAGTAACATCTCCTTCATCTGCAGGATTGCCGTACTGGCTGGTCACCCTTCCATACACCACCTTATGTCCGCTACCTTCAGCCAGGCTCAGAGGAGCCACAGCTGCAATCAGCAGCAGCAGTATAACAATCCTGCAAAACAATTTTTTCCTGTACATGCTGCAAAGATCCGCAATCCGGTTTTCATGGCTTTTTCTTCTCATTTTCTGGCTCTATTCTAATGTGTAGTTGTAGTAATGGTCAAGGCTGAGCAGATAACCTTCCCCTATGAACAGAGGATAGTCAACACCGTAACCCAGGGTCTTGCTGATCCAGGATTCAGTGAACTCGTTGGGCCGCTCAAGCTTGGTAAGTGAAGGCAGGTATATGGTGGAGGATATGTTCTGCAGGAAGCTTTCTGCAGTAAAGGCCTTATGCCCGTCTATAGACACAAGGTTATACCCCTTTGCGAGCTGCAGGGTATGGGGACCGTAAAACACATCTCCCACGATGGTGTAGTTTGTGGTGTGGTCAAGGCTCAGCAGGTAGCCCTCCCCTTCCTCAATATCATAGTCTACTCCATATCCGAGGGTCTTGCTGATCCAGGATTCAGTGAACTCGTTGGGCCGCTCAAGCTTGGTAAGTGAAGGCAGGTATATCTCATGGCTTATCCCCTGCATAAAAGACTCTGCACTATAGGATGCATTCATGCAAAGGCCTATCAGGTTGAAGCCTTTCACCAAGTCAAGATAGCAGGTACCCACAGAGTCATAGCTCAGGTTTTTCATGCCTGATTTCACCGCTGTGATCCTATAGTACCGGTGAGGCTCATCTCTTGCGTTTGTGTCTGTCCAGTTGGTGGCAGTACTGGCGTTTACCACAGTAACGTCTCCTGGCACATTGTCAGGGTCAAGGTTAAGTATCAGGGAAATGTTTGAGGAATAGTACACCAGATAATGGTCTGCGCTGAAATCTGTCCAGTTCAGGTCGCTGCTTTGGTTGTCTGGGTTCAGCGCGATGTCCAGCCTGATCACCGGAGGCACCGGAGGGGGAAGTATGGTAGCGCTGACAGTTCCCTGCGCAATCCCTGTGATACTCTCCGCAGCAAGCTGTCTTTTGTGCTGTATCTCATGATAGATGGATGTCAGCGAGAATCCGATAAGCACTATGAGCATGTAAGCTATCATGTCATTGTTTATTATCTGCTTGCCCATTTTCAGCTCTTTTTTGGGTAAATCCTTGCTGATGAGATGTCAAAAAGAAATTGACCACCATCAGCCATAGACTGATGGCATGCTCGCTGCGCTCGGTCAATTTCTATTTGAGCACAGTCAATATTCCACATGTCGATAGTGGTTTACATACTAAACCGTTCAGAGGATAGTGGTACATTGATGTTTAAAAAACTTTGGTTTTTTTTGGGTTCGACTCTGGATATATGCAAACATATATAAACGATTTCTGATAATCTGCTTCATAATCTGGTTGGACAGGCCGGCAAAAAAGCCGGCGCAGACAGTTCGTAAACCATGCAAAGTTTGACAAAAACGCTTAAAAAGAGAGGTGTGAGATCCCTGCTGAAGAAGTTCGTCCTATTTGCACTTATAGCTTTTGTGGTTGTCCCCCTTGCTGTTGACTACGTAGCCAGGGACAGGCCAAAGGTTTTTGAGATAAACTATACAGACGAGTTCCTTTTCTCAGGAGTGGTGCTTCTCCTGTTTGTCATCTTCAAGCGGAAAGAACTGGCAAGCATGAAAGAGAAAAGCATCGACTGGAAGCAGTTCATGATCTACTCCCTGTTCAGCATCATACCCTTCTGGCTCTACTACCGCATAAACTACCTTCCCAGCTATTTTTCAAGGATAGGCAACCTGAACATGCTGGGCATCATCAGCTATCTCTATTTTTTCATAGGCGTGTTTATCATAGGAATAGCAATCTTTGGGACACGCTTCTTTGACAGGTTCTTCAAAGAGATAGGGATGAGCTTCCTCATAGGATTCTTTTTCTATACAGGTACGCTTTTCCTCTGGAACAGATGGAGGCTGTTTGCGTCAGCTATCTCGGATATCAGTGCAAAGGTGCTTTCAATGATTTACAGCAATGCATCCTACACCATGGGAGCAGGTGATCCTATGCTCCAGGCAGGAGATTTCAGCGTCTTCATAGGAGCTCCCTGCTCTGGAGTGGAGTCCCTGACAATGTTCGTGTTTGTCTTTCTCCTGGTCATGGCTTTTGACTGGGACAGGTTTGAGGGGAAAAAGGTCTTTCCGCTGTTCACGCTTGGTCTTGCAGGCATGTTTGTGATGAGCATATTGAGGATATTTTTGCTCATGGTAGTGGGAAATTTCAACAAGGAGATAGCGCTCACCTTTTTTCATTCAAACATCGGAGCTTTCCTTTTTGTAATATATCTTCTGGTATTCTGGTATTTCAGCTATCCCTGGCTGAAGAAAAGAGGCTGAAGACCCTGCCAAAGCCACAAACCAAGCATCCAGTCAGAACAACATAGAGGTCTGGTCTGCAGAAAGACAGAATAATGATCCGCCATCTTCAGCAGTTAGGATCCTGCCCGTCTATGTCCTCGACAGCTGAAACATAGACAGATGTGTTGATGTTGCCTGACTCCTCATATCTGGGCACATCTATGAATATAGAGATGTTGAATGCATCCCCTTTGGCGATAGAATCAGCTACCTGGGGGGCGTTAAGGCCGGAATCAGAATCAACAGTGACATTCCTAAAACCACCGGTCTGAGAAAGCTCAAAAGAATCAATCAAGCAGCCAGTACTGTCAAGACCCTCAGTAGCAAACTGAAAAGAC
>WJKB01000006.1 GCA_014729345.1 Candidatus Woesearchaeota archaeon
CTATGACAGCCATCTGGAGCAGGAGTATGCTCAGGATGGGATAGGCATATATTACGAGAGTATCCAGGATGGTCCCATAGGTCTCAAAACCCAGGATCATGCCTGTTATCAGGGTCGCAAGTCCTGCCAGCGCTGCTCCTGCCAGCATTATCTCAGCCATCCCTTTCCCAAGCTTGTCTTCTGATCTGTAACAGGATGCTGCCAGCACCGCAAAAGCGGTTATCTCGGTCATATAGCCGAGAATCCAGCACAGGTCAGGGATATAGCTGTCATGGGTCATGGGAAGCATGTACATAAGCTCTCCGCATGCATACAGTATGTATCCTCCCCCAAAAAGCACAAACGTGGTTACAAGGATCTTCTTCAGTTGCCCGCTTCCTCTTGCCATGTAGATCCTGTAGAGCAGCGCAAGGACAAATATCGTCGTGACAAATGCAAGCAGGGTTATGGTTGGGTCGATCATCCTCATAAACCATTCCATCGCCATTCAGATTACCTCTTTGTTTCTTCTTGTCATGTTTCCATCATCCAAAGTCTCTATAGCCTTTTTTCTTATGTTTCTCATTGTTTTTGTCTCCATGTTTTGATCTCCAGGGAGGTATCATGATATCGATTATCTCTAATCATCATCCTTGTTTTCATCATCGTCGCTTTGGTCCTTCTCATCCTTGCTGTGCTCATGCTGAGCTTTGCTGGAGCTTTTGCCAGTATCCTTTTTGCTCTCTTTCTTTTCCTTGCTGCTGGTCTTTTTGCTTTTTTTCTTGGCCTTGTCATCGCTTTTCTTTTTGCTGCCTTCTTTTGCTTCTCTTGGTTTTTCATCATCTTTCCCAGCAGCCTTTTTATCCTGCTCAAAATATTTTCCCATCTCTTCCCCAAAACCTTTTGTGCCCTCTTTTTCTTTTTTTTCGTTTTGTTCATGTCTTTGCCTGTATATATTTGTTATCCCTTTCTTCAGCTTTTCAGCATTCTCTTTCACCAGGACATTCTTGTCAAGCATGTCATCCACATATTTAAATAGTACTTCCTTTGTCAGCTTTGAGCCTTTTGCAAACTCGTCAAACTCCAGCTCTCCAAGAGGGCCCATAACTTCTCTGAACAGGTCCTTGAGCTTACTTTCTATGTCTTCCTGCGCAGAGAAGAGGATCTTTATGGGCTTGACCTCCTTGACAGGCTTTTTTGGGAAGGTGAACGTGAAAATGGTGCCTTTGCCATAAGTGCTTTTCACGTTCATCCTGCCGTTCTGCGCCTCGACTATCCCTTTGCAGATGGACAGCCCCAGACCTGTCCCTCCATACTTCCTTGACATGGTATGTTCTGCCTGGTAGAACGGCTCGAAAAGCTTTTGGGTATCCTTTTTCTTGATGCCTATGCCTTCATCCCTGACCTTGAACTCTATGAAATCTTGCTTTTCATGTGCAGATACCCATATCCTTCCGCCTTTATGCGAGAACTTTTTTGCATTGTTTATCAGGTTCCTAAGCACCTGCATCACCCTGTCAGGATCTATCTCTACCTTGGGAAGGTCGCCTATGTCTGTGATGATCTTTATCTTCTTTTCAGGCAGAAAACCGTCCATCTCCTTGACTATTCTCTTGATGTGTGGTTTGAGATCTGTCTTCTTGAAATCAAACTTGAGCCTTGCTGCCTCTATCCTGCTTATCTCAAGGAAATCCTCTATGATCCTGTCAAGCCTCTCAGTGTTTCTAAGCACTATATCCAGGGAGTTTTCTTGTTTCTCGTTGAGTTTTCCGAAATAATCTCCCTTGAACATCTGCAGCTGGGCTTTCATAGGGGTTATTGGGCTCCTCAGCTCATGTGATGTTATGCTCATGAACGTTGTCTTTGCAGCGTCCAGCTGTTTTCTTTCCTTGTCTATAGTCTGTAGCTGCTCCGTCATCCTGTTGAAGGCTTCTCCGACATCCTCCATCTCATCTCCTGTGCTGATGTCTGTACGAACCTCAAAATCACCCTTCTGTACGCGCTGGGTAGCTGTGTATATCTCGTACAGTGGGTTGACTATGTGCCTTGTTGAGAGGTATGCTGCTATGATCAGCCCTGTGATAAGGAGTATGGACATGACAGTCATCACCAGTATGAGCAATCTTACCTGATGATCTATACTGGATTTTGTATCCTCTATCTCCAGGGAAAGCTTTCTCTGCAGCGCTCTTACAGGCGTGACAAGCTCATCAACATACAGGGTTGCGCACACCACAAGCTCAGTGTTCCCTGCAGGTTCGCAGTGCATGTACTTATTCCTTATATTGCCCTCAAGATCCTCCCAAATGTAGTATCCTGAAGCTTCACCATACAGGCTCATCTCTATGATCTTCCAGAAATCCGGAAACCTGTGAGCCAGGTCTTGAAGGTCTGTCCCTTCGATCTTCGGGTCAGGATGGCAGCAGCTGACAGCATCCCTGTTGTGTACTGCTGTGTATCCTGTTTCCATGAACCTGTGCACTGAAAACTCTTTCATCTGCCTGTCGTTTCGCATATCTTCAAAAGTGGCATTTGGGTTCCTTAGAAAATATCCTCCGATCATATCAGCTGTATGCTCTGCCTGCTCCTCTATGTACAGCTTGGCCACGTCCTCCACAGCCCCTGTTCCGAGATCAAGCGCTTGCTCACTCAGCTGCTCCATCTCCTTAAGTATTCTCTGGTCAGCGAGCATTACATGCCAGCTAAGGGTGATGAATGCCACTGAAAATATCAGCGCGATAACTGCAGAATAGAATATGAACCTGCTTCTTATGGTTCCGAATAGATGTTCTTTCAGACTTTTATTTTCTCCATTCCCCATCTTCTTATTCTGCAGATCCGCTTTCATTCTTGCCCAGCACTCTTCTTACCTCTTCCATAAGGCTTTCTGGGGTGAAAGGCTTCTGCACGAACCCGTCCACATCTTTAAGATTGGCTTCCTTGTCTGGGACTATGGATATGAATACTACCTTGGTGTTCTTCCTGATATCAGGAGGCATCTTCCTCACGTATTCATAGCCGTCTATCATAGGCATCATGATATTGCAGAGGATCAGGTCAGGCCTGAAGCTTTCCAGTACTTCAAGTCCCTCCTGCGCATTCGTGCAGGTGATCACCTTGAAACCATTTTTTTCCAGAACGTCTTTAGCTGTCTCTAGGTCATCATAGGTATCATCGATGACCAGAGCTTTTTTGTTCATTTTGACCTCTTTTTTATTGCAATATAGCTTTATTTATATAAAGCTTTAGTTTGTCTGATAGTAGCCAAAGGTAGTGGCTAAAAGGATTGCTGTATTGCTGTATTAAGGATTGCTGTATTTTGATGCAGTATCAAGAGTACCTACAGGTATTTCTGTATGGCCTTGAAGAGGTTCAGATGTCTTTGTGCGCTATTTCTTCAGGTTATCCACGAACTTGTCCAGGCTCAGCAGGTGCCTGGTTATCTGTATCGAAGCTACCATCATCAGCGCGAGGCCTATGATGAAACTGAAGTCATGCACAAGCGCAACAACCGTATTGCTCCAGAAGTTCTGAAAAAACGTCACATCTATAAGCGAAAAGGTCACGAACAGAATCCCTGCTGCCAACAATATGAACGGCTTTTCAAAAACCTCTCATATCTGCCATGCCGAACACTCTTATTTGCTATTCAAAATCTCAGACTCTTGTCAAAATCCTATGTCTTTACCTTGTTGCATTATGCCTGATAATTGCCTGATCTTGTCAGACTGACTGATATCACATATCATTCCCCATCTTCTTCTTCCCCAATGTCTATCACCTTGTCCACGAACATGGAAGCTTCCTCGATAAGCGCAGATTGGGACTCTATCTTCACAGCTATAAAGACTGCCTTTGTCTTGCTTGATTTGATCTTGTTCACTAGCGAGGACACGAACCTCGCCACAGGAGCCTTCTTCTCATATACGAGAAGGTTCGTAAGCGAGTCAAAGACAAGGTAATCAAACTTGTGCTTGAGGAACTTGGATATCATTAGCGCTGTCTCTGTCATCGCAGCAGGGCTGCTCACGTAATAGCAGCCTTTTTCCTGGTCAGGTGTCTTTTTTATTGTCTTTGAGATAGCGTCCACAAAGACTACATTTTCCACCTTCACCTTTTTCTTGCTGAAGATCTCCTTAAGGGATTTAAAGGTCTTGTTCAGGGTGACATAGCATAACTGCTTCTCTGCAAGTGATTTTGCGATATCAGTGATGGTCTTATTGTAATCAGACCCGTCCACCAGCAGCAAGATTGCCTGGTTTTCTTCAAGTTCTTTTGTTATGTCCATTCTTATCTTAGGATAATCTTTGTCAGTATATCAGCTGGTCAGCTTCCTCACTTTCTTGACCAGTTCCTCAAGATCAAAGGGCTTTTCGATGAAATCAACTATGTTCTTGTTTTCCATAAGCTCCTCTTTCTCTGCATCAGAAGTCTTTACTGCTGTCAGGAAAGCTATCTTTGTATCTTTTATCTTCTTTATAACCTCTTTGACAGGGGTTCCTGGCATCATTATGTCCAGAAGTATGAGGTCAGGCTTCTCTTTTTCAAGCTTCTCCAGGCATTGGTCTCCGTTCTTAGCTGTCACTACCTCATATCCTTCTTTCTTGAGAACAGTCTCAACACTCTGCAGAATATCTGGTTCATCATCCACAACCATTATCGTCTTGGCCATCTTCTCCTCCTTTTTCAGTAAATTATATCTACTTATTATGTCTCTATATCGTATGTCCCTGCAATAGATATAAACTCAAAAAAAA
>WJKB01000068.1 GCA_014729345.1 Candidatus Woesearchaeota archaeon
ACCTCATACCACCCAACCAAAAACATTAAATACCCCTCCTGATTATTTCGTCATATGGCAAACAAAAAAGAGGATTATGAAAAGATAGTCCCAGACACTTCTGTCATCATCGAGGGCATACTTTCTGACAGGATAGGCAAGGATATCAACGTCAAGGAGCTGGTGATTCATGAGGCTGTAGCTGCTGAGCTTGAGCACCAGTCCAATGAGGGGAAGGCTGTGGGCTTCATAGGCCTTGACGAGCTTGAGAGGCTCAGGAGCATGGCTGATCAGGGCTCTTTATCTATAAGATTTGCGGGTCAGAGGCCTAAAGCAGGGGAAATCAAGTATGCAGATCTGGGCGAGATAGATGCCATGATACGGCAGCTTGCTTTTGACGAGGATGCCACGCTTTTCAGCGCAGACAAGGTGCAGGCAAGGGTGGCAAGGGCAAAGGGAATCTCTGTGGTCCTCATAGAGAAGACCATGAAAGCCAAGAAGCTCATGATCGAGAAGTATTTTGATGACAAGACTATGTCTGTGCACCTGAAAGAAGGGGTCGAGCCTTATGCAAAAAAAGGGGCTCCGGGGGACTGGCAGTTCAAGAAGCTTGAGAGCAGCAAGCTGACCCAGGAAAATATCAAGAAGATGTCTGCTGAGATAATCGAGGAAGCAAGGATCAGGCATGACGGCTTCATCGAGATCGAGAGGGAAGGAAGCACTATCACGCAGCTGGGCATGTACAGGATAGTCACCACAAAGCCCCCATTTTCAGACGGCTGGGAGATAACAGCAGTAAGGCCTGTGAAAAGGCTTGGCCTGAAGGATTATGGACTTTCTGAAAAGCTCATGCAGAGGATTGCAGAGCAGGCAGAAGGCATCCTCATCGCAGGGGCCCCTGGGCACGGAAAGACCACATTCGCCCAGGGACTGGCAGAGTTCTATGCTGTCCAGGACAAGGTCGTGAAGACTGTCGAGGCTCCAAGAGACCTTGTGCTCGCTGACAATGTCACACAGTACGCCATAAGCAGGGGAAGTCCGCAGGAGATCCATGACATCCTGCTGCTTGCCAGGCCTGACTACACTATTTTCGATGAGATGAGGAACACGGCTGATTTTGAGCTTTTCGCTGACATGAGGCTTGCAGGTGTCGGCATGATAGGGGTAGTCCATGCCACCAATCCTGTGGATGCTGTCCAAAGGTTTGTGGGTAGGATCGAGCTGGGAGTCATCCCCCAGGTTATCGACACTGTCATATTCATAAGGAACGGCCAGGTCTTCAAGGTGCTGGGACTGAACATGACTGTCAAGGTGCCCTCAGGCATGACCGAGGCAGACCTGGCAAGACCTGTGGTCACTGTCACAGACTTCGAGACACAGAAGCTGGAGTTTGAGATATACTCGTATGGAGAAGAGACAGTGGTCGTGCCTGTCAAGGACGGGAAAAAAAGCGCCTCCCAGCAGCTGGCTGAAAAGTCAATCCAGCAAGACTTCAGGAGGTATTCTGAAAATGTCAAGGTTGAAATGATCTCTGACAGTAAGGCTGTGGTGCAGGTACCTGAACATGCCATCGCAAAGATAATCGGCAGGCAGGGCAAGAACATCGAGGACATAGAGAAGAGGCTTGGGATAAGCATCGATATCCAGCCTCTGAGCGCAAAGGCTGTGAAAAAGGACGGCAAACAGCCTGTAGACTATGATGTCACCATAAAGAAGAATAGCATAATGCTCAAGCTGGACCTGGCATACCAGAACCAGGATGTAGACATATATGTCGGTGATGATTACCTGCTCACCGCAAAGGCAGGCAAGTCAGGTATTATCAAGATAAAGAAAGACAACAAGATAGGGCACATAATAGCAAAAGCAATACAGGCAGGCGAGAACTTGCGGCTCATGGTATGAGGCGCATAAGAAGCACTTTTTTGATGAAAAAACAATTCGAGGTGGTCTGAATCAAAAGATATCTGAAAAAAGGGCTGGAGATAGTGAAGTTGGATGAGAGATCCATGGCTGAGATGGCAGCTGACAGCAAGGCGACAGGCATGGCTGTGCTGATAATACTGATAGGGTGGGCGATCGCAGGGTTTGTTGGAGCGGTTGTGGCAATAAATCCCTTCACTTTTTTGGCAAGCCTGGTGTTCGGAGCATTGTTTGGAGTGGTTGGGCTATATGGAGTGGTTGGGCTGTTCATATGGACAGGCATATTGCACATCCTTGCCAGGATATTTGGGGGAGTGGGAGATTATATCGGACTCTTCAGGACCCTTGGTGTCGGCTCTGTGCTGCAGTGGCTCATGTTCCTCGCACTGGTGCCTTTCTTTGGAGCTATCATACAGACAGCGATAGCCATATGGAGCCTGGTCATAGCTGTTGTTGCAGTTAAGGTTGTCCACAAGCTTCCCACAGGCAAATCAGCAGCGGTCGTGATCATACCTACAGTCATACTGCTGATACTGGTCCTCGCGATGATGATGGCAATATTCGCGCTTGTAGGGCTTTCAATATTTGCCGCGCTTCAGGGACAGACTGTGCCCATGCCCGGTCTGGCCTGAGTTTTTCACAACTTTTATATATTTTCAGTTTGAACTGAATTGGATAAGATGTTAGACATCAAATTCATAAGGGAGAATCCGGATGCTGTCAGGCAGGATCTGGAGAAAAGGAAAGACAAGGAGAAGCTGGGATGGCTGGATGATCTTCTTAAAAAGGATGAGCAGTACAGGAAACTTCAGCAAGAGGTCGAGAAGCTCAGGCACAGGCGCAATGAGGTAAGCAAGGAGATAAACAGGCTGAAAAAAGAGGATAAAGACGCATCCAAGACCATCAAGGAAGCCAAGGAGATCCCTGAGAAGATCAAGAAAGCTGAAGAGAAGACCGAGAAGCTCAGGAAGAAGATATTGTTCTACCAGATGAGGCTTCCGAACATACTTCATGAGTCTGTACCCTACGGCAAGGATGAAGAAGAGAACGTGACTGTAAAGAAATGGGGGAAGATCACAAAACCTACATTCAAGCTGCTGCCTCACGGAGAGCTCATCGAGAAGCTTGATATAGGTGATTTCAAGAGGGCTGCAAAGATAGCTGGAAACGGTTTCTATTACCTCATAGGGGAGCTTGCCCTTATGGACATGGCTTTGCAGAGGTTTGCGATCGACCTGCTTGTCAAAAAAGGGTACACCCCGGTTATACCTCCTTACATGATGAGAAGGGAGGCTTATGAAGGCGTCACAGACCTTGCTGATTTCGAGACCATGATGTACAAGGTCCAGGATGAGGACCTTTATCTCATAGCCACTTCAGAGCATCCGATGGGAGCCATGTTCAAGGATGAGATCATGGAGCCTTCGGAGCTGCCTGTAAAGTTCTGCGGCATAAGCCCCTGCTTCAGGAAAGAGATAGGCTCAGCTGGAGTGGATACAAAGGGAATATTCAGGGTCCACCAGTTCACAAAGGTTGAGCAGTTCATATTCTGCAGGCCAGAAGAGAGCTGGAAGTTCCATGAGGAACTTTTGAAGAACGCAGAAGAGATTTTCCAGGCCCTTAAGGTGCCTTACAGGGTCATCAATATCTGCACAGGAGATATCGGCATCGTCGCAGCCAAGAAATACGACCTTGAGGTTTGGATGCCCAGGGAAGAGAAGTACAGGGAACTTGTCTCATGCTCCAACTGCACAGCTTACCAGGCTGCAAGGCTTAACATAAGGTACAGAGCTCCTGAAGGCAGCCGGTTTGTCCATACCCTCAACAGCACCGCTACTGCGACATCCAGGACACTAAGGGCCATACTTGAGAACTATCAGAATCCGGACGGCACCGTCACTGTTCCTAAAGTGCTGGTCCCTTACATGAACACAGACAAGATCTTCAGGAAGAAGCACTGAAAAGAGGCACTATGGGAAGACTCTCGGCGATCACATATATTGTCATAGGAGCAGCGGTGGCTGTAGCATCTTTCTTTCTGGGAAAGAGATATTATTTCTTCATGATAGCCGGCAGCGTGTTCGTGGGTATAGGTGTTGTCAAGTTCATATTTGCGAAAAAGAACAGTAGGACTGCAGGCTCCTACCAGCACCGCCAGGCGCAGCATGCCGGACAGCAGCCAAGTGCAGTGCATCCCCAGGCTAGGCATCCTGGAAAGGTTCCAAAGCACACAAGGCCAAAGTATTGTATCAGCTGTGGCGCGATCGTGCATCAATTCCAGGAGTCCTGTCATCGATGCGGGAGGAAGCTGAGGTAGTAATCTCTTTACTGTAATCTCATCTAAAACCTTTGTGGCAAACATAGTGCATTAACAACATCTCTATGACCAACATAAAGAACAATTATTCTAAGTATCGAACACCCTATTATTTTTCCGCGCCAAAACCAAAAACCATATAAACCTCTGTTTTTCTTTTTATTGTGGGGAAAATGAGCACTTTATTCAAGGATATGCTTTCAAGCGATGAATCTGTCTTCAAGAATGAGGATGCGCTGGACTTTGACTACATACCAAAGCTCATGCCTTTCAGGGAGACACAACAGAGTTATGTCGCTGCATGCATCGCCCCTCTGCTCCAGGGCAGGAACGGAAAGAATCTCTTCATCTCAGGAGCTCCTGGCATCGGTAAGACCGCTGCAGTCAGATGGGTATTGAGAGACCTTGAAGAAGAAACTGATGAGGTCGTCCCCATATATATAAACTGCTGGCAGAAGAATACCACATACAAGATAATGCTCGAGATCTGCGACCAGCTGGGCTACAAGTTCACGCATAACAAGAAGACAGAAGAGCTCTTTGCGGTCATAAAGGACATCCTCAACAAGAAGGCTGCTGTATTCGTGTTTGATGAGATCGACAAGATCCAGGACTTTGATTTCCTTTACACCATCATGGAGGAGATATACAAGAAGTCAATAATCCTGATAACAAACTTCAAGGAATGGATGGCAGAGCTTGACCAGAGGATCAAGTCAAGGCTCACCCCAGAGCCGCTGCAGTTCAGGCAGTACAACCCTGCTGAGACAGACAAGATCCTGAGGAAAAGGATAGACTATGCCTTTGTTCCAGGTGTCTGGGAAGATAGCGCCCTCAGGCTCATAAGCAAGAAGACCTCTGACATAAAGGACATAAGATCAGGCCTCTACCTTCTCAGGCAGTCAGGCCTTGCAGCTGAGGACAGGTCCTCCAGGAAGATCGGTGAGGGACATGCAAAGGTCGCCCTTGAAAAGCTTGACGAGTTCACTATCAAGGGAAGCGACCAGCTCGAGGATGAGACAAAATTCATACTTGATCTTGTAAAGCAGAAATCAGGCAGCAGGATAGGTGACCTCCACAGGATGTACCTCCAGAAAGGAGGGCATTCCAGCTACAAATCATTCAGGAGAAAGATCACAAAGCTTGAGGAGAGCAAGTTCATCACGCTTGAGAGGGTCACAGACAAGACAGGGAACACCTCAATAGTAAAGTACAACAATGTGAAAAAGCTGACTGATTTCTAGCATATATGCCTATGATTTTACAGACACCCAAAGTTTTACAAACACCCAAAGAAGGTATGTTACTATCCAGCCTTACTCTTTGCCAGAAGCGCACAATGCGCTGCTTGGAGATGACATGGATGTCAAAAAGCTGACAGACAGGTCACAGTTTTTGGAAGCAACATAGCCATTCCTCTGTCATCTGTCCAGTGCAAAACCATCCCCTCAGCCTCTCTAATCCTTAAATTCTCAATATCCACCTACCCACTACCCACTGGACACAGAGTGGAGCAGAGTATTTAAACCAGATGATTATTCATATCATCACAAAGATCGATGCCGATGGATTAGGACATCAAAGAAACACAGAAGCATGGATGCCGGTCTTCTAACCGGACAAGGATTGAACAACAAAAAAGGTGATAGAAGATGATAGATACCTCTGTAGAGACGATCAAAGGCCTGTTCTTTGAGCAGGTTAGGGAGCTTACAGCAAGGACCAACAAAACGGTCGACACATTTGACTTCCAGTTCAGTGATAGGTGGTTAGGATGGAGCTGAAAGACGCCATACTGGCCATGCCTCAGGAATACGCAGACGAAGAGACAGATGATCCTGATATCTACACTGAAGAGGGCCTTGAGGAAGAGGAAGAGTGCGATGGGATAACCGCAGCTGAAAGAGGCTTTATGTTCGGATATCTTTCAGCGTGACAAGATAGCAACAAAGAGGTGATAAGCATGAGATTTTCAAGAAGAGATTTTATGGAGTGGAACGAATACAAGGAAAGGATCGACTTTTTGGATGATTTCAATTTCAGGCAGGCAGTCAGGAGACAGTCTGTCAGGAACCTTGCTGCTCTTTGATTCTTCACCCCGTGGTCGATCCGGCCTCCTTATGGAGGCTGGGTCATTTTTTTCTCTGCAAAAAATATCAAAAGCTTTTTAAATGAAAAGATTTCCGACAGTAAGATAGTGGGGTGGAAAGATGAGAGTTATCAGCAAAGAAGAATTTTTGATTGAAGTGGATGATATAGTCGAACAGGTAGATGAAGGTTCAGTGTTTGTCCATCCGACAGACACCATCTATGGTATAGGCTGCGATGCCACCAACAAAAAAGCTGTCAGCAAGATAAGGGAGGCAAAAGACAGGCCTGACCAGCCTTTTTCTGTAATGGTGCCGTCAAAGGACTGGATAAGGGAGAACTGTGAGATGAACGAAAAGATCGAGGAGTGGATACAGAAGCTTCCAGGACCTTACACCCTTATCATCAAGCTCAAGAACAAGGATGCTGTAGCAAAAAACGTGAATCCAGGGAAAGACACTCTTGGGGTCAGGATTCCAAAGCACTGGTTCACAGTAGTGGCAAGGAAGCTTAAGAAGCCCATTGTCACCACCTCGACAAATAAGGTAGGCGAGGATTACATGACCAGCCTTGAGAACCTTGATCATTCCATCAAGGCAAAGATGGACTTCTGCGTGTACGAGGGAGAGAAAGAAGGAAGGCCTTCAAGCATAGTCCATCTTGAGAAAGAAGAGACCAAGGTCATGGAAAGGTAGTGCCATTCTATTCTGGCTGATCCTGCAACTTTTGTATTTTCTGATTTTTAAGAAAGATTTTTAAAGTGCTATTCCTTTTTTGATGCCATGAAGATACTTGCAGCAGGAGATATCCACGGAGACACAAGGTTGGCAAAGAAGCTGGCAGACAAGGCCAAAGAAGAGAAAGTAGACCTTGTGATCCTCTGCGGAGATCTCACACAAGGAGAACAGAGCACCTCAAACATAGTAGGACCTTTTGTAAAGAAGAAGAAAAGGGTCATTCTTGTCCCTGGAAACCATGAGACCATCGCCACTGCTGACTTTCTTGCAGAGCTATATGATGTTACCAACCTTCATGGTTATTACATGAAGTACAAGGATATAGGGCTTTTCGGCTGCGGAGGGGCAAACGTAGGGCTTTTCCAGCTTTCCGAAGACGAGATCTTCAATACTTTAAGAAAGGGCTTTGAAGGGGTCAAGGATCTCAAGAAAAAGATCATGGTGACGCATGTTCATCCTTCAGAGACAGTGATGGAAAAGTTCACAAAGTTCTTTCCAGGATCAAAGGGGCTGAGGAGAGCTGTCAATGAGTTCAAGCCGGATTATCTTTTGTGCTCTCATGTACATGAGGCAGAAGGCATTGAGGAGAAGCTTGGAAACACCACAGTGCTGAATGTTGGGAAGAAGGGAAAGATACTTGAATTATAATACTGCTTATCCATACCGCAAACTTTCTGATCCTATCAACCAAATTCTTAAGCTGTTTTGATTCAGCTTCAGGAAGCCCTTCAGATAAGGCAGATGTCAAAAAACCATCTGTTCATTACTGTTCATCTGCGTTCTGTATATCATTTATATACTGTTCATAATATCCAGGCATTAGTCAGTCAGCAGACCACTCCCAGATACGGCAGTTATTATAACAAAAACCGAACTAATCCCCTGCCTGAATGTCAGAAATCAAGGACTGATTTCTGATCATCCTAGAAATTCACTGAATTTCTATGAGACAGGGGTATTTACCGTTCGGTTTTTGGAACAACAAAATTATAAATCTCGCACTAAAGTGCGGGGTATTTGAATCCCGATGAAAATCCCGCAAGCGAGATTTTCAATAAAAAACGATAGATTTATATATGAATAACTACTAAATAGTAATAAAATAGCCTAAATCCCTGGCACATGCCAGGCGACTGCAAGAACATGGCAAAACACACAAGAGATTCAAAGATCCCAAAGTACATGGAAGAGATAGAGATACTTGGCAGGTTCAAAGCTGAGGGCAACTTCAGCTTTGCGTTCGTAGGCAGGTCTCTCATAGACGCTCAATACGGATATGATTTTTTAAAGGTGTGCAAGACCACTGAATCACCTGAAGAGGCGCAGATCCTGAAACAGGCGATGTGGGATGAGGGTATGGTTGGCGCAGCTGTGGGAAAACATCCAAACAATGTATCCATCAGGGAGCTCCGTACAACCAAAAGCGGCTTGCCCATCATAAGACAACGGCTTGTGCAGGGTACTGACCTCAGCAGCCTGGAAAAGACTGCTGCAGGGGAGCAAGAAGATAGCAGATATAGTCTTGGTCTTGACGAACTTGTGGTCGTATCAATGATGGCACTCAGAGGTATAGGCGAGCTTCATCAGAGGAATATAATCCACAGAGACATCAAGCCGAGCAACATCCTTCTGGAAGCAGAGCCTCAAGGACTAGCAAAGAGGCTCAAGGTAAGCATAACAGATTATGGCATAGCAGCGCCTACTGCTGAACAGAATAGCCAGCAGGAATTCGGACAGACCTTCAGGAGGCACGCCCAGAACAGGAAAGGACAGGGAACAGAAGGCTATAGGTCCCCTGAACAAAGAGGAGAGTTCGATACTGAAAGAGAGAACCAGGTGGCGGCGCAGTCTGATATCTACAGCATGGGCGCCAGCATGCGTGAACTGATGGAAGGAGTGACCCCTAGGGAGATGGCCAGGGAAGCTGAGGAAAATCTGATGTATGCCTATAACTTCCATCTTTCAGCAGAGGGGAAAAAACTTCTTGAGGATAGGATAGCAAGAGAAGGTATACAGGATCCGTACGAGAAGGTGGAAGCGCAGGCCTACGAAGCCATGGTAAGGGTATGTAGGAAAGCCATGGCATGGAAAAAGCTGGACAGGTACACAAGCACAGAAGATATGATCCAGGATCTGCAGGATGTTGCGGGGATGCTTGGTATCGATCCTGATAATTATGATATAAGCAGGGAACTTTCCGATATCCTGAGCTGGAACCTGGATAAGGCGGTGGCAGAAGGGGAGAGAAAGACCCCCATCGAGACACCAGTTGAGCTAACATCAGCCAGGATTGACATTATCATCTCAGATTATCTTGCGAGAAGATGGCCTGCCGTAGACAGCCTTATCAGGGAAAACTTCTCCTTTGATCCTGACTTTATGCTTGATCCTGACTATGCCTACAAGAAGACCAGGTGGCTTTTTGATGGAGGGCATCAGGTCCACTGTGTGATAGAGAATCTTGAGACAGCAAGGGCCAGCGATTTCCGCATGGGAGAGATGGTCGCGCAGCTTAACAGGAACAAGACAGAGACCGACAAGAACTATGTAGGGTACATACTGATTGGAGAAGAGCTTGACCTCGAGAAGGAGGAAAAGGAGAAATTAGATTCAAAGGGCATCAAGTTCCTCTATTATGAGAACCAGGATTTTGTTTCCAGGCTTGAGAGTGATGAGGTTCCATACTACAAGAAAGATGTGATGGAAAGGAAACTTCAGTCCCTGCAGTCCATGAAACAGGCTGCCCGTGAGCTGTGGGATACAGGGAAAGTTGTGGATACCTATGTGGATGAATGGATGAATGAGGTCCTTCACTCAAAAAGAAAGGACTCTCCAGGACCCCTTGATATGGTGGACCAGATAAAGGAAGAGTTCGGGCTCAAGCAAAGACCCACTCACAGTGATCATTACCACCTTGCAGCTGCTGAACTGTGCAGGGCAGAGCTGTTGTTCCAGGCCATGAGAAAATACCAGAAGATAACCCAGCTTGTCTACAGCAGATGGGCTGAAAAAAGAGATAACGAGGCATATAGAACTGCTCAGAGCGTATGGAAGGACACCGAAAATGCCGAGAGAGCCCTGATAGAGACGGTAAAGATACTCAAGAACTCTATCGAGGACTATCCAGAGGATAATTCAGCGTATAAGAGAAGGACAGGACAAGAGACAAGGACATCAACCCAGGTAAGATACTCACTCATGCAGGCAGTGGAGCACAGCTTCAGGAGCCTGGGCTGCACCCCGGTTGAGGCAGCAGAGTATGGCCTTCTTTCCGTGGGAGTCAGTGATAATGATGCTCAGGAATATGCCGGACTGATAGTAAATGACCCTGAAAACAGGACTGTGCATACGCTCACAGCGTTCGCACACAGCAAGAATGTAGCAGAAAAGCTTGCAGTGTTCACGTTCCAGCATGATGAGTACGATGAGCAGGCCTTTGATGAACTATTAGAGGCAGAGTATCAGGAGTCTGCAGAGACAGAGGATGTTGGAGAGGATGAGGTCTTCCAGATACTTGATGAGGCCCTTCTCCCCGAAGCAGAGAAAAGTGGCACCATGATCATGGCTGACAAATCAGATGCCAGAAGAGGATACTATCCTATGGTCGAGGGATATAAGGAACAGGTTAAGACGGGACTCTCGAAGACAGTACAGGGCATGATACGTACCAGGCTGCCTTATGCCATCGCAGATTTCGTCAGTGAGAACAGGAAACAGCTCGGAAACGCAATAAATACGCTGCTTGAGGCAAGAGCAAAAGCTGAGAACTATTTTGGAAAAAGCAACCTTGACCGTGACAGGATATACAACCTCGCAGGCAGGCTTCTATTCTCTAACAGGAACATGGAGTATGTGATAAGCTTCCTGAGGAAAGATATAATGGCCAATGAAGGCTACACTGTGGAGCATGAGGGAGTGATCCATCCTTACAGAGAAGTTGACAGCGCCATAGAAGCTATGGGAAATAACAGGTACCTTTCAAGCCACATACATTCGCTGATAAGGAACTTCGCTCCAAGCATTGCCAAAAGACTGGCAGAATATGCGAGCGGAGCAAGGACACTTTCCAGGGAAAAGGTATATAACATCATGAGGCTGTCCCAAGAAGCTAATGCTGAGGATCTAATCCCTTACTATGATGAGTTTATTGAAAGGTCAGCCCATGAGAAGATGGAGGTATATGACTGGATAGGCCAGAGGATAGGGTACAGCGCCCTCGCTGATATGTCAAAGGATCCTTCTCTTACAAGGATCGTGGAGACCCTCCAGAGGTTCCCTGACGAAGATGACAGGAGCAGGATATTCAACAGCCAGTTACCTGCAACCCACAGAAACGTATACAGAGACAGGAGAAAGCAGTTCTGGGATGCTGCTGACAGGGACAACAGGACCATAGACCTTGATGCTCTCAGGAACTACAGTTTCGAACCAGTAATGCTTGAGGGCAAGGAAGGGGCTGAAACGGTTTTCAGGTTTAAGATTGATGGGGATATAGATGACCCTCTCAAGAACACCTTCAGGGTCTACGAGATACTGGGGGAAGGACATGAATCATATGCAGGAACTGCCACTGTGCTTTCCAGAAGCCTTGATAACAGAGGATATGGCTTTGAGATGGATGGTTTTGAGCCTGATCCTGGATCCGAGATAGCTGCTGACCCTATCAGCAGGATCGCCTACATCAGGAAAGTAAAAAAAGCAGTCTCTATGCTTAACCAGGATAACACTCTTATCAACAGCGTGTTCAGGAAAAGGGGATAGTTTGCGGCAAAAAACATAAGACTCCTCTAAGACCAGAACAAAACCAAAACATTTATAAATAATTAATTACTACATAGTGGTAAAATGACCAAGATAGTGGATGAAAAGGGCCATACGATAACAGGTGCAGTGATAGCTGGTGCGCCGCCTAGATGGGTGGGTGAGACAAGGGTTGACCGCCAGCATTCTGAACAGGGAGCCACCAGCAGGGTCAGCGACGGAGCGCACTGCGAAGGACTCCATGCCATAATAAAGGAAGCTGTGCTTCCAAAAGATGTGGATGAGGAGGCAAGCAAGCCTTACTATGACTCTCCTTTCGAGGAAGTGATGACACTCACCACAGGACGTATAGGAAAACATCCGAATAACAGCCATTTTATCGACCTGAGGATGACTGATGAGGGCCCAAAGCTCGTAACCGAGAGGATAGACGGCCTGAGCATGCATCAGATAATATATGATGATGGACACAGGTTCTCCATAGACGAAGCAGTGGTGTCCGCGATCCAGAGCCTCAAAGGTCTGGAAGTTGCCCATGACCACCATATGGTACATAGGGACGTGAAGACCGCAAACATCATGATTGGCGAATCAAGCCAGCAGGCAGTCAACATAGACTGGGCTGGAGCTATCCCTGCATACAGGCCCACACAGCAGGATAGCATGGACATGACCATCGCCCAAAGGTCAAAAGCATCTTCTATGCTGGTAGGGTCTCCGCTTTACATGCCATGGGAACAGGGACAGGAGTCAGGAAAGTTCGACCATCTGGAGGGAGATCCACACCCGAATATGTACAGGGTAAAGGAAAACGCTGACATATTCGCCTCAGGCATCACAATGCTCGAGGCTCTCTACGGGCAAACGCCTCAGAGATATCTGATAGACGAAGAGGGCAACCAGGTCCCTGTAGACAGGAATATAGTGAGGGTAAAAGCTGTGGGAGAAAGGATCGTGATAGATGATGACAGATGGACGCTTTCAGACCAGGTAAAGGACTCACTGGGAAAACAGGCAAGCCTGAAAGAGGCGCTTGCAAGAAAAAAACTCAAAAGGATACTCAAGAGAGCCACATCTTTCAGCCCTGAGCAGAGATACCAGCATGCAAGGGACATGAGAAGAGAGCTGGAACTTCTTGCGGATGAACTGGATATAGACCCTGAGAATTACAGGAGCGCCGAGCTTTCAGAGATACTTGGAAAATCCAGGGAGAGGGTAGTCAGCGAGCCTAGGAATGGTGATTCTGCAAAACCTTTCAGGGTCCCTCCTAAAGACATAGTATACTATGCATCTGAGAACATCGCCCACAGAGCATACTCCATATATTACAGGTCTCTGGAGTACAACCTTGATTCAGTTTTTGTGAATCCCGAGTACCTCAAAGCAAAGCTTGAAGCAAGGTTTGCAGATGAGATACCTGACGACCAGAAGGTAAGGGTGGTGATAGAGGATGTCTACTCAGCCATGGAGAACGGATTTGAGAATGCTAAGCTGATCGCAGAACACAATGCAGAAGCCAGGGAAGATGGCCGCGATGATGATGTTGTGAGATACGCATTTGTGACAAGATATGAGAAAGACATCGACGAGACCATCCAGCCAAGGGACCAGCTCGAGGAAGAGGGCATCCACGCAGAGATATACTCAGCAGGCCACATGGAAGACATGATGGCAGAACATAATTTCCACCTTTTTGACTTTTCCAGAGACCTAAACATAATGGAGACGCATCTCCAGGCAGCTGAATCGCAGAAAGAGAGGCAGAAAAGACAGCTTGAAAGAGGCAAGATAGGTATTGAAGACTATGTTAACAGGGTGGACCAGGAAGTCTCCAGATGGATCAGGAAAATAGAGCACGAGTATGACGCTGAGGAAGAACACATCCCAGAAGATTACACCATCATGGCAGAGGCTGCGCTTTGCGAAGCAGAAGCATACGACACCGCGCTCCAGAGGTTCAGGACGCTTATTGAGCTTGAGAGGGGCGAATGGTACAGAGAAAAAGATATGGATGCGATAGAGAAGACCAGGAAGGTAAAGCAGCAGCTGCAAAAGCTACCAGAGGGCAGCAAGATACCTGCAGAAAAGGTACTGACGTTCATGGAAAAGCTTGAGAACAGGCTTTCCGCTGCTATGGATGCTGATCCAAAGCTCAAAGAGAGGTATAAACAGCTTTCCAGTGCTGAAGAGGTTGCTTCTGGAAAGATGCAGTATGCTCTTATGAACGCTGTGAAGTACAGCCTCATGGCAACAGGACATTCAGAGGAAAAGGCAGGTTTTTACAGCTGGATAGCGCTGGGAGCTGATCCAACCCTTGCTGAGGGCTATGTCAAAGAGATGCCAAAGGACAGGACAAAGATGATAAGATATATGATGTACAAGCTCAGGGAAGACGAAAGGACCGCAGCAGACGATACAGTGGCGGAACTTGACGAGATGCTTGGGATTACAGGAGAGGACCTTGAAGAAAGCGCATCTCCACAACCAGATCAGCCTAGAGAAAGCACCATGCTGAGGTCTGGTCCCAGGATCGACCAGATCAGATCAAGATACGAAGCACATGTAAGGCACGAGACAGGAGCGCTTGTTGATGCGGTCTGCCGCGAGTTTGTGCCTGCCATAAAAAGATACATAGTGAGCAACAGGGCAGCTTTCGGAGATGCTGCAAGAGTCCTTACAGATACAGACTACCTGCTTGACCAGTGCCTTATACCTTTCCCAGGCAGAAGAAGATACCATAACAGGAACTTTCCCCAAAAGAGCGAGGTGCTTTTCCCTGAGGAGGCGCTGAACCAGATATATGACATCCTGAAAAGAGGCCTCAAGGAAAACTCCAGGTGTGTAGTGGGCACCAACGGTGAAAGGAGGCTTTGCGCAGACGCAGAAAGGGTGGTTGAGAGGATAATAGCCAGCCCAGGAGCTCACAAGAGGCTCTATGACCTGTTCAACATATCCGCGATCTCCACAGATATCTCAAAGGAGATCGACAAGGATGACAAGGACTATGCAGGCCACAGGAAAAGCGGAAGCCTGAATGAGAACATAAGAGGCATTGTAGAGCGCAACATAGACAGGCAGAAGCTTGAAGAACTGGTACCTGAAAGGCAGAATATGGTAGATTCCATGGTACAGGACACGCTTGAGGCATACAGATGGGTATATGGGAAGGTCGGTGAGAAGAACCTTGACGGCCTCTCAAAAGACCACGGTTTCCATGCCCTTGTCGAAGAGCTTGAACTCACCACTGACGAGGCTGAGAAAGAGGAGCACCTTAGCAGATATGTAAATGTAAGATTCCAGGAGCATGCAAAACAGGATGGGATAAGGGTAAATCCTGAAGCTGCAGGACAGATGCCTGCAATACCTCTCCAGACAAGTGATGGTAAGCTTCACAGTTATGAGCTCAGGCTCAGCGGCAATCCTTCAGAGGGTATCAACATCTATGAGCTTCATATAGACGGCTCACAAAAGTCCTACTGCTGGATGACCCTTCAGTCAGCCTGCATAGACAACAGGTACGGGTTCATACTCAAGCATACGCAGGCGCCAGGAACAGTTCACGATGCCAGCGACACGTTGCTTGGCTCAGAAGCAGGCCCTAAAGACAGTGCAGCAAGCTACACAGATAGTGATACTGACAAGCTGATGTGCAGGGGTCTTGTCGAGAGCATAAATGAAAATAAGGATTATATCAGCACCTTTTTCCAGCAGAAGGCATAGCTGCGTTGCAGTATTTATCTCAGGATTCTCAGCAGTGACAGCATAGTCTTATCAGGATAGTATGAGAGCTGCCTTGACACTGTATCCTTCCTGGTCATTCTCAAAAGAATACCCTTCCTGCAAGATTGCCTCGACACGTCTGCCTGCCTTTTCAGCGGTCTTGGGCTCTCCCCAAAGCTTTGCCTTGATGTGTTTTTCATCCATTTCCTCTATCTCAACCTTTGAAAAGCACATGGATTCTGCGTTTGCCACAGCCACTATGCCTGAAAGCCATATGAACATGGTGTCTGCAGCATCCGAGCCATCCATCTCAAACTCCTCTGCCTGCTCAGCTTCTAGGCTTTCCCTATCGCAGATGACTGAAAGCAGTGCAAACCCAGCATTTTTGAAGACCTCTTTGAGGTCTTTTCCATTAGCTTCAAAAAATATCTTTTTGTCAGTACTTTTTTCTTTTATGATCCTGAATCTTTCCATTTTTGCATCACCAAATTGCTAATTGCTTCCCTAGCTTTTTTTCTTGCTCAATATCTGCATATGATCTCATATCAGGTGCTTCTCAAGCCTGCCTTTAGCCTAGAATTTCCTGATAAGACTTGGCACTGCTGCTCCCAAAGCACTTGGCATGGATATTATGATTATGATCCTGAACAGGCTTGCCTTATCCGCGATTATATGGCTTATCCCGAATATATACACCAGGTACAAGGACACTATGAGAGAGATAAGGTAAAGCGTCAGCAGTCTCTTAAACCAGAACTGCCCAAAATGCCTTTTTTTCTTGTTCTTTACCTTGCTGTATCCAACATAGTATATCTGCGCTGTAAGTATCACCACAGTGGCCAGGATTATCAGTAGCACCTGCCTGAAAGATATCAGTGTGCCGATCTCAAGCAGGCTTCCCTTGAAGACAAAGGTCAGGCCTATTATCAGGGCGCCAAAGAAAGCATCTAAAATATCCCTCTTGCTGAAATGTTCAGGCTCGTCATCCAGAAGCTTGACCTTGAGTGATTTGACCTCTGCCTCGATATCCTCAAGCTCATATTTCTCCTTCTGTATCTCTGATTCCAGCTTCTTCAGCGTTGACGGCCTCATCTTTTAAAGGTACTCCATAACTTTCGGATGCTTGGGATCCTCTTCTGCATCAGGACTCTCGGTGTTATCGATGCCTGAACTTCCTGAAGGTTCAGGATCACTGCTGGAAGAACTGCCGAACATGTTCAGGAAGGCGTTGTTTTCCTCTCCAGAGGTTTCTGAGCCTGATTGTTCAGAGCTGTCGTCAGAGAAGATATTGCCCTGGTTGCTGATGATCTCCCTTTCGCCTACAAGAGTCTTCAGGAAGTCCACTGTCTTTTTGATCTCTTCAGGGCTGTCCTCTTTTGTGTCTATTGTGATCTTCATGTTTCACCTCTCAGGTCCAAGATTCTGGTCTGACTGTTGATGTGGCCTGCTGTCCTTATGTTGAACGCTCAAAAGGCTGCTCTATGATATGCCTCACTGTATCATTCCTGACTGTATCTGTGCTATATATATTTTACTGATTTAACCAGTACCACAGCCTCACGATAGTGGCATTGTAGGATGTATCGCTGCCAGCTATGAAAAGCGAGTCACTGTAGATATCCCCCTGTACATCAATACCTGGCTGCTCCTCAGGATCAGAGCTGATGTTCACCTTTAGGCTGTATCTTTCAGGCAGCACGTCTTCAGCCATGCTCTCCACGCATGAGACATTCCTTGCAAGTGCGCAGTCCCTGAAATCCTGGTTCTGTTCAAGCGCAGCAAGCACGCCTGCCTTCACTGACTGCCTGTCATCAGGGCTGACTCTCGGCACAAGAAACATCAGGAATATCAGTGTCAGGACTATCGCTATAACCACCTCAAGGGTCCGTACGTATCCCTTCTTTGATCCCATGTTTCTGAAAGTCTTGCTTCTTACCATGTGCTTATCCTCAGGGTGACATACTGCTGGTCTGCGTACTTGTCAAGCAGCCAGGTATTTGTCTCCTTCACATAGACATTGTCAGAGTATCCTGGAGTGCCATACTGGTATCCCCAGATATGCGACGTGCTGTTTGAGATGTTGAGCTGGAAATCTCTCCTGTAAGGGAATTCCCATCTTTCCCTTAGCTCAGAAAAGCCCATCCTGCTGATATTGTCCAGCTGACCTGTGCCCAGGCCATGCTCTTCTGACACCAGGCCGAATCCTGCGCTGAAGTAGCCCATATCAGTGATCGAGTTGTTGCTGTAAGACCCCTGGTGAGGGACAATCCAGTATTCTGTCGCATTCCCTACAGGTATCGTGAGATTTATATCGATGACAGAGGAGTTGTCATAGCAGAATGTGCACGTCGCATTGCTGTCAAAGACGAACGCGAGCCCATGTGTTGACGTGTAAAAGTCCAGATAATCTGCATGAAATGTTTCGCACCTGTCGTATGAGAAGTTGATGTCTCCGAAGTTGAGGTTATCAGCAAAATAGCCTGTATAGCCGTAAAGCTCTGCCTGTATGGTCAGGTCAAATTCCTCATAGGGCTTTGGGTCCACCAGGTTCACTATCCTCCTGTTCATGGAGAAGATGTAGGTGGTGTGGTTGAAGTTTCCTGAGATCAACCTGTTTTTTGAGTTTATCTTTGTCTGGCTGAAACTGCTGTTGACCACCTCCGCCTCCTCATTGTTCTGCAGCAGCTCCATATCATCGATTATCTCATTTCCATCATAGGCCAGCGAGTAAAGCATGTTGTCATAAAAGGTTGCATCAAGATACCTATTGGTCGTCTGCCTGGGGGTGGCGGATATGTCTGTGTCTGAATAAGGTTGGGTATAGTTCTGGCTTGAATGGACAATATAGACAGTACTGCTCCTGTTCTCGCTCAGGTTCGCCAGGAACATCAGTCTGCCGTTGTCATAGTCATAGTACCTGTCTGTCACTGCGAAAGTGCCCTCCTCCCAGTCATAAGGCAGTTCTATTATCACAGGGGTGTAAAGGCTGTCATGTTCTGAGGCAAGTATGACAGGAACCTTGGTCACTGTCCACTCTGCATCTCCTGCAAAGCCCTCCTCTACGATCTCAGCCATGGATATGACCTTTCTTTCAGGCTCGATCATAGGCCTTACAAAGACAAAGAACCATGCAAGATAAAGCAGGAATATTGCCAGTGACATGGCCCAGTCTACCTGGCTTGAGCCTCTTCTGCCTCTTTTTGTCATATGAAAGACATATATATGCAGAGTATTTAAGTTTTACCGCTTGCCTTGAAAAAATCCAGGTTATAGCTGATATATACGCCTGATATATGTTTGCCATAATTGAGCTGTCTGGTTTACCATCCTTAGTATCTTCTAATGGCTTGCTTGTGATATCATACCTTCACCAACTACAACCAGGTCATCCATATTTATCATCCTTACACCCTATTTCTATATTCCAATATAAAGATACTATTCTGATACAAAGATGCTATAGACCATAATTAGAAAGCTTTTCCCATGATCAGATCTGGTTGTTGTCCTGACCAGTCATAAGAATTCAACACTCAGCTCCATCTGGTCCCAGGTGGGGTACTCCTCGACGAGCGCAGGCGCCAGCCCCTTCTGCTTCAGCTCCTCAGCAAGCTCTTCCGCCACAGGCACGGATGTTAGCAGACGCAATTTTTTCCTGTCCACGACTATCAGTTCTGCAGGCACGCAGTGCTTTTTTATGATCCGCTTTCTTAGCAGGACAAGATTATTGAGCAGCTCATGCCTCTTCTTTTCACCCAATCTTTCCAGCTTTCTCCTGTAGCCGACACCCGGCCTTTCAAGATACACAGACCCTCTGTAAAGCATGCCCTCATCTGTGATTATGTCAAACTTCTTTTTGACATTCCTTGCCCTCCTCTTGATCCTGTTCGCCAGCTGGACCTTGTCTTTTAGTTTTGTAGTGCAGTAATGCACCTTAAGACCAGGGGCATGTTTCCGACAGTGTCTCATCAGCTCAAAAGCTAGCTCCTGGCTTCCCCTGACAGCATAGCTTAGCTCATCTTTTGTCCTGAAACCTCTTTTCAGCATCTCGTCCATGTTTGTATCAGAAATCTCAAGCTCGTTAAGGTTTAGGAATGATATGCTGTCCTTAAAGGATCTGATAAGCTTGAGATATAGTTGTTTCATGCCAGGTATAACAGGGATCTCCACTCCGATATCCCATTCAAATCTTGTTACGAGCTTGATCTTTTCCCAGCCTTTTTTGCTGTAAAGGTCAGGATGGAGCCTTATCTCATCCACGCCTGCCTTATGCAGCTTTGAAAGCCTGGCTGAAGTCAGCAGTTCCATAGGCGCGTACATGTGTATATGAAATTCCTTTCCAAACCTTTTCTTCAGCAGCTTCACAAGACTGACGCTCCTGTCCAGCCTGCAGAAAGGGTCCCCGCCTGTAAGGCTGGCGCCTTTGGCATCGATAAGCTCTGCTTCTCTTACAGCATCATCTTCAGAGCCTACCTTCCACTCATCCGCCCATACAGTATCCTTGTTCTTCTTTGTTTCTGCAAGAGGGCAGTACCAGCAGTCTCTAGGACACAGTCCTGTAACAAAAAGGACCAGCTTCTGCCCCTTGACGCACAGCCTGCACCCTTCTGCCAGCTTTCCGCATCTCCACGAGAAATAAGGGGTCTTTTGAATGCTGATCCTCGCAACCATCTACTCACCTGCTTCCAAAAACCTTCTGATAGTTCAGGAAGATATTATTCTTGACCTCTTGCTCCTCAAATCCTTTTATCTCAGCGATCTTCTTGATGGTCTCTGCGATGAATGCAGGCTCGTTCCTTTTTCCCTTGAAAGGAGAAAGATAAGGGGCGTCTGTCTCTGTAAGGATCTGGTTGATGTTGACTATCTCTGTCATGAGCTGGAACTGGTCATTCTTGACTATGTTTGTAGGTATAGAGAAGAAATAGCCCCTGTTTGCTGCCTTCCTGACAAGCTTTTTCTTGCCGCAAAAGCAGTGAAGCACTATCTTGAGGTCATCCTTATAATCCTCCAGGATCTCCATCACGTCTGCTTCTGCCTTTCTTGTGTGCACCACCACAGGCCTGTCTATCCTTTTGGCAAGGTCAAGCATGGCCCTTAAGACTATCTTCTGGCCTTTCTTGTCAGCATCCTCTTCAGAAT
>WJKB01000069.1 GCA_014729345.1 Candidatus Woesearchaeota archaeon
CCTAAAAGTAGATGTGAGGAAATACTTTGAAACAATAAACCACAACATCCTACTGGGCATCTTAAGGAAGAAGGTCAATGACAAGAGAGTTATCTGGCTTATAAAGAAGATCTTGGCTAACTGCGTCGGGGGGGGGGTGATTGCAGGAAGGGAATGCCACTGGGCAATCTAACATCACAATTCTTTGCAAATGTGTATCTTAACGAATTAGACCAATTCGTCAAGCATAAACTTAAGGCAAAATACTACATCCGTTATGTTGATGATTTTGTTATATTGCATCCAGATAAAGATGTTTTATTGAAATATCATGATGATATCAACCAATTTCTAAGGGAAAATTTGGATATCGAACTTCATCCCGATAAAACAAAGATAATCCGCCTGAAAGAAAACTTAAATTTTCTTGGTGTCAGGATATTTTATCATCACAAGCTTTTGAAGAAGTCAAACTTGAAAAAAATGAGAAGCAAATGCAAAGCCTTAAAGGAAAAGTATCAAAAAAATGGCATAGACTATGACACCATATACGACTTTTTTGAAGGTTGGTTTGCTTATGCCAAAAATGCAGATACATACAAACTGAGAAAGAAACTTACTGAAAAGATTGAAAAGGACTTTCCTGACAATATCTCCATCAAAGAGATCGATAGATACCTAAAAATAGAAAAGAGTTTCAATAACAATCTCAATTTATTACAAAACCAAATAAAACTTTAAATAAATTCATTTACCTATCAGACTATGTTATCTAACAAACTAACATCAAAGCATTAGGTAACCATGAAGCTGGGATCCAACAAAATAGTTTTCGCAAACATTTTGGGCAAAGTATTGCGAAATAAACGCTGTGCTGCCTGATTCTAGGCCAGATGCTATTCATTACTTGAAAGTGATATCAATCCGAAAGCTTTATAAATTACGCATGTTTTTTCTAGTCAGGTGAGCATATGAGCGTATTCAGGGCCGTAAACCAGGAAGATCTTAAAAGCATCGCTGAGGCGCTGCCAGGAGCAGAGTCACATATCGGCGAACCTGTCCAGGCATTTGTAAGGCTGCAAGGCCATAACTATGTGGCTGGAGACATCACCAGGAGATCAGGCGAATACAAGCTCAAGCTAGATGGCCAGACGCACAAATTTCCTGATTTTGGCACGCTTGAGAGGTTTGCAGGACAAAAAGGGATGCATGTTGCCGGAGATCCTGTTAACGGTTATGAGGTATGCTCAAACAGCAATGGAAAAGTGTTTGCAGCTGTAGAGGATACAGAAGTGATATTCCCCATGCTCCAGGAGGGGGAAAGAATCCAGCTCACCAGAACAGACGCCAGATATGATGAGCATAGGGAATTTTGGTGATCATCTTTCTATGCAGCTGCTGTTGCCAGGAAGCTTGGGATTTCCTGCATCATCGGCGCAAAAGACACTAAAAAAATATTCAAATGCCGATCTTGTTAATTTGACACTGACAAAAATCTTGCGAAAAAAAGTGATTCCTGAGAGCTCTCTAAATCCTTATATTCACCTTTCTGGATAAGTCTAGAAAGGCTAAATTCAGCCATTACAGCCTCTCTACTGCCATTCTATAATCGAAAGACTTATAAAGGAAGCAGTATTTCGTAGCTATGTAAGGAGGCCGTTTTCTAGCCTTAACTTATAGGAAAAATGGAAGAAAAAGACAATCAGGAACCAGAAAAACAACCTTCTGAAAAAGAAGGCAAAAAGGCACCTGAAAGCCAGGAAAAGCCTGCAGAAAAAGGTCCTGATGAGCAGGAACAGCAGGAAAAGCTCATCCCAAGAGTCATCGAAGACGAGATGAAAGAGTCTTATCTTGCATATTCTATGTCTGTGATAGTTGGAAGGGCCCTTCCTGATGTAAGGGACGGCCTCAAGCCTGTGCACAGGCGTATCCTTTATGCTATGTATGACATGGGCATGCTGCACAACAAGCCTTTCAAGAAATCCGCCAGGATAGTAGGTGAGGTGCTGGGTAAATATCATCCTCATGGAGACACTGCTGTATATGACGCAATGGTCAGGATGGTGCAGGATTTTTCTCTGAGATACACCCTTGTCCAGGGTCAGGGAAACTTCGGATCTATAGATGGGGATAATGCAGCTGCTATGAGATATACTGAGGCCCGTCTGAAGAGCATCTCAGAAGACATGCTCCAGGACATCGACAAGGAGACAGTGGATTTCATGCCCAACTTTGACGGTTCTCTCAAGGAGCCAGCTGTTTTGCCTTCAAAGATACCCAATCTTCTGGTCAACGGCAGCAGCGGGATCGCTGTGGGCATGGCCACCAACATACCTCCTCATAACATGGCTGAGATATGCGATGGTATCACAAGCATGATCGACAACCCTGACATAACCGTCGATGAGCTTATGAAGACAGTAAAAGGGCCTGATTTTCCCACAGGCGGGATCATCATGGGTACAGAGGGCATCAGGAATGCCTTCAAGACAGGTAGAGGCAGGATCAGGATCAAGGCAAGGACATCTGTCGAAGAGCACAAGGGCAAACCCAGGATAATAGTCACTGAGATACCTTATCAGGTCAACAAGGCCATGCTTCTTGAGCAGATTGCGGGGCTGGTTAAAGACAAGAAGCTTACAGGCATCTCTGACCTCAGGGACGAATCTGACAAGGATGGTATGCGGGTAGTGATCGAGCTCAGGTCAGGGGCAAACAAGGATGTGGTCCTCAACCAGCTTCTGAAGCATACTCGGCTACAGCAGACCTTTGGTGTGATAATGCTTGCGTTAGTGGAGCAGGAGCCCAGAGTCCTTGGCATAAGAGGCCTTATCCAGCAGTACATCAGGCACAGGAAAGATGTTGTCAGGAAAAGGACACAGTTTGACCTCAGGAAAGCAGAAGAGAGGGCGCATATACTTGAAGGGCTTCTTGTGGCGCTGGAGGATATAGACAACATAATCAAAAAGATCAAGGCTTCAAGGACTGTCCAGTCTGCCCAGACATCTCTCATGAAGGACTATAAGCTTACAGAGGTGCAGGCAAAGGCGATACTGGACATGAAGCTTCAGAAGCTTGCCAGCCTAGAGGTGGAGAAGACCAAGAAAGAGCATGAGGACCTCATGAAGCTCATAGCTGAGCTCAAGGAGATTCTCGCATCAGAGGCCAGGATACTTGAGATCATCAAGAAAGAGCTTGAAGAGATAAGATCTGCTTATCAGGATGATAGGAAAACAGAAGTCTCTCTGAAAGAAGAGAAAGAGATCGCTGTGGAGGACCTCATAAAGAAAGAGGATATGGTCATCACAGTGACCCATGCAGGATATGTCAAGAGGCTTCCCACCTCAACTTACCGGGCCCAAAAAAGAGGGGGCAGAGGTGTCATCGCAGCAGGCAGGAAAGAAGAGGACTTTGTAGAGCATCTGTTCGTTGCCAATACCCACGCCCAGATACTTTTCTTCACCAATAAGGGCAAGGTGCACTGGCTCAAGGTGCACATGATCCCTGAGGCAGGAAGGGGTGCCAAAGGTACTCCTCTGGTCAATCTTATCAGTCTTGAACAGGATGAGAGAATCACTGCCTTCGTGCCTATCGACGATTTCAGCAAAGGCTTCCTCATGATGGCCACCTCAAAGGGTACTGTCAAGAAATCCTCCTTGGACCTTTTCGCCAATCCCAGAAGAGGGGGGATAATCGCGATAAAGCTTTCTAAGGACGATGAGCTTATCTCAGTCAGATATACCGAAGGCAGCAACCAGCTGATCCTGGCGACCAAAGAGGGCATGGCTGTGAGGTTCAAAGAGTCTGACTGCCGGCCCATGGGCAGGACTGCAGCAGGCGTCAGGGGTATCAGGCTCAAGAAAGCTGATGATGCGGTTGTAGGAATGGTTGTCGCGGAGAAAGAAAAGACCTTTCTGACTGTTACTGAGAAAGGCTTTGGCAAGAGGACTCCTGTAGAAGATTACAGGCTCGTCAAC
>WJKB01000070.1 GCA_014729345.1 Candidatus Woesearchaeota archaeon
GACAGTGACAAAAGGCAGTCATGAGAGGCAGGAATTCCTCATAGGCACAGAAGACAAGGCAAACGATCTGAACATACAGGTTTATGACTCAGGCGCAGAGACATGGGGAGATCTGCTGCAGGCAACTGAGACAGTCCCTAATGCAGCATACCGTTCCTTTGACATAACCTATGAATATACCTCTGGAGATGCACTAATACTTTATGAGAACGAGACAGGCAATGACCAGCTGGTGTCTTACAGGACATGGGACGGTTCAGGATATTCTGAAGCAGGGACCCTGACCACAAACATCGCGGCAAGCCCGTCATATTGGATCTCCCTTGTGCCCAAGAGAGGGTCTGACCAGATCATGGCCCTGGTGCACAACAGCGACAATGACCTATATGCAGTGCCCTGGAACGGCTCAGGATTCGACACCTCGAGAGGCACAAACATATCGTTGGGCACAACCTCAAGCATAGAGCAGCATTTCTCATTTTCATGGGAAGAGTCAAGCAGACAGGGCCTTATAGTATATGGAGAAGGAAGCAACCTGATGTACAGGCACTACAACAGCACAGGATGGGAAGCTCCAGCTGCGATAGGACTTGGAAACGGCCTGGACGCTGCAAGGACCTGCTCTGACCCAACCTCAGATCATATAGGTATAATCATCCAGGATGCAGGGGATGATGTCAATGCGCTTGTATGGAACGGAAGCGCCATGATCAATTCAGGGCTTGCAGACCCTTCACAGGATCCTACAACAGAGGCGAGCGGTACATTCAACGTGAATGTGGACTGCGCTTGGTTTAACTCAGGAGAAGCGGCGCTTTTCGGCTTTGTGGACAGCAATGCAAGAAGCGTGGATTATTTCAACTACACCAAGGCTTCAGGCTCATGGAGCACGTCAGACCTCCAGACCACAGACAACACAGGGGATTTCGCCACAAGCGACATCAAAGGGATGAGGTTCACTCTGCACACAAGGACAGATGAGGTAATGATCATCGCGCTGGACTCATCAGGAGACATCTCTGCGATAAGATGGAACAACACGGTCATTGATCCTATAGAAGAATCCCCCCTTGAGATCACCAGCGAGGTGCCTGACGGAGCGCAGGAAGGGGCTATGTTCGACTGGCTGAGGTATGATGCTGTACCTGACGTGACAGCTGTCCAGCCTTCCAACGGAACCTCATACAGCGCCTACAGCACTATCTTTTTCAACGCCACTGTGACGGATGATATTGCAGTAGATGCTGTGCTGGCCAACATAACTTATCCTAACGGAAGCATAGAGCAGGTCTATATGTCTGACCTTGACAGCGATGATACCTATAATGCATCTTTCTCCAGGACTACAAAGAACGGAACCTTTGCCATAAGGATCATAGCGAACGACACCTCCTATCATAGGAACGTGAACAGCTCTGAAAGGGTCTTTTTCATAATATTACCTGAGTCAGACAACCCAACCATAGAACTTAACTACCCTCCTGACCTTTTCAACAGTACGACTGCAACATCCATAAACTTCAACTGGACTGCAGGGGACAATCTTGACTTTAACCTCAGCTGCGACCTGGTAATAAACAATGTCACAAACGCATCAGACATACCTTCCCTGAACGGAAGTTTTACCAATTACACTGTCAACGGGCTTTCAGAAGGACATTACCTCTGGAACGTCACATGCACAGACGACTTCAACAACCAGAACACCTCAGAGACAAGGGCTTTTACTCTTGACTCCACAGAGCCTGGGATAGTGCTGAACGAGCCTTTGCCCGGAGAGAACCTCACTGATGCATATGTTGAGTTCAACTGGACAGTGTTTGACAATGTTGACCCTGCGCCGCTGTGCAACCTTACCATAGACAACATAGTGAATGAGAGCTTCATACAGGCTGCAAATGGAACTCCTATAAACATAACCGCCTCAGGGCTGTACAACGGTACATACCAATGGAATGTGACATGCTGGGATTATCTTGGCAACACAAATACTTCAGAGACAAGAAGCTTTGTGGTGGATACCATACCTCCTCAGTGGTCAGGAAACAGGACAGATCCTGAAAGCGGGGTGGCCTATGTTTCCGGAGCATCCTACCAGTTCAACGTCACATGGAAAGAGGCCACATATGCAGTTGATACTGTGCTTGCGGAGCACAACTTCACAGGGGCTCTGGCCAACTATTCAGCCGACGGAAATGACGGTGATGAGTACTACTACAGCTATACAGACCTTGGTGCAGGCCTATATATATGGAGGGGATGGGCAAATGACAGCCTCGGCAACACTAACTACACAGATCAGTGGACCTACAGCGTAAGCAAGGTTACCACTTCATGCAGAGTTGATGTCACTGACACTCCTGTGGGTTACGGCACCCAGACCCAGGTCAACTGCACATGCACAAACCTGCAGGATTCAGCAAGGCTTTGGAGGAACGGAACTGACGTGACTGCCTCTGAGAACGGCACCCTGGTGACTCTTCCTGCAGGAGACTGGTACTATGTGTGCAATGTGAGCAGCAACCAGAATTTTACTGCTGCTTCAAACACTAGTTTTGTCAACATCACCAAGCAGGCTGTAAACGCCACTCTTTACATAAATGGGAGCGTAGATGACTTCACAGGCAATGTCTCTTTTGACGCAAACATAACCTGCATCCTGAACATAAGCGGGTCCCATATAATCAATCTCACCCAGAACAGTACAGAGATACAGTCAGGACAAAGCCCTCAGATAAATATCTCAAGCTATGAGGTTGTGGAAGACTATCTGATCAACTGCAGCTTTTATGAGGACCAGAACTATACTGCTGCCTATGACTCAAGTGTGATCAGCGCTGTGGACCAGGTTTTGCCCAGCATCACCATCATAACTCCTCTTGACAATGACATCTTGGGTTGGGCAGTGCTCTTAAGGACTAATGTGACTGACAATCTTAACCTTACAACTGTCAGGTTTGAGGTTTGGAACAGTACTGATCCCAGCCAGGTTCTTGACAGCGGATTGATGAATAATTATGAGGGTGATCTTTACAACGGCACTTTCTATACCAATGATACCTGGCCTTACGATTCTTCTGATCCCCTCATCAACAGTATTAACTTGACATTTGTCGTTTATGCGAATGATTCACTGGGCAACCTTGTAAATGCTTCCACGTACTGGACCCTTGACAACAGCAGGCCCAGTATCCAGTATGTTTTCCCTACAAACAACACTTTTGTCAACAGTAATTTCAGTCTTGAGGTTTTCATGGCTAATCATCAGCTTGATTATGCTGGTTATAACATTACAAACGCTTCTGGCGGTGTTGTCCAGCAGAATTTCACATCTCTTAGCCAGGCTACCTATACTTTTGAGGATCTTGTGGATGTCGCTCCCCTGCTTCCTGACGGCAATTACACACTTACAACTTTTGCCAGGGATGTTGTGGGTAACAACAATACCAAATCTGTCTGGTTCTATGTTGACAGGACTGAGCCGAACATCACCCAGGTCAATGCATCCGGATGGGTGGATCCTACACCTGCGAACAACACATACACGAATGTGCAGACCCAGACCTTTAACCTGACCTGCAACGAATCCTTCCCTGACACAGTATGGCTTGATCTCAACGGAGCGGTCAACACCACGCCCTCAGGAAACCTTGGCATATTCTACTGGTGGACGTATGGGGGGCTGACAGAAGGGACATACACATATACAGGCTACTGCAACGACACTGCAGGCAACACAGTTCAGGCAGAGACAAGAAAGCTTACCATAGACATCACAGTTCCTGCTGTTCAGCTTAACTATCCTCAGGACATGTTCAATACCACAGACGGTTCAGGCATAAGCTTCAACTGGACTGCAACAGACAACATAGACAAGAACATTACCTGCAATCTCACCATAGATGGCTCAGTGAACCAGTCATACATCCCCAGCCTAAACAGTACTCCAACAAACATCACTGTCACTGACTTTTCTGATGCCACCCACTTTTGGAACGTGAGCTGCTGGGATGATGCATCAAATTTCAATACCAGTGAGACAAGGGAATTCACAGTTGACAGCACTGCGCCTGATTTGACCCTTATCACCCCTGCTGATTATGACATCCTTGGCTGGACTGTCCTGCTGAGAGCCAATGCAACAGACGCAACTATCGGCCTTGATTCTGTGAGGTATGAGATCTGGAACGGTACTGATTCCAGCCAGGTTTTGGATTCAGGTATTATGAACAATTATGAGGGTGACCTTTTCAACGGCACTCTCTATACAAACGAGACCTGGCCTTACGATTCTTCTGATCCCCTCATCAACAGCACCAACCTGACTTTCATAATATATGCTAATGACAGCTTCGGAAATAGGGTGAATGCCTCTGCTTACTGGACTTTGGATAATTCC
>WJKB01000071.1 GCA_014729345.1 Candidatus Woesearchaeota archaeon
AGCTTTGACTGCTTCCTGTCAAACCTCTCTAGGTAGTTAGGAGGTTTGACTACAATGTGCCTGAAGCCCCAGTCCTTGAGCATCTTCTCTGCATTTGAGCTGATCTTCGGGGCAGCTATGATGCCTCTGACCTTGTCAACTCCCCTGACCTTCCTGATACGCTCCACATATCTTCTCAACTGCTGGACAGCGTTCAGCTGGGCAGTGTAGCGCTTGCATTCCACGACAGTAAGCACATTGTCCTTGTCATAGCCGAATACGTCGATAAAACCGTACTTGGTATGTTCCTCAGTGCTCAGGGGCCTGAATCCCTTCTCGACAATCTCAGGATTGCTGAAAAGCATGTCAGCCATGTCTTTTTCAGTTCCAGCGATGACTTGCTTCTGACCGTCGTCCAGGCACTGGTCGTGAACGCTGTATATCTTCTTGAGTTCTATGTCAAGGTATTCTTTGTTAGCAAGATGAGCTGCCTTGAGGATCGCATTTTTCCCGGACTGCTCTATCGAGACTGAAGCACCCTCCCTCATGTGGTTGACAGGGTTGGAGCCTGTAGGCTGGTGGATCACCATACTCCTGTCAGCCTTGATTATGATGAACCTGTCTCCATCAGGAAGAAATGCCTCTGCCCTTCCGGAGTATATGATAGCGCATCTTGCAGTAAGGACTATGGAGCGGTTCTTCTCCAGAGCCTCTTTTATCCTGATGATCTTTGTTTTCATGCTGATCCCTCCAGGGACACGGAAAAGTGTAGAGGACAGGTCATATTAAAAGTTTGCC
Source organism: Candidatus Woesearchaeota archaeon (assembly GCA_014729345.1). Lineage (GTDB taxonomy): Archaea > Nanobdellota > Nanobdellia > Woesearchaeales > WJKB01 > WJKB01. The sequence goes on from WJKB01000071.1 coordinate 778, forward strand.
ACCTAAAGTGCATATTATCAAAACATTAATAAATAAGATGGTTTTGTTGGTTCACATGGCAGATGCAGTCAGCAGCAACGGAGTTGCTGCAGGAGAGATACACGTCCCTTTGCAGCAATTTGACGCATACATAGCAGAACTGCCCAAGTTCATACCAAAGCTTGTGACTACTCTCACAATCCTTATCATAGTCCTTCTGGTATATCTTGTCATCACAAAAACAGTAAAGACCATACTGATGAAAAGGGCAAAGACCCATCATGCAGAAGGCAATGTCAAGATGTTCCTCAAGGTATGGAGATATACCTTTTTCGTGATATTCATACTGATTGCAGCCCTTACCTACAGCGGAAGCCTCACAGGCTTCACCATATCTGTAGGCATCCTGACCCTTGTCCTGGGCTGGGCCATGCAAAAGCCTATCACAGGCGTAGCTGCCTGGCTCATGATAATCGTCAAGAGGCCTTTCAGGATAAAGGACAGGGTGGAGATAGGCCACTACCTGGGAGATGTGGAGGACATAAGTTTGCTTTATGTCACGCTTAACGAATTTGTGGAGTTTGGGCATCATATAACAGGAGAGACCCCTACTGGCAGAGAGATCCTTATCCCAACAAACAAACTCTTCGAATACACCATAATCAACTACACAAAAGGGCATGATTATGTCGCAGACCAGGTCATCGCGACATTCACTTATGAAAGCGACATAGAAAAGGCTGAAAAGATATGCATAGAGGCTGTTCAAGAGCTGACAAAGACGTTCGGCAAGAAAGTGCCTCATGAGCCGCTTACCAGGATGATATTTGACGCATCCGGAATACAGGTAAAGGTGAAGTTTTTCACACCTGCTTACAAGAGAGAATATGCCACGCTTGTCGTAAAGGAGATCGTCAAGAGGGTGAACAAGGCAAAAGATGTCAGCTTTGCGTATCCTCATGTGGAAGTTGTGGGAAAAGGCCTGAAAAAGTGAAAAATGGATGTGTTGGAGCTTATCAAGAAGAGGAGATCATGCAGGAGCTATAAGCCTGACCCTGTTCCATCTGATGTTGTTGAGGAGATAATAGAGGCAGGTATCTGGGCACCTTCTGCTATGAACAGGCAGGATTGGAAGTTCGTTGTCCTGGATGACAGGGAAAAGGTCAGGCAGGCAGCAGGATCTGCGCTAAAGCTTGTCAAGAAGAACCTGCCATCATACACTCCAAGGGACCTCCCTGACCCTATATTCTATTCCGCCCCCGTGGTGATCATGATAACCATGCCTGAAGAGAACACATGGGCTGCTTCTGACAGCGCGTTGGCTGCTGAGAACATGATGCTGTACTCCAGGGCTCAAGGCATCGGAAGCTGTTTCATAGGGCTGGCAAAGTTCCTTAACGATAATCAGCACATGCTCAAAAAGATAGGCGTGCCTGAAAGATACAGGATATATGCAACGCTTGTCTTCGGGTATCCTAAAGAATGGCCTAAACAGGTTGAGAGAAAAGAGCCCGGGGAGTATACAATCTGATATCAATTTATCATCTTGCCGGGTTTTCTTCGAAAAGATTTAAAAATAGTCTGCTAAGACCTTCTGTATATGGAGAATCTGGGAAAAGATGATATTGTCAGGATCGACAGGCTCATAGACAGGCTGAACAGGGTGATAGAAGCCAGACCTATGGTATTCTATACAGGTACAGTACGGGCAGGCGCTAAGAGGCGCGCTTTCAGCATTGAAAGCAAGAAAGTGAATGCTTTCAGCAAGGTTGTTGAGGCTGAAGAGGAAGACATCCAGTATCTGATCAGCCAGGGAGCTGCCCATGCAAGTACACGAAAGGAGATGAGAGAATATTTTGGGATGTTGCTGACAGATATGGATGATATATACCATGAGCTGGCATCTGCGATGACGCAAAGGTTAAGCACTGGAGAAGATGATAGAAAGGTTATGGAGAGGCTCCAGCATGTCCAAGAAAGCTATCATGCACTGAAGAGATATGTTGAGACAGACACAGGCCTTTATGTCTGGATGCATCCTGTTGTCAGAAGGCTTTGCGACATGGCATTTGTCCCTGAGAAGATAAAGGAGCAGGAAAACACGTTTGAATGCTCAATCACGAGGTTCTATCCAGATGGGTATTATGACTTCTGGAAGATAGATGATAAATTAGCGTTAGAACAGAAGGCGGGCACAAGTGTAAATCTCACATCACTCCTGACCGAAGAATCCTTTGTGAGCCTTGGCCAGGATATAGATCCTGACGACGTGAGAAAACAGCTAAAATATCCTCTGGTAAAAGCTATCTCACAATATCCTCTTTCCACAGACAAGATTGTGGGAACTGTGAACACGATAACAAAAAGATTTCTTGTCAGGTATCATGCAGAAGTGCATGATATCGAGGTGCAGGAAGAAGAGGCTGGGAAGACAATGGTGGTCAATAGGGGCGTACAGGAGGCAAGGCCCCTTTTCCTGCAGAAATATAGGGGGAAAGGGAAATTTACTCTTGAGTTCAGGAGAATCACATCAGGAGGAAGCTTCTATTCAGTCAACACAGACAAAGATTCAGGCAGGGCGTGCCTGGAGTCAACTATAAGAAGCTGAGCAAGAAGCTGAGAAGCCCGGCCTATGATTCCAGGCAATCCATCCTCTTTTCCTGGTCAGCGATCTGCATGCAATCCTCTTTCTTGCCGAATTCCTCAACAAGGCGTACAAAACAGTCATCCCTGTCCTCCTGGTCCTCATAAGTCGCGCATCTGCCGAACTCATCCATGTACTCCCGGTCATCTGCACTGTCATCAGGCGCAGGTTTGCATCCTAAGGCAGTTGACAGTATCAGGATCGCAGCAATCACAACAAGCACTGATGGTGAGACCTTGATCATTGTTCTTTTCATTTTTCGCTCATCTTTTTCTATGCCGCTGAAATACCTGATTAGACTATACGGAACATGCAGTCCTTTATCTTCATGCTCCTGCATCTCGGGCATTTGGAAGGTGTCTTGAGCCTGCTCCTCTCTTTGAACCTAAAGCCGCATTCCATGCACTGCGCAGGGATCATCCTGAAGCGGTCCTTTGCGCTGAGCCTTATGTGCTCAAGATCCTCCACTATCTCAGGTACTGTGGTGTCAAATATCTCTGAGAGCTCAAAAGCGCTTCTGGCGCCTTTCTTGAGAATATCCTCTATCTCCTCTCTTCTTGTCATGAGATACTTCTTCTATCTCTTGAACTTGTATTTAAACTCATTCCTGTTGCCGGTGGGCTTGAATAAAATCGTCTTGGTTTGCCGAAGCTTCTTTAGACTATTGGTGACAGATCCTACAGAGATCTTCAGTTCTGCACTGATTTCTCTTGAAGTGAACCATTTTCGCTTGTTTTTCTTTAAAAAATCATATACTTCCTGCTGTCCCATTTTTACTCAAGCACCCCCAAATCAAAACAAAACAAAGCTAAGCCTTTCCAAGGATCCTGAAAACTTTTGTTCCGCAGACAGGGCATACGCCTTTGACTGCTTTCATACCGTTTTTCATAACAGTCTCTTCAGGGTCCTTTATCTTGACTTGCTTCTTGCACTTCATACATCTTCCTTCATATTCTGGCATTTATAACCACCCCATTTTTAGCTATTATTGGTAAATATATGGGGAAAGGTATATAAATCTTTCTCTTGAATCAATAGAAAGGAATATCACTGTACAGGGACTAAAATATACCCTTATATAATATCTATACAATAAATATATATGTACGAAATTCGTATAAGAGTTGTGGGGAGAAAAATATGGCATACACAATGATATATCACCATGTAGATGGGCCGCTGAGTGGAAACTACAGGATCGATCCTGAAGCAGAGCCAGGGAACAGGGTGGTGACAGAAGGCTGGCTGCAGGTCAGTACAGGTGCTGAGTTGAAAATATTTTATGGATTCAGGCAGTCACAGAAACAAGCAGAAGAGTCTCAAGGCAGGCATGCAAATAAAGGAGATGCCGGTGATAGCCTTGATAACAGGGCTAAAAAGGAAGCTGCGAGACTGAAACATGACTGATGGATCCAAATATGAGCTTTCATTTAGGCTAATTTCTCCTGCTCCTTCTTTCTTTGGATATTAGCCGTTCAAGCGCGTCTATCTTACGCATGAGCTGCAGCTTTTCCTTATCCTGTTCCTGAAGCTTTTTGGCATGTTTTTGAAGCTCAAAATCACCCTCTCGTATCTTTGCAGAGATAGCCAGGAACTTCTTTATCTCGGAATCGAGGCTGTCAAATGACGCTGTTAGAGCTGAAATCCTCTGCTTTAGCTCGTTATACCTCCTTACATCTGTCCTGAGCCTTTCAGCCTCCTCAGCAAGGCTTTTCCTGAAATCAGCTGAAAGCTCATCAACAAGCCTGTCCTTAAGCCTGCTCTTGAGCATCTTGAGATCTGTCAGTTCTTTCTCAAACTCTTTGCCGGTCTCCATAAGAGCATCACATGTTCCTTTCATGTTTGAAGCATAAGCTTTTTGGATATCAGCAGTCTGAGAAAGAAGCTTCTTCAGATCCTTGTTCTGCTGGCTAAGCTCGCTTATCTGCTCCTGAAGAGCAGCGACTGACTCGCTGTTCTGCCTTGTCTTTTCAGATATATCATCGCAAAGCTGCTTGACCTGAATAAGGCCCTTGATATGTCTTATCATCTGAAATGTGGGTATAGAAGTCCCTTATATGTTTTGCGGTGATGGCAGATGTATATCCTGAAGCACCTCACTTCCTGCTCAGTATCAGGACAATCTCACCCTTGTAATCCCTTTCCTGGTCTGCAATATCCGCTAGCCTGCCCCTTACAAACTCCTCAAATTTCTTGGTAAGCTCCCTTGCGATGACGATATTGAAATCAGGGATATGCTTTTTCATGACAGCAAGGGTCTTCTTTATCCTGTGAGGGCTTTCAAAAGCGACAGTTGTCATTCCAGATCCCTTCAAGGCCATGATCTCTTTTTCAAGCTTTCCTGGCTTTTTTGGAAGAAATCCGAGAAACATGAACCTGTCAGTAGGCAGTCCTGAACAGACAAGAGCAGACACAAGACTGCTGGGGCCAGGCACAGGGATGATCTGTATCCCAAGGGTTATGCATTCCCTTACAAGGTAGAATGCAGGATCAGATATTCCAGGAGTCCCTGAATCAGATACAAGAGCTATGTCCTTTCCCTGCCTTAGCATCTCAAGCAGTCCAGGAGCAGCCTTTTCCTTGTTCATGTCATGAAAGGCAACAAGTCTGTTATCTATGCCATAATGCTGCATGAGCTTCCTGGTCCTTCTAGTGTCTTCTACAGCCATGATATCAGCTTCCCTAAGCGTGTCAAGAGCGCGGTAAGTGATATCAGAAAGATTTCCAATAGGAGTAGAGACTATGAACAGCGGCATCATCTGGCCTCTGAGGATTCCTGGGATCCCTCCTCTCCAGGCTCAGGCTCATGAAAAACTTCTGAGCCACCAGAGGGTTTCGGCTTCCTGCTTACCCTATGCTTCTGTATAACATATTCAAGTCCCATCCTCTGGGAAAGCATGGAAAGGTTCCTGGACTCAGCAAATTCGATCATATCCTGCACAAAAGAGAGAAGGTCAGGCTCATAGCTTACATTGAGAAAACCTATAAGCTGGGTGGTGTCACTCAGAAGCTCGGTCTCCTGTTCAGGGGTGAGCTTCCTGGAATCCTGGATGCTGTCAAACCTTTGCTTAATCTGCTTGAAGATCCTTTTCTCTGCCTCATTCATGCTGATGGGTATGCTGGACAGGTATAAATATGTTACTATAATACAGGATAGGTTATCGAGAAGACAAGTTATCGACAAGATAGGTTATTTATGGATTGGTCGTTTACAAAAAAGGCTGCCATCAGAAGGAGAACACCTAAAGAAGGCCTGTCTATACAAGAGAGTAAGCCACCATAAGCGCCACTCCAAAGAAAGCCATGGTAAAGTACACAGGCTTGCTATATGCAAGTATCTTTCTTCCGTCAAACATCCCAAGAGGTATGAGGTTGAAGAGCGCAAGAAGGGCATTTATGAAAAGACCTACCTTGAAAAACTGATAGAATGAGACAGCTGTTGTAGGCTGAACAGGTAATATGAGAAGATTCATGAGGAATATGAAAGCAAGCACAAGGTTCATGCTTCCTCCTGCAGCTGATATCTTGCCGTTCTCTTTCTTTGTGACGCTTCCTTCTATCATCACAGCTCCAGGAGCTGCAAGGATAAAACCGAAAAACGACATCGCTATAGCTAGGAGGAGCATCTGGTCAAACGAACGGAACTCAGCCCTGCAGCCGTACTTCTGAGCCATGATCTTATGCGCCATCTCATGGAACACGAAACCGATCCCTACAGTCAGTGCTGAGATCACGAACCATGATACCAGCACTGTTAGGGGGAAGATCCCTCCTATGAGTATGGCAAAAGCCAGTGAAAGAGCGC
>WJKB01000072.1 GCA_014729345.1 Candidatus Woesearchaeota archaeon
ATCTGCTATGATCCTCAGGTCCCTGCCTGCGAACACCACGCTTCTTCTCATGATCCTGTTTGGCGCAGGGAAAACAGATACGTCAAAAGGGTCAAGGCCAAAGTCCTTCACCACCTTCTCATAATCCTCTACAAGCTCTGAGCCCCAGGGGTCTATGATTTTTTCTGCCATAACCTATACCTATCCTGCATAGTATTTAAAGGTTTCTCATAGCCGACATGCGACATCTATCTGGGATGGACCGCGGCATAGACTGTCTTGAGCTGCCTGGCCATCTCTTTCGCATCTTTTGCATAGATCGACTGCTTTCCATCGCACAATGCGTTCGGAGGATCTATATGAACCTCTATGATAACTCCGTGCGCCCCTGCAGCGACCGCAGCGCAGGCGACCGGCAGCACAAGCCTTCTTTCACCTGTGCTGTGACTTGGATCAGCGATCACAGGAAGATGGGTCATCTGCCTGAGATTGGGGATGTTGTTGATGTTGAACACATTCCTGTATGCAGGGTCTGCGGTCTTGTCGCCTCTCTCGCAGAGCATCACTTTTTTGTTGCCGCTGTTCTCTCCGTTTCCTGAATAGACATAGTCAGCGGCATTGAGGAACTCATCCACAGAGATATGATCCCCTCTCTTGAGCAGCACAGGCCTGTCGATCCCTGCCAGCGCCTTGAGAAGAGGGAAGTTCTGGCAGTTCCTTGCTCCGACCTGATACACGTCTATGTCATACTTCTGGAAAAGAGGTATGTTCTCCTTGTCTGTGATCTCAGTCACTACAGGAAGACCCAGCTCATCCTTGACCTTCTTAAGCATCTGGAGGCCATCCTCTCCGAGACCCTGGAAGTCCACTCTTGAGGTCCTTGGCTTGTATGCACCGCCCCTGAGCATATGCGCTCCTGCTGATCTCACAGCTCTTGCTGTCTTTAAAAGCTGCTCATAGCTCTCGATGGCGCAAGGACCAGACATTATGGTGAGGCCTCTTCCGACCTCGATATCACCCACCTTTACAACAGTATCCTCTGGATGATACTCCCTTGACAATAATTTCCATTTGACTGTCATCCTTATCACATCCTCGATCTCAGGCATGCCTGAAAAAGCTCCCTCATTTATTCCTGAGGTGTCTCCCCTGATGCCTATAATGTAGGATGAGGTGCCCTTTGATATATCTAAATCTTTCGGTTCTACACCCTGCTGTCCAAGCTTCTCGATGACCCTCTCCAAACCATCCTCATCAGGCCTTGTCTTCAGTATCATCTTGCTTTCCTCCGATTGTTTTTTCCTTTTTTCTCCTTTTTTGTTTCTGTCCCCTTAAATTCCTTTTCCCACATCTTTCCTTCCCTCCATTTCTTTGCAATTCTTTTTTTTTGCCTGTGGCTGTACTTCTATACTGCTGACTATCTCCTTTTCATTGAATCCCTGGAAAAGAAAATAGCTCAGTAAACAATGAACGCCAGTCTCAGTAATAGCTGACTGGACTACCAATAAAAGTAATAGAAAGTTCCAAAACTAGCATAACTACAACTTTTGCCAAGCCCTTTATCGCTAGTCTTCAGCATTTTGAGTTAGGTAATGGAAAGTAATATAAAAAATTATCTTTTTGGCTTCTGCCAAATGCAAGGTCCTGCAGTCCGCCTGCAACCTATTTCTGCATCGATACGATGGATCAACGCACGATGAATCAGTGCTGGTCAGGAATTCTCAGATGGTCCTGTCGACCTTACTGTAGCTGCCCAGTACCCTGACTATCCCGGGCACAGGATCATATGTGCCTGGCTCAGGATCAGTGCATCCCCTGGTGCTGAGGTAGTAATCTATGCCGTGCAGGGCCTGCCTGACATTGAGATCATCCCTGTGACCGTCCATCTCCAGGTAAAAGATGAAGCCCCACTGGCCGTCAGGCCTTGACTCGACCATGGTCAGGTTGATGTCATGGTTGTATATCTGCTGCAGGATGTTGAGCAGCATCCCTTTCTCATCTCCCTTCCTCCTGTTAAGCCCTGGATGAAGCGCAACCATGGTGGAATCTTTTCCTGAGCTTGGTCCAAGGTATCTTTCAGGACCTATCACTGCGAACAGTGTCGCGTTTCCGCTGGTGTTTGAGATAGACCTGTCCATGACCTGCAGCCCGTACAGGTCAGCAGCCGGTTCAGGGCCTAAGGCTGCAACCCCCTCGAGGGAATCCTCTGACACCCTTCTCATGCCTTCGGCAGTGCTGCTGACCTCTTTCTTGCCTGCCTCAGCGTAGCGCTTGCCGAGATATTCGGAGCACTGCCTCATGGCCTGCTCATGCGAAAGTATCTGGGTTACACTGTCAGGATCAGTTCCTGGCAGGGCAGCGATGCAATGGTCCACAGGCACTATGACCTGGCCTATCATCTTCATATGGTTCGCATCTATCTGCGTGATGATGTCAGAGACGTGCCCTCTGATCATGTTGTAGAGCGCAACAACGCCTATGTCTGCGTCACCTTTCTCGACAGCGTCAAAAACATCCACAGGGGTGGTGAAAGGTACAAGCTCACCAAGCTGACATCGCTCAAGCGATCTCCGGGCAGCTTCCCATGTGTAGGTCCCTTCAGGGCCCAGGTATGCTATACGTCTTTTCTCTTGATTTTCCATCTTTCTCACCTTTGTGTTGTTAACCTTTATTCTCCTCCCTATTCCTTTTCTTTCAAAGCAAAAAGAATCAAGCTCAGCATTGGTCCGTCGATCCAAGAAGACCGGGACTTACTGAAAAAAGAAGATAAAGGTCTGAATAGCAGGGTCTGCAATCTTTGGATCTGCTGTCTTTTTCATTTTGACAAGAAAAAGGCATCCCATATTTAAACCTTTTTGTTAAGGAAGCCTAGTCTGCATATCTCTCGACATAGATCACCCTTTCCGGATAGATCCTGGCCACATGCTTCTGGGTCGTGGCTACAGCTATGCCAGGATCACCTGCCTGTTTTTCCATGTGTCCCTTCAGGTCTATCAGACTGTCGACTATAGCATCAAGATGAGACCTTGAAAGCGCGGTCATCTGGGTGCCTTCGACTTTCTCAGGAAGCCCGTTCTCATAGATTCTGGCCAAAGCCAGGCTGTATCTGTCATCCACGCCTGAAAAGCACCAGGCATGTCTTCTGCTGCTGTCCTTATCCTGCTGTGTGTTTCCCCAAGCCATCTTAGATACCTCCGTAGTTCTTCAGAATCTTATTATCTGAAATATTCAGTCTTGATATCAAGAAAAAAGATGAGCAGACCTACTGCCACCAGAGCCAAAAAAAGCCAGGAATGGTACTATTATCCTCTGCTGCCATGGTTTCAGTCATTGCATGACAGAAAACCATCATTTCATTTTATAAATTTAACTGAAAAAATCCCTTACGACCTTGACTGCCTTCTCTTTCCTGGCAGGATAAGCAGCGATCGAGACAGCTGTGTGATAGCAGTCGCCCCTGTCAGTGAGCCAAAGCATGTCATCCTCAAGGAGTCTCTGCTTGTCGAACCTCAGGAAAAACCTGCAGTCATCATCGACCCTGGAATCCAGCTGTCTGAGGATAAGGGCTATGGTCTCTGGACCAAGTTTTTGTTTCAGGCTTTCCAGGAACTGCCTTATCAGCCTGTCCTTCTGGATAAACAAATCGTATATCCTTATCTGCCTGTCTTCGAAACCCTGGGCTTTTTTCTCAGATACAGAAAGCCTGTTATCCTCAAGGCTGAAAGGGATGAAAACAGATAGACCTTTCCTGATGCTGGCGCAATCCTCTCCCTCATGGCAGAACACAGAGAGCCTGACATTATGAGCGATCTTCATGGATGAAAGAAAAAAAAACCTATATATTTAAATACTATCAAAAATCTGTGCTTCTCATGAAACATACCCTGAAAGTCACGCTGATCCTTGTTCTTGTGTTTATCATAGCACAGATTATAGGCCTAGGGATAGTGAACGAGTACATCGACCATCAGACCACTGTAGAGACAGGCAATGTAACGTTCCATACAGGCCTGGGAGGACAGGAAGCGCCTGACATGGGAGAAAGCCCGACATACTTTGTATTCTACATCGCAGGGATAGTACTTCTCGGAACCATCATAGTGCTCCTGATGATAAGGTTCCAGAAGGTAAACATCTGGAAGCTTTGGTTCCTTACTGCAGTGACCATATGCCTGGCCTATGCTTTCTACAGGTTCCTGCTCAAGCTGTTCCCCTCTGTAAGCACAGCAACATGGGTGGCTGTAGGGATAGGGCTGTTCCTGGGATACTTCAAGGTCTACAGGCCAAATATCTATATCCATAATGCAACCGAAATATTCGTGTACGGCGGACTTGCAGCCATACTTGTCCCTATTGAGGTATTCACTATCTGGTCTGCTGTGGGCATACTGCTGCTGATATCATTGTATGACATGTATGCTGTCTGGAAATCCAAGCACATGATAAAGATGGCTGAGTTCCAGTCAGACGCAAAGGTTTTTGCAGGCCTGCTCATACCATACAAGCGTCCGGGAAAAGGCAAAAAGAAAGAAGCGAAGATCAAAACAAAAACCAGTCCAAAGAAAGCTGTCAAAAGCGAGTCCATAAAGACAGCTGTGCTCGGGGGAGGAGATATCGGATTCCCACTGCTGTTCGCAGGGGTGGTGATGAAATCCCTGATGCTTGAGAACTCTGCAGGGATCGGTTTCCTGAAGACGATGATAATACCTGTATTCGTGACTATCGCCCTGCTGGTGCTGCTGCTCAGGTCAAAGAAAAACAGGTTCTATCCTGCCATGCCTTTCATAACAGCAGGATGTTTCCTGGGGTATGGAGCCCTCATGCTGCTGGAGATGCTGTTCTAGAATATCTGGCTTTGGCATCTATAACCTATAGACTATGTCCAGATTAAGCTCTAAGGTTATTGGCCAAGAGTGCTCTGCTTGTCCTGAGGCTTCTGCTCCTCTGCGGGCTCGGGCTCTTCAGGCTCTATCTCTGTGAATGTGACTGGCTCATGTCCTGCTTCTGGTCCCTTGTGAGGATAAAGGTTCAGGGTCTTCTGCTTCATGCTGGCAGAATAAGATACAGGATTGATGACCATGCCATCATTTGCAGCGACCACCTGACAGCCAGTGGCTTTCTGCACCTCCCTGGCTTCATAAAGCGGATCTGCCTCAAGCATCCTCTTGCTGAAACCTGTCAGCACCGTCAGCCTGGGCTTGACCAGATTGACGATCCTGGTTGCGTCATGCCTGCTAAGGCAGTTCTCTGCCGTTTCCTCCTGAGGAAGCTGGACATCCAGAACAAGGATATCTGACTTATGGTATTGCTCTGCTATGCTCTTCTCATAAGATGTGGCTGAAGAGTACGAGAAAACAAAATCAGGCGTGAATACCTTGAAACCCACATTGTTCTCAGCAGATGTCTTTAGCACCCTTACCTCAACATTCTCTATACCTATTCTCTGCTCTGGCCTGACAGCCAATACCCTTTCAACATACTTGCTGTGTTTCTTCTTGAGGAAACCTGACTCGTTATCTGTGCCGTTTACCAGCTGGGAAGCAGCGAGAAGAACACCGTTAATGTCCATGCCGCCATAGGACATGGCGTCCAGCACAGCATTGATATCGTTGCATTTGAGGATGCTCGGAGAAGATACAAGCACAGCAGTGTTTTCCCTGAGGTTGATACCGTATTCAGCAGCCCTGACCAGGGTGCCTGGGCCAGGATCCAGGTGCAGCTGATGGTCACCAGCCTGGACAATTATGCCTCCGCTGGCCCTGATCTGCTTTCCAATGAGGAAACTGTCCCCTCCTGTGCCTAAGAATGTAATCTTTGGTTGCATTTTACTCCCCCTCGATAAGTAACAGGAGGATAGAATTAATAAAGTTTTTGGAAAATCGGCATGAATACAAAAAAGCGAGCAGGCATGCCCAGAAATGGACCAGATCAGATCGCAACAGTTGACCTTGGTTCTTCCTCCATTCCGCTACCCTGCAAGCATCGATAATCATGATTAATGCTGCTGCATTCCTGCCCTGACATGGTTCTCAAGACTAATGATCCTGCAGGACAGAATATCAACGTCCAAACCAAGACTGCTACCACCCAAACTGACCTCTTTCTGAGCTTCAACTCCGCCATAAAGCCCATATGCGGTGACAGGAGAGGGCTAACTTCCCAGTCTAGCCTGCTCATAAGAAGCAATGTTTCTCATATTTATAAACTTTTCCTTTTTACCACTATTAAGTCATAATTTTAGAAAGATTTAAATATCAGTTATTCTTACCATACAGTATGGAGCCCACGATATATGAAAAGATAGAGAACGCTTTGCAGGAACTTGAAAGGTCACAAACTTTGAGAAACAGAGAGCATACACAGCAAGCCTTTGACACTGCACAGGAGATGACAAGATATGCTGAGAGCGTACTGCATGACCATAAGATATTTGACATCATAAAAAAGGAATATGACAAACATGGGTTCCTGAGCTCTGAACACCGCAGCCCTGCACTAAGATTTCTGGCATATAACTGTGAAAGAGAATGCAAAAATGCCCAGGATTATCTTCACAGAGCTTTGAGAGCAGAAGAACAACACAAACAGGAAGCAAACTTTTCAGTAGCTGAAACTTATCTGGAAAAAGCTGCTGCAGGTTATGAGTTGGCCGTAAGGATACTGCCGCCTCAGAAGATCCATGATACAAACTTCAGGGGCAGACCAAGGTGGCAAGAAGAAATCGATTCACGACATGTCAAGACAGAAGATATGAATTACAGATATCTCACAGACCTTTTGGAATACACAAGAAAGTATGCAGATATAATAAGACATTCGCCAGAGAATGCTGAAGATGAAATCACAGCACTGAATTTCCTGGAATCTGTAAGAAAATTGCAACATCAGATTTATGATGCTTACATAGACGAAGATTACCGTGTCATCCCAGAACTTAAAGACGAACTTGAAAAAAAGCAAGCAAGCTATGAGAGACATTTTTGGGGGGACACACCCGATGCTGTGAGCGATATTGTTGAAGCAGCGATAAACAGGATCAACAGGGAAGATCCAATCCTTCCAAAGATAGTCATGCCACAAGAATAGCAGGCTTGCCCGGCAGCGCGCTGGCAGCTTTCTTATCGTCTGAATCCTCTGCCCTGATGACAGCTACATCTGTCTTGAATTCTTTGCCAAGCATATCAGAAGCGTCCTTCAGGGCCTCAATTTCGGTCCCCTGGTCGAGCACATGTCCAGGCAGTTTTCCAGGATCCTTGACTAAAGAAGGGACCAGCCTGCTGATCTCCTTTCCATGCTCAGGGACCATGACAGCTTTCATTATCTTTCCAGGATCATGAGAGGTCTCCAGCTCTTTCTTGACATCCCTGAAAAGGCTGTATTTCCATTCAGGAGCCACGATAAGTGTTATCTTTTCGGGGTTTTTGATATCAACAAGATCCTTTATCCTAGCGATATCAGCGACAGTGTTTGAGACCAGGTCTTCCTGAGCATCTACTGCCAGGTCTATCTTTTTCTTGTCAGCTTTTGGCCAGGCTGCCAAAGAAACGAAAGGGTTGTTCCCCAGCTTTTCCCACATCTCTTCACAGATATGAGGAGTAAAAGGGCTCATCAGCTTGACAAGCCTTTCGAGCACCGAACTGTTGATCTTCTCTTTTGTGTAAAGATAGTTGGCCAGGTCCATGAGGCTGATGATCGCCATATTAAACCTGAAATCCTCCATGTAAGAGTCAACTTCCACTATGGTCTTGTTCAGCTTGCTCTCCTGTTTCCTGTCCTCCGCATCCACAATCTCTTTTTCAACAAGGCTGAAGAGTTTCTTGAGGAACCTGTAACTGCCCTCAACTGCCTGGTCAGACCATTCCATGTCCTTGTCAGGGCCTGCGACAAACAGCAGGAAAAGCCTGCCAGTATCTATGCCATACTTTTCAGACACCTCTTCAGGCAGGACAACATTACCTTTTGATTTTGACATGACCACGCCATCCTTATGCACCATCCCCTGGTTGAAAAGCCTCTTGCATGGTTCCCTGGCCTTTACCAGACCAAGGTCGCTGAGAAATTTCTGGTAGAACCTGAAATATATCAGGTGCATGCAGGCATGCTCCTTGCCTCCGATGTATACATCCACAGGCATCCAGTAGTCTGCCTTCCGGGAATCAAATATCTGCTTTTCATTGTGAGGGTCACAATATCTCAGGAAGTACCAGGAGGAATTGACAAACGTGTCCATGGTGTCTGTCTCCCTTTTTCCAGGACCTCCGCATTTTGGGCACTTGACATCCACAAAAGGGCTGTAGTCCACCAAAGGATTCTTTGCAGAGGTGAAGTTGATATCATCAGGAAGCTTGACAGGAAGGTCTTTCTCAGGCACAGGGACAGTTCCGCATCTCTCGCAGTAGATTATGGGTATAGGGGTGCCCCAGAACCTCTGTCTGGAAACAAGCCAGTCCCTGAGCTTATACTGGACAGTTGACCTGCCCTTGCCTATCTTCTCAAGGTAACGCGTAATATCCTCGATAGCATCCCGGTTGTTCATACCATCAAATTTGCCTGAGTTGACAATATCCCCGTCACCGATAAATGCCCTGCTCATCTTTTGGGGGTCAAGGTCAAAGTCAGGGGGGCTGATGACCACCCTTATAGGGATATCATATTTTCTGGCAAACTCAAAATCACGTTGGTCATGCGCAGGAACAGCGATTATGGCTCCTGTGCCATATTCATACAGCACAAAGTTGGCACAATATATAGGTATCTTCTCCTTGGTGGCAGGATGAACTGCATACCTGCCGATGAACATTCCCTCTTTTTCCTTGTCCTCTGCCGTCCTCTTGAACCTGTCCTCAAGAGCGACCTTGCGCGCGAACTCTGCCACAGGTTTCTCATAAGGGGTTCCTTTGACCAGCTCTGCGACATCAGGATGCTCAGGGGCATAGACCAGGTAAGTTATTCCGAACAGTGTGTCAGGCCTGGTGGTGAATACAGTAAGGTTCTTGTCAGACCCCTCGATCTTGAAATCTATAAGCGTCCCCCTGCTCTTGCCGATCCAGTTCCTCTGCATGGTCTTGACGTCCTCTGACCATTCAAGCTTCTCAATGTCTTCAAGAAGTTCTTCTGCATAATCAGTTATCCTGAAGAACCACTGATTCAGCTCCTTGAGCTCGACTTCAGTGTCCTGGTGTCTCCAGCATCTTCCATTATGCACCTGCTCATTGGCAAGCACTGTCTTGCACTTTGGGCACCAGTTTGCAAAAGCCTTTCTCTTGTATGCAATGCCCTTTTCCAGCATCTTCAGGAATATCCACTGGTCCCACCTGTAATAGTCAGGCTTATGCGTCTGCACCATCCTGTCCCAGTCATAGCTGAGGCCCAGTGACTTCTGCTGCTTTATGAAAGTGGCGATCGCGTTGTCCGTGAATATCCGGGGATGTGACTTTGCCTTTACAGCAGCGTTCTCAGCAGGAAGCCCCAGGGAATCATAACCCATAGGATAAAGGACATTAAAGCCGTTCATCCTCTTGTACCGGGCAAAAGCGTCCCCTATGCAATAGTTCCTGGCATGGCCCATATGCAGACCGCTGCCGCTAGGATAAGGATACATCTCAAGCACGTAGTATTTTTTCTTTTTGGGATCCTCTTTTACCCTGAAGATAGTATTCTCTTCCCATCTTTTCTGCCATTTATTCGCTATCTTGTTGAAATCTGCCATATTATCCAGAGAAAAAAGTTAGTTTTTAAAGTTTATGTTAAATAGGTCTGATCATGAAGATATGACAGGCTTTGACAAAAGAAAAACAAAAGAA
>WJKB01000073.1 GCA_014729345.1 Candidatus Woesearchaeota archaeon
GTATGGAAGAAGTGAATTGCAGTGGAGCGATGATCTTTATGATCTTGCGATGTATAGGGCTGAGGATATGTATGACAGGAAATACTTTGATCATGTAACTCCTGATGGTAAGTGTGTGAAAGACTTCAAATCACAGTTCAATCTAGGTTCCTATACCATAGCAGAGAATGCAGGTGCTGTGATGTATGGTGATAGTTATGGCGTAGATTATGCATCATATGCAAACCCTAAAACACAGGTTGATAGCTGGATGGAAAGTAGAGGTCATAGATACAACCTCCTTTATCCAGACCATGTCTTAGGAGTGGTAGTATGTTATAAGGGTGCTTGTATTTTTTTGGGTGCTAACAGAGATCCGTACGGTTTTGGTGCAGGTCCTTGCACAAATGGTGATGAAGGCATGGCTTATTGGGATAGTGCAGACATTCAACCTGGAGAGATCTGAGTCACTCATAAGGCCGGCAGAGAGACATCTACGGACTTGTGCTTGCAGGTGAGAAAGAGAAGGTCAGGGACATAATAAAGTATTACTATATTCTCCATGAGATACTACCCTAACATAGCAAAAATTATAAATATGTATACCTACGAACATGCATTATGTCCCTTGAAAAGAGCATCAGGAATATCAAAAATACATTCGGCAATCCCGCCCACAGGGAACATATCCTCGAGGAGATGCAGTTAGCTGCTTTCAGACATTTTACAGTGCCATATGTCTGCGTAGAGGCCCTTGACGTGATGATACCAAGATTTCTGGAAGGATCTCTAGAAAAGAACACAGCCATAGTGATGGCAGAGGCAAGGAAAACACCTAGTCCGACTGCACAGAACAGATATCAGTTCCGTTTTCTTGGCATGCACGTGGAAATCGGCAGGTATGATGTGAGACCAGGCTCTGCGATGCAGGTGAGGGCGCAGCTTGACAGCAGATATATCTTAAGGTACAGCGGATATATAGACGGTGAAATAGTCCACAGCAGTGAGCATGTCCCTGAGAGAGAACCAGGAAGGTTTATCTCAGAAAATACACCCCTGTTCCTTTTGGGGAACATATATGCGGACAAATACACAAGTTTTAAAGGGGTAGCGATAAAGAAGGGTTCAGGCGGGCTATTAAAGCTGGCAGGAGGAAATACACTCCTGCCAAAAGACAGGTATTATCTCGTGATGTTCAACAAACACAAACAGGTAATCTTTAATGACAAAGGAAAGATACAGAAGGCAGTGGATGTCCGAAGAGACATCTGAATCTTTTGCAGGAATTCTCCTCTTACGCACCAAACATTTATATATATCTGCATCTCAATAAAAATATGAAAAAGATACTGGTGATGATGGGGCATCCGAGCGAGGACAGCTTCTGCAATGCGCTTGCAGACGCTTACATCAAAGGAGCTGAAGGAAATGCAAAGGTAAAGAAGCTCTCCCTCCCAAAGCTCAGATTTGACCCTATCCTGCATGAGGGATACAACAGGATCCAAAAGCTGGAGCCTGACCTCAAAAGGTCCCAGAAGCTTATCAGATGGGCAGACCACATCGTCCTGGTGTTCCCTATATGGTGGGGCTCTGTACCTGCACTTCTAAAGGGCTTCCTGGACCGCACCATCCTGCCAGGCTTTGCGTTCAAGTATGGCAAAGGGGTGTTTCCAAAAAAGCTTCTGAAGGGCAGGACAGGCCATCTCATAGTGACAAGCGGGGCACCAGTGTGGATGTATTTTCTCCTTCTCGGAAACCCTGCGGTAAAGGCCATGAAGAGGCTGACATTCAATTTCTGCGGCATAAAGGTCAGGAAAGTGACCAGGTTCGGAAAAGTGGGCAAGGAAAAAGATCTTGAGCCATATCTTGAAAAGACAGAAGAGCTCGGGAAGAAGCTTGCCTGATGAAAAACTTTTTAAAACACCTGTCAAAAACCTGGATAATATGAAAAACAAGACAATATGCCTGATCGCAGCAGCTTTGACAGGATGCGCAAAACCCTCATTGAACATGCACTATGATGTCCCTCCTGCAGTGGAATCAAGCGCAAGAGGGCTGAAGAGATCCAGGCAGTACAGCAACATGCATCTGGACAGGATCTACAGGGCATTTGACAGGGACAAGGACGGAGTCCTTGATCCAGAAGAGCAGCAAAACCTCATATACATCAACAGGCTTTACATGAAGTGCAGGGCCATGGAGCAGACAGCTGTTCCGAAAAGAAGATAAGGCTGCACTCAGAAGATATCAAGACCTCGGATCAACAACCTTTCCTAAGAACAGTATATTGCCGTCTTTCTGTATAACGAACATGAAAGGATGGTCTGCCCAGTTATCCCTTGTCAGACCCCAGTCAACATCATGCAAAAGCCCGATCATGCCCCAATACTCCTCATCCTCACCAAAATGCCCTGCCAAAGCCTTCATTATAGCCTCTGTCTCAAGGTAATGGTTCATGTCAGACTCTGTCTGGGGCATCGACCTTAAAAGCTCAACAGCTTCCTGTCTTGTGATCGGCAATGTCATGGAAATAGGAACATGCATGCCTTATATTAAAGCTTGCCGAAAAAAGCAAACCCTTATATACCCTGGAAACACATTATCCTTATGCCAAACTTCAACCCTGACGGCAGTATAACACTGCCTGAAAAGTTCCAGAAGAAGAAAGATGATGACAATATCAGGTTCGCGACACAAAGGTGCATGAAAGTCAGCAAAGAGATAGTCTCATTTTCAGCCCCGAAAAAGTGCATCCTTAACATCAAGCTTTCAGAAAAGACCAATGATAACAGGTTTGTGGAGACCATATTCAACAGGCTTTGGGCTTCAGTGCCTATGCAGCTGGAAAAGCTCAGCGGAAAAGATTTCAAGGTCACTGTAGGCACTCATTTAAGGAGGTGCACTGACTGCACAAAGCTTATCAATTCATACAGAGAGTTTATACAGGTTATTGAAGAGAAAGGAAGCTGCACATTCAAGCCAAAGCCTTTCTGCCATGAAGACCATTTTGAGTAACAGCTGTATCAAAATGCAAAGCCTATCTGATAGTTTCTTGTAGTTCCAAAACACAGACATAATATCACACTAAAGAGTTAAGCAGTATGAACCCTGCAAACACCAGGCTCACCATAGACATCAGCTTGATAAGGATGTTGAGTGAAGGGCCGGAAGTGTCCTTGAAAGGATCACCTATAGTGTCGCCTACAACAGATGCCTTGTGGCTGTCAGAGCCTTTGCCGCCCAGGTTACCTGCCTCGATCCATTTCTTGGCATTGTCCCAGACCCCTCCTGCGTTTGCCATGAACACAGCAAGCGCAAAGCCTGATACCAGGGCTCCTGTGAGAAGGCCTATAACTGCTTCCACTCCGAGCAGAAACCCAACAGCAAGAGGCATGACTATTGCCAGAAGACTGGGAAGTATCATCTGCTTCTGAGCAGATTTTGTGGCGATCCTTACGCATCTCTCATAATCAGGTTTTTTCTTTCCTTTCAGGATAAGCTTGCTTTTGAACTGCCTCCTGACCTCCATCACTATAGAATGCGCTGCTTTTGCCACTGAGTTGTTTGTCAGTGCGCAAAACACGAAAGGTATGCCTCCTCCGATGATAAGCCCGACCATGATCTTTGGGTTCATCAGTGAAAGATCCATGACCAGCTCCCTGCCGAACTTTGCCGCAACAACAGAGAGCTCCTCCTTGTAGGCTGCGATCAAAGCGAGCGTTGTGAGCGCAGCTGAGCCTATGGCAAAGCCTTTTCCTGTGGCAGCAGTGGTGTTTCCTATGGCATCAAAAGCATCAGTCCTTTTCCTGACGATGGGGGGCTGGCTGGTAGCTTCTGCGATGCCGCCTGCATTGTCTGCTACAGGTCCGTAGGCATCTGTGGCAAGTGTGATCCCAAGCGTGGAAAGCATGCCAACCGCAGCGACCCCTATGCCGTAAAGGCCGAGTTGAGGGTTTGCCATGCCTCCTGAAAAGATGAATGAAAGCATGATAGCTGTACCTATGGTGACCACAGGGACTGCTGTGCTCAGCATGCCCACAGATATGCCTGAAAGCACTACAGTAGCAGGGCCTGTCCTGGAAGCTTCAGCCACCCTTTTTGCAGGCCTGTAATGATGGGATGTGAAATACTCAGTAGATGCGCCTATGACCATGCCAGTCGCAAGGCCAACCAGTATGCAGTAGAATATGCCGATATGCTCTGCCCCAAGCGCGTACCTGACAATAAAATAGGAAGCTACAGCCACAAGTGCAGCAGAGCCGTAAACTCCTTTCCTGAGAGCCCTGAGCAATGCTGCCTGGCTGAGCCTGTCGCCTGTCCTCACAAGATAGACCCCGACTATAGAAGCCAAAACACCTGCGCCTGCTATGCCCAAAGGCACCACAGTACCGTCGATGCCAAGACCTGCAGCTATGGCCAGCGCAAGCGTGGCTATAAGGCTGCCTGCATAGCTCTCATAGAGGTCTGCTCCCATGCCTGCAACATCGCCAACATTGTCGCCAACATTGTCTGCTATAACAGCAGGGTTTCTCGGATCATCCTCAGGTACGTTGTGCTCTATCTTGCCGACAAGGTCAGCGCCTATATCAGCGGCTTTTGTGAATATTCCGCCCCCCACCCTGGCGAACAAGGCTATGGAGCTTGCTCCCATCTCAAGGGTCAGGAGAGAGGCTGTAATAAATACCATCCTTTCAGCGACCTCAAAATTTCCGTAGTACCAGTTAAGCACAATATACCAGATGCTGATGTGAAGAAGCACAAGTCCGACCACGACCATGCCCATCACAGTTCCGGATGAAAAGGCTATCCTAAGGCCCTTGTTGAGGGATTTCCTGGCAGCGTTAGTAGTCCTTACATTGGCTCTTGTGGCTATCTGCATCCCGATGAACCCGCTTAGGCCTGAGAAGAAACCGCCTGTAAGAAACGCAAGAGGTGTGAAGATGACAACATAGTCATAATACGCCATGAGCGCAAGTATCACAAAGACAACTGCAAAATATATAGCGATAACCTTATACTGTCTCGTGAGATAGGCTTTTGCGCCTTCTCTCACAGCGCTGCTGTAATCTATCATCTCCTGGCTTCCCTCAGGCTCTTTGAGGATATTTCTGGAGATATAGAATGCAAAACCCAACGCGATAAATGAACTAAGCAGTACGTATCCTATGATATTCTATCACCTGGTGCTGAGGGAAAATATCTTCTTTTTAAAGCTTTTGATTTACTGTGATGCAGCAAGGAAAAACTTTATATAAATTATATAGTATCCCTGGCTCATGCAGGAACAGACACAGACAAATCCAGGAGATATAGAAAACATGGTAAGTGTTCGGCCGGTGATCACTTTCATGTATGGCCAGCTCAGGGTCATAGACCTTTACCAGTACCACAAGTGCAGGATGAGCTGTGAGAGGAAAGCAGCTGACAGGGACCTTGTTTTTGCCAGGGATCATCCTGAAAACAGGGAAATGTACCTTGATTACGCGGTTAGGCATGTAAACTGCGTGATGCAGCATGCTGTGCAAGCGGTCCAGTGCATGGATGCTGAAGTGCCTGAAAGCCTTGACAATTACACATTTGAACAGAGGTATTATATCGCCCAGATAGAAAGGATGAAAGAAGAGGATGATGATGAGCTTCTTGGCCTGAGGATCGAGCTAAACCAGGCATCCAGGCGCAGGGATACAGCTGCTGTGCTAAGCGTGAGCCAGGAGATAGACAGGATCATGGGAGCATAGATATCTGATATCTACCTGCATACCAGAACGCATGAAGACAGACTTTTTTTGGCGCCCTTTTAAAGAGATTCTTGTATTTTTACTGCTAATAAGTGGTAAATAATCGAAAGATTTATATATAAGTTAGTATCTACTCATTGGTAATAATAAATATTCAGGTGGAGAGAGCCAAATTCTCGCCATGATCCCCCATGTCAAGTTCTCTCCACTTTGATTATTTTTATTATAGCCAAACCAGAGGGTGATAAAAGATGCAAAAAATGGCAGCAGAACCACAAGAACAAAAACAGGAACAAGAGTATATACCAGTTATAGAAGATGACAATGACCGCGAAGCTCTGGTTGTTCCAGTGGAACTAAGAGAAAGGAGACAGCTCTCAGATATTGTCAGAGGACTTTTCTGCAGGACAGTCTATATCAGTCCAGACAACAGCAACCTGACAGAACATTATACACAGCATAGTTATCAGCCTGAGGCATGATACAAATGATGAACACAGAAGACATAGAGATCCTGGATGAGGTTGAGGAGAAGAAGATGAGGAAGTCCTTCAAGAAACTCATCAGCCAGGATAAGCTGACCAGGCATGAGCTCGACGAGCTGATGCTGGGCGGAATCGAGTAAGATCATACAACAGAAGGTGAAAAGGATGCTTAGACCCCCGCAGCAGAACAATGCAGACCTTGATGTGATAACTGATATTCTTACGACTGACACTGATCCAGAAGCGCATGTAAAGCCTGGACAGGATGAGTTCGATGAGCAGGATACTTCTGCTCACGAGGATGCAGGAGATCCTGAACAGACAGATGAGGCAGTCCGGCAGGTTATGGATGAACAGCTTTTCGAGGAGCAGATAGGGGATGTGGAACAGCACGAAGACAGGATCATAGACGCTGCGCTTGAGAGCGGCGAGCTGCAGGATACTGTTTTTCCAGGCAAGGAGATAACCTTCGATCGCGCAGCAGTCCCGACCATATTTGCAGAAAGCAAGAGATCTGCAGCAGCAAATGAGTTACAGAAACAGGAAGAGACCGCAGCAGAGCCTGAAATGCAGGAGATCCTGAAC
>WJKB01000074.1 GCA_014729345.1 Candidatus Woesearchaeota archaeon
ACAGCATATGACAGCCCTATATCAGGCTATTCATGGAACTTTGGGGACGGAAACATAGGAACAGGAGAGACACCATGCAACACCTACCTGCAGAACAGGACATACATGGTAACCTTGACAGTGACAGACGGAGACGGAAGCACTGACGATGATACACTGACTGTAGAAGTACTTGACACTGTTCCAGAAGTAGATTTCACATGGGATCCGACCAATCCTGATGAAGGAAGCACTGTGGATTTCACAGACCTTTCAACAGCCTATGATGACCCTATCTCTGGCTGGGAGTGGGAATTTGGGGATGGTTCAGCGAATTCAAATGACCAGGATCCAAGCCATGTCTATGCCTCAAACGGCACTTATCCTGTAACACTTACGGTCTGGGATGCAGACGGAAGTTCTGCTTCTCTTACACAGTACATCTCAGTCCCCAATGTTGTTCCTATGCCTTTGCTTACAATCGATCCTGTCAACGGCACAGAGACCCTGGCAGTGGACATAACCTGTGATGCTATAGGAGGCAACCAGCCGCTGAACTACACAGTATTTTTCGGCAACGGAGACCAGATATATTCAAACTCATCAATAACAACCATTTATCATTACAACGCAACCGGCAATTATGAGAGTTTCATAGTCTCCTGTATTGTGACTGACTCTGACGATGACCAGAACCAGACCTCAGAGACAGTAACTGTCTGGGATACCTATCCTATAGTAACGCTTGCAGCAAACACCACCTCAGGCACAGAACCAGAGGATGTTGAATTTATCTGCTCCATAGATCTGTCTGCGATCGACATGGAATTTACCTATGAGATGGATTATGAAGGGGATGGTATCATAGATGATACCAGGATAACCTCGTCATATTCAGAGACTTTTGTCACAACCTATCTGCAGAACGGCAGTTTTGAGCCTCAATGCACAGTGACTGATTCAGAAGGAGACGATAACTATGACTCAGAGAGCATCGATATTGCAGATACAGCCCCGCAAGCGCTGCTGCAGGGCAACATAACCATAACAGAGGGCCAGACTGCATGTTTCCAGGGAAATCACAGCAGTTCTTATGACGAGATAGTATCATATGAGTATGACTTTGACGATGGAAACACAGGATCTGGTGGAACAGCATGCAATGCTTATGCCCAGGATGGAACATATACAGTGAGCCTGACTGTTACAGATGCAGACGGAAGCACAGACACAGATACCCTTACGCTTACTGTGCTTGACACAGAACCGACTGCAGAAGCAGGACCTGACCAGACCATAACAGAAGGAGAACAGGCATGCTTTGACGCAAGCCTTTCTACAGCATACGACAACATAGCATCCTATGGCTGGGATTTCGGGGACGGAAACACAGGAACAGGAGAGACACCATGCAACACCTACCTACAGAACGGCACTTACACAGTGACCTTGACAGTGACAGACGGAGACGGAAGCACTGACGATGATACACTGACTGTAGAAGTACTTGACACAGAGCCGGCAGCAAACTTCACATGGGATCCGACCAATCCTGATGAAGGAAGCACTGTGGATTTCACTGATATTTCAACAGGCTATGATGATATTGTCGACTGGTTGTGGGTTTTTGGAGATTCAACAGGAACTTCAACAGCACAGCATCCATCTTACACATATACATACAATGATACCTATGATGTAACCTTGACTGTCTGGGATGCAGACGGAAGCCAGGATTCAGTAACACTCCCTGTCACTGTAGGCAATGTGCCTGTGAATGCAGTCATCCAGGCTGATCCTGTTTTCGGAGAAGCTGCTCTGGATGTCAACTTCACCTGCAACTCGACTGAAGGCAATGCGCCGATATCATACTGGATCGAGTTTGACGACGGACAGGCTACCCAAGTACAGACCAGCCCCATATCCATGACACATACCTACGCAGCACCAGGCAACTATACAGCTGTATGCCATGTTCAGGACACAGACGGAGATATCAGCTCAGATTCTGTAGAGATCCAGGTTGAAGATGCAAATCTTGTCCCTAATGCAAGCCTGTCCATAGCTCCTGTAAGCGGAATAGAGATACTTGAGGTTCAGATCAACTGCACAGGCGATCCAGGGAACATGCCTTCAAACTACACTGTATTTTTCGGAGACGGACAGGAGTTCAGCTCTTCAAATCCTATTTATGCTTCGCACCAGTACTCCACTGCCGATCCTTCCATGCAGTATGACATAACCTGCCAGATAGAGGATGATGATGGAGAGGTCAGTATAGATCAGGAGACCATCACTGTAACAGACAGCGTGCCTGTGGTCAGTCTTACAGCTGAGCCAGACAACCAGACCGAGCCTTCGCTTGTCCAGTTCAACTGCTCCATAGACTCCAGCGCTGTAGATACGCCATTCACATATGATATCGATTTTGACGGTGACGGACTATGGGATGATACTCTTGTGACAAGCGATCATTTTGCAGTATTCACATATAATTACCTTCAAAACAGCACATACACTGCAAACTGCACAGTGGGAGACTCAGAATCAGGCCCTGAAGACGAGGATTCTGCAGTTGTTGAGGTCACTGTCATTGACAGTGTTCCTGTAGCAGTCCCAAGCTTCACCAACATCACGGTCTATGAAGGGGAGCTGGTGACTTTTGACGCAACTGCCAGCTATGCTTATGACGGCATACTGACCATGAACGGGACTGACCTTGTAAGATGGCGTTATGGAAATGGTAGCCCTGAGGAATATGGGTGGGTCGTGACCCATAATTATAGTCAGCAGCTGGTGTCACCATATGCCCTGGTCACACTGACTGTCTGGGACTCTGACTGGTCTTATGACGAAGCATTCCTGCAGGTATGGATACTTGACACTGTTCCGGATGTTGATTTCAGCTGGACTCCAGCAACACCTACTGAAGGGGACAGTGTGGATTTCACAGACCTTTCAACAGCATATGACGGCATCACTGGCTGGCAATGGGACTTTGGAGACGGAAACACTGACAATTCAACAGATCCCACCCATACCTACACCACTGACGGCCTTTACGATGTAACATTGACAGTCACAGACGCAGACGGAAGCGTGGAGTCGCTCACGCAGCAGATAACAGTGCTTGATGCCGGGATAAACGCTTACCTTGATTACACCCCTGAATACGGCATGGAGACGCTTGATGTTGATTTCAACTGCTCTGCAATAGGAGGGGTAGGCTCTATAGTCTATGGGCTCTACTTCCAAGATCCTAACGATGACATCCAAAGCCCAAGCCCGATATATGAACAGAGGTCGTTCAATGCCAGCGGTGATTTTGAGCTTATCGACTTCATGTGCGAAGTGATCGACAGCTCTGCAAACTCAGACCAGGCATTCGGCCAGATAAATGTCACAGACTCGTATCCTATAGTGACGCTTACAGCAAACCAGAGCACTGGCACAGAGCCTTTGGATGTTGAGTTCACCTGTTCAGTCGATCCCCAGGCCATCGACACGCCCTTCACCTATGAGATGGACTTTGACGGTGACGGCAATCCGGACCAGACAGTTGTTTCAGGCTCATATTCAGAAGTTTTCACAACAACCTACAATGCAGGCAGCTATAATGCCAGATGCACTGTCTTGGACTCAGATGATGCTGACTCAGATTCTGATACTCTGGCAGTACAGGTTTCGATCCCTGCAGTCGACAATCCCCCTTTCGTGACCATCATAACTCCTAACGGAGGCAATGATCCAGATGGCAATGTCACCTTCACCTATAATGCTTTAGATGATTTCATGCTTGACAGCTGTGAGCTGTGGACCAACACCACAGGGACATGGCAATCAGTCGATACGGATAACTCTCCTGTTGAAGGAACGATCAACATGTTTCAACTCACAGGCCTTGCAGACGGAAGCTATATATGGAATGTTGAATGCTTCGACAATAACTCACAGTCAGGATTCGCTCCAGCAAATTTCACTTTCTCTGTAAGCCCTCCAGCACCCACCTATGGCTGGGTATATGGGTGTATTACGAACAGCTCAACAGATCCTATGGCATTCGTGCTTGTAGAGGCGAATGATGGTCCTGTGACATGGAACATGAGCTTGTCAGGTCTTGACGGCTGTTATAACATGACTGT
Organism: Candidatus Woesearchaeota archaeon; assembly: GCA_014729345.1. Classification (GTDB taxonomy): domain Archaea; phylum Nanobdellota; class Nanobdellia; order Woesearchaeales; family WJKB01; genus WJKB01. Next base: position 4,122 of record WJKB01000074.1, read on the forward strand.
TCCGGCAGGAACATATGATGTTGTGGCTTCTGCTGTCGGCTATGAGACAAACAGCACTGCTGGTATAACAGTCAACAACGGACAGGGCACTGAATGGGATATCATACTTACGCCTGAGATAGTGACAGGAACCTTGTCAGGATATGTTTTCGATACCAGCAACAATACCCTATATTTGGCTGATGTCGATGCTTATGAAGGTGGAGGATCAACAGAGCAGGCAAGCAGCAACGGCACAGGGTTCTATACCATGACCTTACCGACAGGAAACTATAACATGACAGCATCAAAGACAGGATTCGATGAGAATTTCGTAGAGTTCACAATATTGCCAGGGGATAATTATCTGAACTTCACACTTGCGCCTTCACCTGCATCAGGCTCAATATCAGGTATCATATATGACAATTCCACATTTCCGATGGCTACAATCTCCGGAGCATTAATAAATGTGCGTGTCTCTCGTAACTCAGATGTGGAACAAAAGTTGTATACAAACAGTGTAGGAAGGTACATAGTCAACGGATTACTGTCATTGTTCAACTATGACCTGGAAGTTTCAGCACCTCCATTCGCAAATGAGACATTTGCCCATGGTGTCGGTGTGATGGAAGGAAATGTGACACAAGACGTAAACGCATACTTGAGCTAAGATGAAAAAAACGATATTGCTTCCGATGATTGTACTTATGATCATTGTAGCGCTAGCTGGCAGTGTTTCAGCTTTCTGCATTGCAGGAAAGGTCACCAGCAACCTTGACGGGAGCCCTGTTGAAGATGTAAATGTAACACTCAAGGATTTTACCACAGGCACGTATATTAACTCAAGCCTTACAGGTGCAGATGGCCTGTTTAATTTCTCAGTCCCAACAGAGAAAAAGTATCTTCTTAATGCTACAAAGATAGGATGGCATTATCACACGCAGCAGGCAAACGCGAGCTCTTACGTGAATTTTGTCCTTGGCCCAAAACCTTTCATAGAAGTTAGCGGAAAGGTCTATGAAGACAACGAGAGCGGCAATTTCCTTGAGGATGCCACTGTTACAGCCCTTATCTCAGGTTCAAATGTCGGAACAGACAAGTCAGAGAGCGACGGAGATTATGCACTGAACGTCTGGAACGATACAACCTATACTTTCAGGGCGACAAAGCCAGGATATTATACGAACACATCCGCTGTTACTTATGTGGACGGTAATCTTACGCTTCATTTCAGCCTTAAGAGAAAGCCTGATGTAGGAGTCATGAATGGTTATGTGTTTGATAATGAGACAGGGCTGCCTGTACAGGGAGCTGCAGTCAAAGTGCTTAAAGGGACTGGAGTTTTCGGCCTCGCATATACTGATTCAGATGGATATTATTGGACAGAAGTTACAGGGAACATCTACAACGCCACTGCCTCAAAAGCGCAGTATTATTATGCAACAAGGAACTATGTACAGATAGACAACGGACAGACGACACAGGTCAATTTCACACTCTCTAAATACTCTTTCATAGTCTGCACTGACCAGGACCTTGACGGTTATTTCCTTGAGGGAGATGTCTGCGGAACAGCAGCAGACTGCGATGACCAGGATCCTGCCGTGAATCCAGGAGCGACTGAGGTCTGCAACAGCAAAGATGATGACTGTGACGGAAAGGTCGATGAGAACAATGTCTGCGGCGGAGACGGCGGAGATGGAGGAGATGGAGGCAACGGCGGAGGAGGGTATTCTGCCAGGACCTACATCCTGGACATGGAAGACTGCCTTGCGGTCCAGAAGATGCATGAGAAAGACGTCGCTAAATATACGTATCTTGGCAGGGAATATGAGATCAAGGTCATGGACGTTGTCAGCACGTCTGTGAAGCTTCATGTAGGAGACAAGACCATAATAGTCCCTGTGGGCAGGTACTACAGGATAAACTACGATGACAACCTTGAGTATGATGTTTCCATAACAGTCCTCAATATACTAGGCACGCAGGAGACTACTCTCAAGATAGAGTTCCTGCATCTTTGCAGGCCAGAACCTGAACCTGTAGTTGAGGAAGAGGAGGAGCAGGAGGATGGCTCAGATGATGAGGACCTCCAGCCCATCACCACAAATCCCCAGCCTGATAAGCCTTCAAGGCCTGCAGTCCAGGAAGATAAGGATGATAAGCCGTTTGACATGGTCACAGGCAGGGTCACTTCAGACATGAAGATGCTCAAGGCAAACTGGATCGTCGGGATCCTGCTTATACTTGCCATAATAGTCCTGGGAATGATGGTGTATTGGTTCTATGCATATTACAAGTACTAGAAAGTCTTGAAAATTTGTCTGACTTTTTTCCGCCAGGCTTACCTGTCATCTTCTCCGACAGCTTGGTCCTTAGGGTGATTTTTGCCTGCCTGGGCTGAAAAATCCGCCTTTTTCACATCATCTGCCTGTCCGGCCTGACTTTCTGCCTGGCTATTTGGCAGGATGATGTTCACTTTCCTGCCTGATATCCGGGCAAGCTTTTCTTCAGCATCATGAGCCAGTTTTCCTATGTCGATATCTTGCAGAGCTCTGCTTGCCAGGTTTAGGTTGGTCTTTGCTCCTTTCAGGTCTTTCTTGAGCTTTTCGTGTTTTTTCTTGAGTTCCTTATACCTATCTCTTACGGCAGAATCGCTGATTCTCTGTGAAAGCTCCTTTACTTGTGTTTCTATATCATAGATCCTCTTGCTTATTTCAGCCACCCTTTCTGCTGATATCTGGTCAATATTTGCCAGCATCTTGTCCTTCTTTTTGTCCTTGAGTTCCAGGCTGCTGTCTGTGATCGCATTCTTAAGTCCTTCAGCTATCTTCAGTATCTCCAGTCCGCTGTCATTCTCAAACGTCTTCACAGGAGCGAAAAGATAGTCTTTGCAAAGCTTTTCGCGCTCCAGTGATATTCTTGAATACTTCTTCAGGGCAGGGGCTATCGAGCTGATCATCAGGCCTATCTCATGCTCCAGTTCCTCTTTCTGCTCCTTAAGAGCGGACTTTTTCTGCTCCAGAGCAGCCAGTTCCTTGAAATCATCTGATGTTTTCAGCGTATCCATCTCCTGCTCATTCACTCTCATCTTCTCTTTGAGCTCTGCAATCTCCTTCTTAAGACCTTGTCTCTTGTTCCTGATTTCATCCCTTTTCGCTATCGAGTTGTTGATCCTTGTGATAGATGACCTGCCCTCGTCGATCTTTGCAAAGCCTGAGTTTTTGACCTGTTCGGTGATGTTTTTTATGATCCTGTCCATGCTTTTTATATCCTGACCTATCTTGTAAGACTCGTTTGCAAAGAACTCCTGCAGCACGTTGTACGCCTTGGAAGTGGCTTTTTCGAAGCTGTCAAGCCTGATGTTGAACTCTTTGATAAACTTTTCAGCTTCATAAGGATCTGACGGAATCTCTATCTTTTCCACAAACATGCTTGCTCTCTTGATGTATGCTTCCCTGTTTCCCTGCATTATGTTCTTGGCTCTTACAGGTATGTTAGGGTTCTTGAGCTCTGCGGTCTTTAGGACTTCAAGATCTTTCTTAAGCGCTCCTTTCTGGTCTTCCATCTCATTCTGCGCTGAGACAAGCATTTTCCTGATGCTGTCGGTGATCGCTTCAGTCTCCTTCTCATACCACCCTGGCAGCTCATCTAATGTTATCTCCACTGCTTCTTTCTCCTCTGGTTCGCTTTTCAAAAGCTTTTTCAGAAAATCAAACATTTTTTCCAGCCTTTTTATGCAAAAGATTAATTATTTAAATAAGTTTTCATTTGACGTGTCTATGGCCAAAAGATACGCAAAGGACAAGCAGAAGCAGAAAGAGATAGCCAGGCAGAGGATCAGGGAGCTTTTTGACCAGGCTAAGAAGATGTTTAGCACAGATCCAAAGCTTTCAGACAGGTATGTCAGGCTCGCGAAGAAGCTCTCCATGAAGTACAAGGTAAGGATACCGCAGGAGCTCAGAAGGCGCATGTGCAAGCACTGTCTTGCTTATCTAGTGCCTGACAAGACCTCCCAGACAAGGACAAAAGAGGGAAAAGTGGTCATACACTGCTTAAGGTGCGGTGGCATCATGCGAGTCCCTTATCTAAGGGAAAGAAAGGCCCGGAGAAAAGCTCAATATGATTCTAATACCACTTAATAGTTGATAGTGACAAAGAACCATGAGGACTGTTTTCGCAATCTTGAGAAAATAATGCCAAAACTGGCAACTTATCATTACAATAAGAAGGCTTAGTCTGCAATTGCGAAATAAACGCTATGCTGCCTGAATTCTAGGCCAGATGTTAATCATTACTTGAAAGTGATAACTTTTCCGAAACATTTATAAATAGGAATGCATATCCTCATCTCATGATACCTGACAATGATCTTACGCTTGAACAGGCTCTCCAGAGATATGGATCCACTGTTGAAGCAAACTACCATTATGTGAAAGAATCCTGCGATCCTGATGCTGTCCTTACAGGATCTGAAGACAGGGTCGAAGACAGCAATCTTGCATATCTGGCAGCCAATCATAAGATACTTGAGCACATAGCAAGGCTGCTTTCTGAAAAGATGACTGAAGAGGATGCTTTGGGACCAGGAGATGATGAAAAAGACAGCTTATACAAGGATCCTGCCATAGAACAACAGGTAGACAGGGTTATCATGGCCTGCGACACAGTGGCTACAGCCTATCTGGAACTGGCAAGGTATCATCTGGACCATATACAGCTTTTTGAGCCGCAGGAGTACAATGCAATGACCTCTGCCCTGATGGCAGCAGAAAAAGCCAAGGTTTTCTATGAAAGGATGCAGGATGTTCTTGACTGTATAAGGCTTTATGATACTCATGTAACTGATGAGCAGGTTCTAAGGAACTGGGAAGGGATAAACACTGTTCAGGGCCTTACGCACCAGAAAGAGCATCACCAACAGACCATAAGACAGGGCACGGCTGTAGCTGATGAGATATGCAGAAGGGCTGGGCATTACCAGCTCTGGATGGACATGAAGGAACGACAGGAAAAGCAGGAGCCAGGAGCCGATCGGCCGCCTTATCTGTCCGGCAGGCAGATAGAGGATTCCGCCAGGGCCCTTCCAGGGCCGATATACAATGTTCAAAAAGGCAGCCAGTAGAGAAACCCTTAAATACCAAACATGATTTCTTTGGCTCATGGATTATGACCTTGAGCTTGATAAGGCAGCTGTCGAGATAAGAAGATCCAAGGCAAAAAAAGTCCTTATCCAGCTCCCTGACGGATTGAAGCCCCAGGCAGGAAAGATACAGCAGGAGCTAGAGGCAGGCACAGGCGCTGAGATATTCATATGGATGAGAAGCTGCTACGGAGCATGCGACACCCCCAACCTGCCTGAAAGAGCTGAAAGCTGGTTTGACCTGCTCATACAGTGGGGGCACAGCAGATGGGTATGAATTGGGTGCTTCTGGCGCTCCTCTCATATGCTATATGGGCTGTCTGCAATATACTGGCAAAAGTCATCAGGGACAGGCACATAAGATCAAGTTTCTCATACACTGTCCTGGTAGGTTTCATAGGACTTGTCTCGCTTGCAGTGATACCCTTCACAAAATTCAGCATCCCGCCGCCAGGTTACTTGATCCTTGCCATTATCACAGGTATGCTTTATTTCCTGGCTATCCTGCCTTTCCTTAAGGCCCTGTCCATGGAGGAGGTCAGCAGGGTGATCCCCTTATGGCAGATGAAGCCTGTCTTTGTGCTGGTTCTTGCATGGGTACTGATAGGTGAAAGGCTCGCAGCATGGGATTATGCTGGCTTTGCACTCATACTTGCAGGAGGCATGATCATCCAGACAAGGACCTTCAAGGGGCTTCTTCGTCCTGGAAAGGCATTCTACCTGATGCTGTTCTCAAGCATAGTCTTTGCGATCATCTATACCCTGGTAAAGTATCTTTATCTTCATATCCCTTATGCTGAAGGTTTTGTATTCACCAGAATAGGAACATTCCTGGCATCTGTCCTGGCACTGGCCTTTTTCAGCAAGCAAAGAAAAAAGTTCACAAAGACTGTGAGGGAAGTACGCGCAAGGTCAGGGATGATCCTCCTTTCTACAGAAATCCTTAATATCATTGCAGTCGGTATCTCTTACTATGCGATCACCCTAGGCCCCATATCCATAATCAGCGTGTTTGAGGGTTTCCAGCCAGCCTTTGTGCTGTTGTATGCAATTATACTTTCAGTATGGTTCCCTGAAATGCTCAGAGAGCATATAGACAGGAAAACTTTATTAACAAAGATAGCTGCAATAGCCCTGATGACAACAGGACTGTATTTCATATACGTCTAAAATGGAGATCTTTCAATATCTACTGGCATCGGCATTGGTCTATGCAGGACCTCTGGCAGGTGTCTTTCTTGCGTTTTCAGCAAGAGAAGAGCTCAAGCCTGGCAAAAGATATTTTGAGCTTTTGCAGAAAATCCTTCTTTCACTTGTCATCTTCTTTGCATTATCAGGTTTAGGCATCCATAATCTGGCAGGCATAGCTGCGGCAGTGCTGTCATTCCTCTTGTTTCTGAGGTTCTGGAAAGACACAGGCCAATGGGCAGCTTATCCTGTGTTTGCAGTGATACTTTACTTCTCTTCCCATGAAAAAGAGGCATTTTTCATGCTATCAGGGCTTATGTTCATCTACGGGCTTCCCTATGCGGCTGTCCTCATGCCTGGTCGGAAACACAGGCTGACAGCCTTGTGGAACATGGCGCTGAGAAACATCTCTTTCCTTTTGATAGCAGTAGGGATGGTTTTCATAGCAGGTATATAATCATAGGGACAAGAATCCCAAGAAGTCCTCCCACAACCACTTCAGGAAGTGTGTGGCCTATAAGCTCTTCCAGTTTCTCAAATTCTGTGCGTCTGGCTGCAAGCTTGTTAAGCACTTTTGCGTGCTTTCCGACCTCTTGCCTAACCCCAAAACTATCTCTTATCACTATAAGCGCTATTATGAAGATCGCTATGGTAAGAGGCGTTATCTGCTGGTCAAGATAGGTTGCCAGAAGCAGCGCTGTGATGGTTGCTGTGTGCGAGGAAGGCATCCCTCCCAGTGCAAATATTCTTGATATCGCAAACCTTTTCTCCCTGATAGAGGTTGATACCACCTTGAAAAGCTGGGCCAGCAGCCAGGCAAAGAGACATGATAAGAATATCTTGTTGGTGAAGACAGTGATCATGGTCTCCACCAGTTTTGCAAGTACCATGCATACGCAATCTGCAAGGTCATTTAAATAGTTTTCGAAGCATCATCTGGCAGAATGATGAGCCAACTGACGAATCAGGACGAAACCTTTATAAACCAAATATTTATTCTCAGACATATGCCTCTGTAGCTTAGCAGGTAGAGCGCGCGGCTGTTAAACTTGCTATAGAGACCGCGAGGTCGGCAGTTCGAGTGGCATAAAATTGGCTTGCCAATTTATGGCTGGAAAATCTGCCCAGAGGCGCTTTATACTCATATGGGCCCGTAGCTTAGTCTGGTGCATGTCAGCATCGCTGACTAGCAGGCAATGGAGTGCCCGACTGATAACATTAGTGTTAGAGATCGGGTGGTCCGGAGTTCAAAACCGGTTCCGTCAAAAATGCTAAAGGCATTTTTGTGCGCCAAAAATCTTCGATTTTTGAGCGTTTCGCCAACTGCAATATGATGGAATCGAGTGGAAGTCTCCGCGGGCCCATCTTTTATTCCGTACTTTATCTGACAGAAATCCTTCTTATACTTCAATTTGCTAAGCACTCTATCGAATCTATCTAATAATAGAATAGATTCCTTTTTCCCCAAACTAATCAAATATAGATTATGCCACCCCTCCCTACTTCTATCATGAACATAATGATTAGGATTCAAACCCCACGCTTTGGGATGCCTGTAGAATCTGTAATCTTTTTGATAGCCTGGCAAAGCATCATAGCATCTCACATATCTTGTCTTTCCATAGATAAAAGCATTTCTTCTGTCAGAACTCACCTCATGAAGCATAATCGTTACTATCCTTGAGGGGTATGTAAACCTTTTGCTTTTCTGAAACAAGCATAATATTTATAAAACAGACCCCACTTTATAGACGTATGGATGACAAACAAAGGCATATATTGGGGGTAGATGACAGGGAGCTTAACCAGCTTATAGTTGACATGCTGAAGGAAAAAATGTCTAATTCCTCCACAAGGCAGGTCCAGGCATGGATCAGGACAGCTGCAAAATCATTAGAAGGGGCTATTAAAGAAGGAATTAAGGAAGCTTTGGTTGAACTAGGCAGACCGATAGTAGACAGGCACCTTGCATGCACTCCTGATGAAAGGTATGTTGATGTTCTATTGATATATGATGCTCTTTCATACATGAGCGAAACACGATTTACCGACAACTGGAGACGATTCCTTGGAATCCACGCAAAAGACAACTACTATACACCGACGGAACAGAACCATAGCTACAGGAACGGTGTTGTATTAAGGTTCGAGGAACCTGTGAGAGACAGGGATGCGGCAAGTATCATGGATACAGAAGGGTTCTGGCTTATGCACAACAATACCAGGTATATGGTATATGATGGCAATGCATGCATGAATCCTGCTGTACGTCGCAGATTGACCCATAAAGAAGGATTGTCAGGAGTCATGGTCACCACAAACCTGATCAGCTATGAGGAAGCATGGAAGACAGCAGGCAGATGGGACCTTGAAAAGCTGTTCAAGAAAAGAGGGGCAAAAAATGCAAGGCCAGGAACCCTCAGTGATCTTTATCTCAGATAT
>WJKB01000075.1 GCA_014729345.1 Candidatus Woesearchaeota archaeon
GAGAAGGAGAGTTTCAAGACATTTATCTCTACATTGACTTGATACTTCTTATATGAGCAAATATTTAAATACCTCAAAGACAGTTCTGTAATCCAAATGTCCCCATAGTATAATGGATAGAACACAACCAGTTCTTTGGCCAACTGGGAGCAATGTGCGGCCTCACTACGCTCGACCCCACGACCTAAAGAAAAGATTTTATATACAAAAACAATACTTCACTAAACAAGTCCCCATAGTATAATGGATAGAACACAACCTTGCGGAGGTTGAGATCTGGGTTCGATTCCCAGTGGGGACGTTTATTCCAACTTTATCTTCTCTTCTTTGATAAGCAGTTTTATGCATTCTTTTATGTATACCAATGACCTTTCTGCATCCTCAAGATGCTGCTTGGCAACTGCTGAATCAAAATTAGGGACATCGATACTGCTCAGGCCCAGCAATGCCTCATGATATTTTCCTATAAGCCTCTGCAGCCTTACAAGATAGCTCTCAAAATGATGCTCCTCCTTGATATGGTCTTTTGCAATCTTTGCAACAGCTTTTTAGTTACCTCTTTCCAGATACTTTTTCATGTCCTCTATATTTTTGTGAAACAAACCCATCTTTATCTACATCCTATCTATTTCTTCCCCCTTTGTCCATGATAAAGGTCTTCTATATAGCTTATGTCACTGGCATCATCCGGCCCTCTGTCAAGCCTCAGTCTTATCACTCTTGGAAACCTGAGCGCAAAACCAGAACCATAGTTCGGGGATCTCTGTATCTCTTCATAGTTCACTTCCACGACTATCTTGGGCTTCACCTTCACTTCCCTGCCTTTTTCAGAGATGATAAGCGGCTTCAGCAGCTCAGTAAGCTGATCAAAACTGACTCCCTGCTCTGCCTTCTCTTTTATGCCTGTCCCAACCTTGCCTATCTCAGCAGGCTCGCCATTCTCGTCGATGCATGCAAGGGTGAAAGAGCTCAGCCAGGCGGATCTCTTGCCCTCTCCCCAGGTAGCCCCTACAATAACAAGGTCCAGTGTCTCCATCACAGGCTTTATCTTGACGCCGTAGCCCACCCTGCTGCCGGGCTTGTAGATGCCTTTAAGGCTTTTTGCCATGACCCCTTCGTTCCCTTTTGCCAGGCTTTCCTCATAGAACCTTCTGGCTTTCTGGATATCATCTGTCATTATCTGTTTTATGACCTGCAGCTTTTCCGGCACCTTGTTGACGATCTTTTCTATCTTTTTTCTTCTTTCAGCAAAAGCGGTCTTCAGCATGTTTTTGCCTTCAAGCTCCATCACATCAAAGACATTCACCATCACAGGTATCTTCTTTGACATGTCGCTGATGCCGTGTTTCCTCTTTATCCTCATGGAGATGTTCTGGAAAGGCAGGTACTTCTTGGTCTTGGGATCTATGCCTATGACCTCAGAGTCAAGTATATATCCTTTTGCATCTGTATTGTCCTTTATGCATGATACGATATCAGGGAACTGCTCTGTCACGTCTTCCAACCTTCTGGTATACAGCCTTATGCTGTCCCCTTTTCTGTGTATCTGTATCCTGAACCCATCGATCTTGTACTCGAATGCAGCAGGCCTTCCCACCCTTTCAAAAGCATCCTCAAAATCAGCAGCCTTGGGGTAAAGCATCACCTTTATAGGCTCTCCCACTGATAGCTCGACTTTCTGAAGCCCTTCAAGCCCTTTTTCTTTGGCTATCACCGCAACAGCGCCAAAGTCGTTTTTCATGTCTATGGCTTCCTGCATGACATTTACCAGCCAGTTGTATGCCTCTCTTGCGGTCTTAACATCAGGAGCAGCTATGCAGTCATGCTCCTGCAGCCTTTTGCCTTCAAGATCCTCTGCTTTGCCTATCTCAAGCACGCTGCCTTCAGGCTCTGGCTGGTTTTTCCTGTCCATCTTCTCCCCGCATCCGATACATTTTGGAGTTGCAGGCACCATCCTTCCGCAGCTGCTGCATCTCCTGAACACCCCTAGGACCTTTGGGAAGAACGCCCATACCATAGCGTCTCTCAGGGAACCCTCGCCCACCCCTATCCTCATGTCCTCAAGCACTGTCCTTATGATGTACTTGGCTTCGTCAGGCTTTGCGCTTGTAAGCAACTCTGCGAGCAGCTTTATCTTGTTCTCCACGCTTCCTGCTCCCGTAAGCTCAGGCAGTTTCCTCATGTTGTCGTACACTTTTTTCACGCTCAGGTCTGCTGAGAAAAGTGTGGACTGGCTCTTTCTGGCTATCAGGTTTTTTGCAGCAAGGCCAAGGTCGCCTGTATCCTTCCATTCAGCCTCGATATCCGGAGCGCTGATACCTGTGGATACGTTTATGGCTTTCAGAACAAGCTTTGACGCCATGCCTATCTTTCTCTCATCATATCTTGGAAAGATCCTGCCTTCCACAAGCGTCAGTATCACAGGAAGCTCTTCAGCAGAGGTCTTTTCAAGCAGTGCTGCCACATGATAAGTCTTCTCAAGCCTCTTTGTGGTGGACTCCAGTCTATTATATAACTCTGTCAGGCTGGCATATTTCATAACATTTATATATTAATCCGAGTTTATATATAAATGTTGTCGTACAACAAAAAAGAGGACATACCATGGATGCTTTTGAATGCATACAGACAAGGAGAAGCATAAGGAAATTTCTCGATGTCCCTGTGGAATGGGATAAGATAGGCTCACTGCTTGAGGCAGCCAGGCTTGCACCGAACGCAGGAAACCTTCAGAACTGGCAGTTCATGATCGTCTTTGATAAGGAAAAGCGCAAGAAGCTCGCAGAAGCATGCCTCCAGCAGTATTGGATGCAGACAGCTCCTATCCATGTTATTATCACCGCAACTGTGGAGAGGGGAAAGCAGTTCTACAGCGTAAGGGGCGAAAGGCTCTACAATGTCCAGAACTGCGCAGCTGCAGCTGAAAATATGCTTCTGGCAGCCCATGCTTTAGGGCTGGGAGGGTGCTGGGTAGGCGCTTTTGATGAAGATATGGTCAAGAGGACCTGCAGCATACCTGACAGGGCAAGGCCTCAGATGATACTTGCTATTGGCTATCCTGATGAGCAGCCTCCATGCCCTCCAAAGAGGACTCTTGAGAACGTGACTTTCATGAACAATTATGGCGAGAATTCAGGCAGGATAAGGGATATTGACCAGGTCATGGGATATCAGACAGCGTCTGCGATAAGAAGCGGCATTGAAAAAGGCAAAAAGATGCTTGGAAAGTTCACACAGAAGGTCAAGGAACCTCCCAAAGAGTAGCTGAGTAATGACGAATGACAAAGAAAAACTAGCTTTTAGCTGAGATTGATTCTAGAATTACAAAGCTTCACAAGATGTTAATGAGATAGATTATGGCATCAAAGAGCTCAAAAAGGCACTTAGGAAACATGAGACAGCATTTGATGCTTTTGCCAAAACAGTGGAAGATGTCAAGAAAAGGTTAAAATAGGCTTCAATTTCTAAGAGTAGTTTTTAAGAATTTAAAAAAGAAAAAAAATCTCCACCTAAAAAGGCGGAGATAAAGTTCTGCCTTCATTCTTTGAGTTGGGGGTGGTAAAAAATGAAGGCAAGAAACCGACCCACAAAGACTGGGGGTAAGTGTGATTACTTGATGATCTCAATGCCAAGCTCATCACTTATCTCCTGGGCCTGCGGACTTACCTCATCATAGTCCATCTTTCCCAAGATCCATGGTGATTTCACGCCTGTAACAATGGTCATCACAGTGATCTTGCCTTTCATCTCCTCTGCCACTCTCGCTCCCCAGATGACATTTGCGTCATCATCAAGAGATTCTGTCACGAGTTCTCCGACCTTGTTGATCTCGTCAAGCGTCAGATCAGGGCCTCCTGCCACGTGTATAAGGGCGCCGGTAGCTCCTTCATAGTTGATGTCAAGCAAGGGGTTTGAAAGCGCTCCTTTTACAGCCTCTTCCACCCTGTTGTTGGTGTCAGATGCGCCTACTCCGATAGCAGCTACTCCTCCGTTCTTCATTATAGCTTTCACGTCAGCATAGTCCAGGTTGACCAGGCTTGGTACTGCTATGGTCTCTACTATACCTTTGATCATCGTCGCTATCAGCTCATTTGCAACTGCAAAAGCCTGCTGGATAGGCAGGTTTCCTGCTATCTGCACAAGCCTGTTGTTGTCGATGACAATCACAGTGTCTGAGACCTGCCTTAGTTGCTGCAGTCCGAACTCTGCCTTGTCTACCCTAGCTCTCTCTATCTTGAAAGGCATTGTCACTGTTCCGATGACGATAGATCCTGTATCTCTTGCCACCTGTGCGACTATAGGACAAGCTCCTGTTCCTGTTCCGCCTCCCATGCCTCCGCATATGAATACCATGTCAGAGCCTTTCAGGGAATCCTTCACTTCCTGGATAGTCTCCTGAGCAGCTTCTGCGCCTTTCTGTGGAAATCCTCCGCATCCAAGTCCTCTGGTAAGATCTTTTCCTATCAGAAATTTCCTGTCTGCGTCTGTTATGTTAAGATGCTGCTGGTCTGTGTTGCATGCTATTATCTCAGCACCTTTGATCCCTTTCTTATAAAGCCAGCCCACTATGTTGTTTCCTGCTCCTCCAACACCGATTACCTTGATGTTGGCCTGTCCTACCTCAATACCCTCGTACTTGCCAGGGTCTGCATTCTTCATGGCGTTTTCTACTATAAAATCCATTTATCTCACCCCTCCTTTGTGGTTTGTTCGCATTCTTCTATTCGCATTCTTCTATATACCCCAACATATATATTTCACTTACGAAATATTTATATGTTAGCTCATATTGAGTTTCCCATAGAAAGAGAGTTTATTCATGCGCCAACATGGATAAGCAAACCAAACAACGACTCTTTCAAGTACTAAACGCCAATTACATTTCAGATTTGATGTTTAACGCCAAAAACACTGGTTTTCGCCAAAAAACCGGGTGTTTCTATATTCTTATTTTGATGTTTAGCTAATTTATAAATATTTCTGGGTTTTGATATATATTTTACAGTATACAAATATGGCTATTTCAACAAAACAGATATTAATTATGGGATTATAGCAGAATTGGATTATAACAGAATTTTTATCTCAAGATACATAAAACAGACTTTTCAAAAAGCTTATTAAGCAACAGGTGATATCTGTAAGATATGGCACTTTATCTCATAGGAATAGGCCTTGACAATGAGAAAGATATCACTCTCAAAGGCCTTGAAGCAGTTAGAAAATGCAAGGATATCTATCTTGAGAGCTACACCAGCAAGCTCAACTGCCCCACAACCAAACTCGAAAAGCTTTATGGCAAAAAGATATTCCCTGCAGACAGGGAGCTTGTGGAGAAAGAAGCAGAGGAGAAGCTTCTCAAGCCTGCAAAAAAGCAGGATATTGCTTTGCTTGTGATAGGAGACCCCATGTCTGCTACAACCCATACAGATCTCCTTTTGCGCGCAAAAAAGATGAAGATCAGGACAGAGGTCATCCACAATGCATCAGTACTGACAGCTGCAGGCATAACAGGCCTTGAACTCTATAAGTTCGGAAAGACAACTTCAATACCATTCCATGACAAGGGCTTTGAGCCAGAGACGCATTACGATGTTCTGAAAGGCAACCAAAACATGGGACTTCACACCCTTTTTCTGCTGGATCTCAAGCCAGAACAGGGAAGGTACATGACTGTTAACCAGGCTATCCAGAGCCTCCTTGAAATAGCAGATAAAAGAAAAGACGCTGTTTTTTCCAAAGATACGATATGCATAGGCTGTGCAAGGCTCAGCAGCAAGAACCAGAAGATCATATCTGGAAAAGCAGAAAAACTTCTGAAGAAGGACTTTGGAAAGCCTGTCCACTGCCTTGTAGTGCCTGGAAAGCTTCACTTTATTGAAGAGGAAGCAGTCAAGAACTGGAAGTGAACTATCGTCCTACTCCTGTTTGATGTTTATTTCCTGCCTGTATCATGGATATCCTCCTTTCACATAAAAGAAAAAAGACCAAAAAAAACAGCATCAGCAGGTCCTGTCTTCTCTTTCACATGAACAGCGGTAATTTGTGTTCCTGTATTCTCCTGTCTCTTCATCACACCAGTATTCGAGAAGGAAGTCATTATAACAGCTGTCCCTGACCTCAAATTCCTCGCCGTCTGCTGTCCTTCCATAAACCTTTCCTGCTGTATAAGGGTCATCTCCTCCATCTGTGTCGATACAGTCTCCTTTTTCTGTGGTAGGTTTTGGAGAGGTCACTTGGCTTTCTTCACTGCCCTTTTCTAAAGCAGCCTGGTTATCATCCTCACCCTCAATCACATCACTTGCATTGCCTACAACCTCTTGCTTGCATCCGTTCAAAGCCAAAAACAGGATCATCAGACCAACCAACAGCAAAGTTCTTTTCATGTTTTCACCTCTAGGATTCTAGCCTATACAATCAGACAAATAACATAGGTATATAAATTTTATCATAGTTTCAGGCGATGTCAAAAGAGATCCAGGACCTATTCAATATTTCAAAAAGTTTTTATACCCTTGGGCTGTATGGATGGCATAAAGCCCCGTAGTGTAGCGGTCAATTATCATCAGTTTCCTGATGGTATGGCCATTCATCCAGGATTTTGGCAGCGAGCAAGCAAGGCCAGGAAGTGCATGCTTCTCACTGAAAATGTCCTGGGACCTCGGTTCGAAATGCAGACAAGATGATATGCTTGGCTTGAGAAACTGCACGCAATTCCGAGCGGGGCTATCAATTTCTTAATATGATGTATGTATCAGTAAAAAAAAGACAGAAAAGAAAAAGATATCAGTTTCCTGTTGGATAAGATACTCCTGGCATGGCGATAGGACTGCCTTCGCCTGAAGAGTACTCTTCTACTCCATGAGGGTACACAGCTCCAGGCATGGCTTTTGGGCTTCCCTCGTGTCCTGTTGCGTTAAGATCCCTGGAAGTGGCTGCATCTACCACAAGATCCACTGATGTGTTCATATCAGATCTTTCTTTCCTTATTGTTTCTTCCTTTATTGTCTCTTCCCTTCTTGTATTTACACATTCTTCCATTCAGTACCACCCCATATGGTCATAACTGTTCTTAACATTTAGTATTGTTTAGTAGTATAATAACTGCGTCATATATAAATTTTTCGATATCATGGGATACGATGCTGGGCGTAATCTTTATGGTAACTAATAAAAAGGCCTGAATATAACCATGATGTCATGAACCCGACAATACAGCTGGTAAGGGAACTGATAGACCTGGAAAGCCTTGATATTGTTGAGGATGTGCAGAAACCCTGGGGAAAATACCTCACCTATGTAAGGAACAAGGATATCAGGGAGCTGCTGCCAGCTGCAAAGGACCTTTTCAGGAACCATCCTGATGATTATTTTGTCACCTTAAAGCATCTTGTCCTTACAGATGAGCTGTCTATACAGTCCCACGATGAAAGGGACGAGGCATGGTACCTTGATTCAGGTAATGCCATGGTGTACAGGGCCAGGGCAGGAAGATCTCCGGAAGAAGACATAATGGCTCTAAGGCAGGAAGGCTTTCCAAAAGAAGGGTGCATCTATATACCAAGAGATACCCTCCACACTGCTGTGAGGCACAGCAGGGAGCCTGCACTGATAATGGAGATATCCCTGGGAACAGCAGAGGAAGAGGATATCGTAAGGTATTATGACAAGCATTCTGCCTCAAGGCCGGAAGCAGACCAGAAACAGCTGCTGCTCAGAGAATATGACTCAGGGCTCAACGTGCCTGAACTTCAGGCAAGGATAAGGGACAAGAAAAAGGAAGCTTCAGATGACTCCCCTGATCCTGCTCTTGAGGGTTTTAGGCTTTAGTTCAGTTGGTGGATGCTGTCTGTGCTTCTCTTTTCTTGGAAGCTATTCTTTCCTTGGAAGCTCAAGGTTCTTATCTCTGTACCTGCAGTACTTCACTACAGGACATTTCCAGCAGAGGGGCTTCACAGGTTTGCATATGTTCTGGCCAAAAGCCACGAAACTGTTGTTGAACTCCCACCAGTACTTCTTTGGGATAAGCTCACGAAGGGCAAACTCGGTCTCCTCGGGCGTCTTGGTGTCTATCCATCCAAGCCTGTTTGGTATCCTGTGGCAATGGGTGTCTATGGCAAGATAGTCCTTCTCAAAGAAACCATAGGTCATCACTATGTTTGCTGTCTTCCTGCCGACATTAGGAAGCTCCAGCAGCTTATCAAAATCCTTAGGCACTTCTCCCTTATACTTATCAAGCAGTATCCGGCTTATCTTCCTGATGTTCTTTGCCTTTGTCTTCCAGTAGTTGACTGGCTTTATCAGATTCCCTATCTGAAGCCAGGTCAGCTTCACCATCTTCTGGGGTGTGTCTGCTTTCTTGAACAGCCTTGCAGAAGCAGCAAGCGTCACCTCATCCTTTGTTCTCAGGGAAAGCACGCATGATATCAAAGCATGATAAGGGTTTTTCTTCTTCCCTATCTGCGTTACAGAAGGCTCTACATATTTCTCTATCTCTTTGCTGATCTTTCTGATGACAGTGCCTATCTCTCTCCTGCTTATCTTTTTTCCAGCCATGCTCCATAAACTCTCCAGAATGTCTCTATCTACTTAAAGACCTCTCCTGTCTGCATTGACCAGAAGAGCAGGTCAAGCTCATCCATAGGGATCCCTGTGCTTTTCGCAAACCTCTCAAAACTTTTCTCGATCTCAAGATATCTCTTTCTGGTAAGCGTCCTGGGCATATTTATGACGCCAAGAGACTCCAGGTTCCTGAGTATGTGCCTGTCAAGTATTGCCACGCCCTCAAAACCTATGTTGCGGAGAAAATGCGAGGCCTCTTTGTAACCCAGACCTTTCACGTTTGCAACAAGCCATTCCCTGATCTCTTTAGGATCCCTCCTCTTGTCAAGCTGAAGAAGTATACAGTCGCATCTTTTCCTAGCTTCCAGAAGGTATCTTGACTTGTTGTTATGGAACCTTGTCTTCTGCTTCAGCAGCCTGTTAGGCCTGAAAGGCCTTTCAAGAAATCTCCTGGATTTCAGCTCTTTGACCACAGAGTCGCAGCTCTTAGCTTTTGACTGCGGAGTGAGCAGGCAGAAACAAAGCTCGTAGAAAAGATCCTCATGACCCAGCTGCTTAAAATCTCTAAGCCTCTGCCTGATAATCTCATTTTTCCTGCCGTATTCTTTCAAAAGCTGCTTGTTGTTCATTTACTTGCTTCCGCATCAGGCTCTTTCATACCCAGGACAGGTCGTTTCTCTATCAACAAGATTATTTTTTCTTGTTCTTTTCTTGAGCAACCGCTTTATTAAGCTCTTCAACAAGCTTGTCAACATCTATCCCATGAGCCTGTGCAGCCTGCTCTATGTTCTCGAACTGTCCTGCAACACATCCTACGCAGTGCATGCCATGCTCAAAAAGCACGTGCACAACTTCCTCATGCTTGCTCACAAGCTCCTGTATCGACATGCCCTTGGTGATCTTCTGTTCATCCTTTTTCTTTCCTGGCATAAAACACCTCCAAAAAACAACTATCTGTAGTACTCTAGAGTATTTATCCTCATCTCAGGCTTCTCTATTTTTACGAACTCGATGCCTGCATCTGAGAACATATTCTCAAAATCAGCCTCTTTTCTTTCAGCGCATGTCACCACCCTGCTTACACCTGCGTTTATCAGCATCTTTGCGCATCCAGAGCAGATGCCGTGGGTACAGTAAAGCGTCGCTTTTTCCATGTGGATGCCGTGAAGAGCAGCCTGGACAATCGCATTTGCTTCTGCATGCATAGCCCTGCATATATGCTTATCTTTGCCGCTCTCGATATTCAGCTCATCTCTCAGGCAATCCATCTCCAGGCAGTCTTTCTGCCCTTTTGGGGCGCCGTTGTACCCTGTGGTGAGTATACGCTTGTCCTTGACCAGCACAGCACCCACATGCCTTCTCCTGCAGGTGGACCTTTCGCTCACAAGGAAAGCTATCTTCATGAAGTACTGGTCCCAGCTGGGTCTCAGCCAAACCTTATTATCCCCCTCTTTCATGACAGATGATAGCAGGTAATCATATTTAAAGGTATTTGTTTGTGACTATCATACGCTCCCATACAGTCACTGCTCCATTTCTATAATCTATATAATCCTGTAATCTTACCATCTGTTTATGATATCTATGTAGGATAGAAATATAATAGGATACCCAATATTTTGCATCATATGAAAAGAGGGTGGACAAGATTTGTCAGCAGCGCTCTTGCAGCTGCACTGTTCTTCTCTGCTCAAACATATTGTGGAACTGCTGACAACCCAGATGATGCTGATCCTGGGGAGAATCACCTGGAGATGCAAAAATATGCATATCAGCCGTGCAGCACAGGTCTTGAGTCAAGGATCGCCCTGCCTGAGCTCCCAGGGCAGGATCCAGGCCCGGCCATTACCTTAAGCTCCCTGCCAAAAGAGGATAGACCAGAAAGGCCTGTATATAGGATATCTGTGACAAAAAGCCCTGAAGATGATGAGGATCGTGGTTATTGCAGGCTTTCTGACATGGAGACCAAGCCCCATCCGCCCATATGGACAGAATCATCCCAGGGCAGAAGCCTGAACCCGATGCTCAAGAAGGACCCTAGGGACATAGTGAAACTTGGTGACAATCTTGAGATGGCCCTTCCTATGCATTCATGGCATATGGTCCACGCAGAGCATGATGCAGCAGCTGAAAGAAATTGGTTTCTTCATATGGGCCTGACCATAGCCCTGACCCAGGGGTTCAAATCCGGCCTGGACCGGCCAAGGCCCCGCGACGAGATGAGGGAGAGATACTTGAGAGAACACGGCTATGAAGTCGACAGCTACAGCGGAGGCCACAGGTCCATGCCGTCAGGCCACACTTCAAGTGCCTTTTCAGGAGCATGGCATAATCTTTTCAGGTACGGCCCTGAAGAAAGCATTGTCGACGTGATATATGCAGCTGCCTGCGGCCTTAGCAGGCTCTCAAATAGGGAGAGGTACCCTGAACTTGGAAAGTACCAGTATGTTTTCTTCAAGGATGACTGGATCGAAAAGCCTCCAGCCCACCATCCTGAGGATGTGGTTATCGGTATGCTGATACCCTTGGCAACAGCCGCGCTTTTCGTCAGGCCTGCAGCCAGCGTGCCTGAAGATCCTGATGGATGTATAAGATTCAGCGACAAGCTTAGCTTTGGCCCTTACCTGGACGGCTCAGAGATAGGGGGTGATCTAAAGTTTGAAGGCAGAAGATCCTATTTCAGACTGACCTACAATAAAGGTCCAAAAGTCTTATATATAATACCTTTCTGACATTTTCATAGAAAACACTGCAGGACATTTCCAGAAAAGCTATATCCCCCTGACTTCAACCTCGTCAAAGTAGGGCTCCATGATCCTCTTGAATGCTGTGAGCTCATCAGGGGTGTAGGATTCCTTGTCCTGAAAACTTGGGTCAAGCACCTTGTCCACATTCTTGAACTGCTGCAGAGCAAATCTTTTTGCCCCTTTCAGCCACTCGCTGATCTTTTTTGCCTCTTCTGTATCAAAGAAATCAGGGAGCACAGTCGCCCTGAACTCATGGTCTATGCCTGACTGCTTTATCAGTTCAACGCTCTTCTTAATCTTCTCTTTGTCCACCTTTACAGCAGTAACCTCATCATATCTTTCAAGCGAGGACTTAAAGTCCATGGCTATATAATCCAGGAGTTTCCTGTCCAGCAGCTCTTTCAGCATCTCTGGGTTTGTCCCGTTGCTGTCCAGCTTTACAAGGTACCCCAGCTTCTTTATCCTGCTGATCAGCTCAGGCAGTCCCTTGTGCATCGTAGGCTCTCCGCCTGTAATCACCACCCCGTCAAGCCAGTTCTTCCTTCTCTTCAGGAAGTCGATAAAATCTTCAGGATCAATATCATCAAGCTCATCAGGATTCGTTATCAGTTCAGGATTGTGGCAGAAAGGGCATCTCAGGTTGCAGAAAGGCAGGAACATCACTGCTGAGATCCTGCCTGGATAATCCAGCATCGATGTCTTAAGTACGCCTTTGATAGAGACTTGCATGATCATCACATATTAACTGCTCGTGCCATCTACAGCTTTTCTGCTGCTTGCCTGACTGTACCTGGCTGATTTACATCTACAGGATCCATCTTTCTGCAGAATGCACCTGCATCTATTTTCCTGCTCAAATGGCTGTTAATAAAGTTTGGGATTCTATGACTCTAAAATCTTTTCGATCTCTTCTTTTGGAGGAACATTATCGGTCCATGACTTAACCTCATTGCCGTCATCATCCACCAGGATGATAGAAGGAGTGCTCATGACATCATGGTTTACTGCCTCTGCAAGGCCGTCAACGTCCTTGATGTCAAATGCGGATACATCCGCTCCCAACTGCTTGAGCTCTTCCCCAAGCTCCTTTACAGGCGGGCATTTGGGGCAGTTTTCCTGCCAGAATATCTTGACCTTCATCTTAGCTGTGCATGACCTCCTTCTTCAGCTCTGCTTTTTCAGGCCCTCCGCTGTCAGATAACCCGTAGCTGCCCTTCTGCCTGTCCTTGAATTCTGCTGTCTTGCTGGCATTCCAGTTGTCTATCCTGCTGAAATATCCCACAACCCTGCTTATCCCATACACATTCTTGCTTCCGCAGTGCGGACATTTTGCTTGTTTTCCCAATCTGATCACCTCTTTGATCATTACTTCTTTTTGACTTCCTCAAGTACCTCAGAGGTCTCTTCCCTTAGGTACCCTGGACTTACTCTGTTGCAGTCCTCACATACAGTGAATTCCGGAGAGATGGTTATCTGCGCTGTCTGGGTGTTTTCCCAGGTCTTCTTCACAAGCTCAAGGATCGCATCAGGGCTTGGTCGTTTCTCTCCGACAAAAACATGTGTTATCGCCCCTGACTCTATAAGCTGGTTGAATTTTGACTGTTTCTCGATCCTTTCGATAATATCCACGTCTGCATCAGGGACAAGGTGTATGCTATTGGTGTAATATACCTGGCCTTTTTCGATATCTCCCCTGACATATTCTCTGCTTTCAGGATATTCCCGCATATCAACCTTCGCAAGCCTCAGAGAGGCACTTTCAGCAGGCGATTCTTCGAGCGTGAACTTGAGACCATGCTCTTCCCCGCTCTTCTTGGCCTTTAGGTACATGCTGCTCACTATCTTCAGCCCTGTCTTATAAGCCTCCTCATTCTCGTGCAGATCCTTGCCGGTAATGTATCTGACGCATTCGTTCAGCCCTACCAGGCCTATGATATAAGTAGCATCATCAAGCTCGATGTAAGGCTTTCCGTCAGGCGATTGCATCCCCACCTGCCACAGCGGCTTTCCAGGACTGTCCATGATCCTGCTGATGAACTCTTTCTTCTGCAGATGCGCCTTTATGGCTATATCCATGGCCCTGTCGAGCTCTTTGATCACATCCTCTGGCTTGGGCTCTTTTCCTGCCCTGTATGCTGCCTGCGGAAGGTTGATCGTCACGTTCTGGAACCCGCAGAATCTCATGCTTTCAGGGTGCTTCAGCACATAGGTGTCCTCTACCTTGGTCCTCAACCTGCAGCACGCAGAAAGCGTCACCTCATCCCTGTCGAACACGAAGTAAGGGCTTCCGTTCTCAGAAGCTATCTGGCATGCATAGTTCAGCAGTTTCAGTTGGGTGGGGTCGCTAAATGAGTCTTCGTTCAGGTGAAGGTCCATCTTTGGGAAAGGGAAAACCTGCCCTCTTGCATCCCCTTCTCTCCAGACATCCATAAGCACCTTGGCAAATGCCTGCGCCTCTTTTTCAAAATCTCCATAAGTCAGTATCCTTCCTGAATCAGGCTGTATCACATCATCGTTCTCATCCCTTGGGGCCTCTTCAAGCTCCTCGATCCTTCCGTCTATATGCCTTAGCATGTACTTGCCTTTTGGTCCGATCGCAGGCACCTGCTTGAGGTAAGAAGGTATTCCCAGATGGATGTTGAAGTCTATGAAAAGGGTCTGGCCTCCTCTTGAGAAGGCATTCTGGGAGCATGAGAATATCAGGTATTGGGCCTCCTGCTTCAGCCTGTTGTAATCAAGCCCCACCAGAAGAGGGGCGTATGCGATATTGATATAGCTTATTCCCAGTGCCCCTGCGTAATAGGCCTGCATGGATGCCAGGAAAGTGTTGAGATGCCCTGTCAGGGTCTGTGCATGCTTTGCCGGCTTTGAGGTAGTAGAAAGGTTAAGCAGCTGCAGCCCGTACTTCTTTATGTAATCCAGGCTGTGCGCTGAGCAGTACACTCTGATAGGATAACCTAGATCATGCAGATGCACAGTCCCTTTGAGATGAGCCTCTGCTATCTCCTTGCTGAATATATACTTCAGCGCGTACTGCTTTAGCGTGTTCTCAGCGATAGCGAGATTGACTGCTTCAGGGTTGTTCGCAGCTACATTACTGTTCTCGTTTGTCTTTGAGAAGATAAGCTGGTTGAGGTCAAATATAGGCATTCCTATGATGGCCTGCTTCTCAAGCTTCAGGTTAAGCCCCATCTCAAAAAGCTCGTTGTCCACAAGCTCCCTGATCAGGGAGGTTGAGATCACCTTCACGCCTGAGTCGATTATCTTGTCCTCAACATTCGTGGCTATCTTTTCAGCAAGCTCCCTTGAGAGGTCTGCTTCCTCCTCAAGTGCCTGCACGATCTCATCCTTGCTCCATTCCCTGAGCTCGTCTTTTGAGGTCGGCGCCACCATCAATGAAAGGTCTGTGCTATTAGTCTTGCCCTGGATCTTTTTCCTCACAGCCAACTTTTTTCTCGTCCTGTTCCTTTTCTCCCTGTAAAGTATGAACGCTTTTGAGGTCTTGGCATGCCCTGTTTCAATTAGCACTTTTTCGATCGCATCAAGGACATCATCTATAGTGGGAATGTTCTTGTCAAAATTATCAAAGATGTCATCAGCCACTTTCTGGGCTATCTCGTCAGAAAGTTTCCGGTCTTCGCCTCCCACAGACCTTGCAGCCCTGAAGATAGCATCAGATATCCTTGATACGTCAAAAGAGACTATCTTGCCATCCCTTTTCTTTATATAACGATAGTTAGACATAAATCCTATCCCTCTTTTGCTTTTTTTTCAGTCGCAGGAATTTTTGCAATCCTTTTTTGTTTATATATTTTTGTTTTGTTCAAAATATATTTTCGATGAAACTTATCCTATTTATTTTCCTTACTTCCAAAACAGGTCACTTCTTCTTTGATCCAAGCCCTTTTATCTCCTTTGCGAACTCGCTGACATCCTTGAACTGACGGTACACAGAGGCAAACCTCACATAAGCTACTTTGTCCATGCCCTTCAGCTTATCCATCACCAACTCACCTATCATCTCAGAAGGTATCTCATGGGTCTCGTGCGATCTCAGCTCATTCTCAATATCATCAAGCAACTTCTCTATCTTTGCCATGGATACAGGTCTTTTCTCGCATGCTTCCATAATACCTCTCTTGAGCTTTTCCCTGTCAAACTGCTCCATCCTGCTGTCCTTCTTGATCACTCTCAGGTCGATCTCCACACGCTCGTAGGTGGTGAACCTCTTGTTGCATTTCAGGCATTCCCTTCTCCTTCTTGTGGCCTGCATGTCGTCGCTGTCTCTCTTGTCCAGGACCTTTGTGTCGGCTGAGCCGCAGTATGGGCATTTCATCTTGAAGTCAGTAGACCTGATCACCGTGCGGCCTCAGGTCTATCATTGTCATATCTGTTTTCGATATTTTGTGAGGGTTCAAAAAAGCTCAACCACAATGATGGCACGAGTTTTCTCCGTCAGCTCTTTATAAAGCTTTCGTCGATAAACACAATATCTTGTGTAGTTACCTTATTCAAGGCACTAAATCCGTATGCTCTTTTAATATATAAACTTTGTTGTTTTCAAAAATATATCTTTCGAAAGAATGGTATTGAAAAGAAATGCTGTTCCAAAGGCAGGGCATGTTGCAAAACCACAAGTTTTTTAAAGCCCTGTTGATTTTCCAGAGTCCATATCAAGAGATGAGCCGGTGAAAGCTTGCTCATGCTGGAGATTAGAGCTCTATATTTCTAGTTTCCAGGGAGGATATAAGATGGCAAGGATGCATTCAAGAAAGAAAGGTTTAAGCGGTTCCACAAGGCCGCAGAGAAGGACCCAGCCCAGCTGGGTGAGGTACAAGGCAAAGGAGCTTGAGATGCTTATCGTAAAGATAGCCAAGGAGGGGCACAGCGCTTCTGAGATAGGCCTGATACTCAGAGACAGCTATGGTGTGCCTGATGTCAAGAAGATAACAGACAAGAACGTATCAGCTGTGCTTAGGGATCATGATCTTTCTTCAAAGATTCCAGAGGACCTTGCAGCGCTGCTTAAGAAGGTCGCTCTTCTCAAGAAACACATCGAAGAGAACAGGAAAGATATGCCCGCAAAAAGGGGGATCCAGCTTACTGAATCAAAGATCAAGAGACTTGTGAAATACTACAAGAAGACAAAGAAGATCCCTATGGACTGGAAGTATGATCCAAAAAGAGTAAGCCATTTTATTGAGTGATGATGGACAAGTATCACCTTTTCCAGCAGTCTGCCAAGGAGGCTGCCCTGCTTTTCAGCTCTTTGAGCACGAGAGAGGTAATTAGGATAGTGTCGCACCTTGATGCAGACGGTATCAGCGCCGCTGCTATCCTGATAAGGACCCTCAACCAACTCAACAGGAGGTACAGTATCTCCATCGTCCAGCAGCTCAGCGACAGCCTGATAGACCAGCTCAAGGATGAGAAGCATGAACTGTTCTTTTTCACTGACCTTGGTTCCGGGCAGATAAAGAGCATAGCAGAGAAGCTTTCTGACAGGAAGCTCTTTATCCTCGACCATCACGAGATCCAGGAGGATATCAAGAGTGACAACATTTTCCATGTGAACCCCCATCTTTTCGGCATAGAGGGTTCAAAAGAGATCTCAGGGGCAGGAGTGGTCTACACTTTTGCAAAGAACCTGTATCAGGATATAGAGAAACACGCGCATATAGCTGTGATCGGCGCGATAGGAGATATCCAGGAAGACAATGGGTTCCAGCCCCTTAATGACGAGATCCTCCAGGATGCTGTCAGGAACCAAAAGATAGAGGTCCAAAAGGGCCTTAGGCTTTTTGGCATACAGACGCGCCCCCTGCACAAGGCTCTTGAGTACAACACAAAGCCGTACATACCAGGAGTAACAGGCAGCGAATCCGGAGCCATACAGTTTCTTCACCAGATAGGGATAGAACCCAGGACAGGATCAGGATGGAAAAAGGCTGTAAATCTCACAGATGAGGAGATGAAGAAGCTTGTCACAGGCATAATCATGAAGAGGCTTGATGAGGATAATCCTGACGATGTCCTGGGAAACATATACATGCTCCCAGAAGAACCGTTGGAGTCTCCCACAAGGGATGCCAGGGAGTTTTCCACTCTCCTGAATGCCTGCGGAAGGATGAAGAAAGCATCGCTGGGCATCGGCGCATGCATCGGCGACCGCAAGACAAAGGAAAAGGCTATAGGGGTTCTCAAAGATTATAAGAAAGCGATCATAGATGCGATGAGATGGTATGAGAAAAACCCTGACAAGGTCATAAGGAAAGAAAGGTATGTGATAATTAACGCAGAGGACAACATCCCTGCTTCTATGATAGGCACGCTTGCATCAATACTTTCAAAGTCAAACCAGATGAAGGACGGCACGTATGTCATGTCCCTTGCACGAACTGAGGAGAACACTACAAAGGTATCTATGAGGATGTCAGGAGATCAGAAGGATCTTGACCTCAGGCAGGTGGTGATGGAGATCACCCAAAAGACAGGGGGAGAGTCAGGAGGTCACATGAAAGCAGCCGGAGCTATCATCCCTGTTGAAAAGGAAAGCGATTTCATCTGCACTGCTGTGGAGGTCCTTGACAAGCTGGCGTTGGAAGAGCCTGTGGCATAAGACGATGGTAAGGTGAAGGTCGTTTACTTGAGGGTATTTTCTGGGTATTTTCCGCAGATATTCCACAAACTATTTATACCTGTATCCCATTACCAGTGTATATGGACTCCAGAACAATAGGGATAGTAACAGGAACCGCATTTTCTCTCTTAGTGATAGCCCTGCTCATATACGGTTTCAGAGGAGGCATAACAGGCATGACCTCCATGGAGATCGGGAGCTGCAATGCTTCTGAGATTATCTGCAGTGCCAACCAAAACTGTGATGACCAGAACAGATGCACCAGGGACATCTGTATATATCCAGGTACCTGTAAGAGCTATTGTTATCATGAGCTCATAAAAGGATGCATTGAAGGAAGATAGCAGGAACCATTGCATCAACTGCTCGTGATCTTTCTGATGCCTGAAAAAGGTCAGAAACAAGAGTTGAAAGAAAAAAGCGACCAGAAATATGTTTCTATAGGATACTTCTTATATTATCAATGTGCTCTGCGATTTCTGAGCCTTTTTTGGTAAGGGTCAGGATCTTCAGCCTACCCTGCTTGTTGAAGTTGATAAGACCTGATTTCTCCATCTCCTGCAGGATCTTTACCACATGAGAATATGTGCAGTCAATCTGCTTTGCAAGCGAGCTTGCGTACATCTCGCCCTTGGCGTTCTTCAGGCCCACCAGCATCATGGTAGGTTTTTCCCTGAAGAAGACGTTAAATATCTCCTTGTCATCCATCCTTTAATCCCCCGAAAGCATGAGTGTTATTGATTATATATTCCGATATATATGGAAGTTAAATAGTATTTAAAGGTTTATATTTTTTATTATATATATTTTAAAATATAGATTCATGTACCATATCATTTACTTGATATCTTTAATCATCCTGCTGATTGACCTTGTTGATCCTGACCCACCTTTCTTCTTTTTCTTCCTTTTTCCAACAAGGAACCAGAAGAAAGTGAATGTTATCAGTGTTAGCAGCATAAGAAGCGCCAGGTATATCCAAAGCCCTGAAGTGACCCTGAAGTCTTCTGTTGTAGTCGATTCATATTCTCCCTGTCTTACCTTGACTTCAAGATGATATTTACCAGGAAGTATAGTCTCTGGTACAAAAGACTCCCTTGGAAGCATCAGATTTGCCTGTTCAGGTATGAGCGTCTCCTCTCCTGTCCAGATCACATCCCCTGTAGCCAGGCTGATGATAGCATAATCCAGCAAAGCCGCCTCGCCAGGAACAAGGTTGCTGAGCATAAGGTTGTAGTTAAGCAGGGCTCCTGCTGTGAGCACTTCCTCCTCTGTCTCAATCTCCACCCCAAGGTTTGCGAGACCTGCAGGCGCCTCCATAACAGGCTCTTCCTCAGGCTCCTCCGCAGGAAGAGTGCAGGATCTTGACTCAGCAGGCTTGGGCTCATACATGATGTCTTTGGGCATATTATCATACCTTCCTTCGCAGGAATTATCCGGGTTGCATGTCCTGGTCTGCACACCTTCAGGGCTGCAGGTACTCCAGGCAGTGCATGTCCATCCTTCTGTGCATTGGATGGGGGGCTTCTCTGTGTAGCCAGTGCTTCTTCCTCCTCCCCCTCCTGAAGGCTGCTGAGGTGCAGGAGGCGGAAACGCCTTGAAAGTGTAAAGTGTATTGTCTGTCGAGCCGATGAAAAGGACTCCATCAGCTACAGCAGGGGACGAGAATATCTGGTTTCCGGTAGTGTAATTCCACAGGTGGTTGCCGTCAAGGTCCACTGCATATGTGTTGTTGTCATAGCTTCCGAAGAAGGCTATGCCGTCCAACAGGGCAGCTGATGACTTGACAGCCGCTCCGGTGGTATAGTTCCAGAGCTGGACTCCGTCGCTCAGGTTCAGGGCATAGAGGTTATTGTCATCGTTTCCTATATATACTGTCCCTTCAAAGACCACAGGAGAAGAGACAAAATCAGGTGCATAGAAGCTCCAGATTAAGGAACCGTCAGTCCTGTTCAATGCAGTCAGGTTCCTGCTGCCTGCGATCACATATTCCTCAAAGACCACGGGCGTAGAGTCTGAGTTGGAGGTAGTGTTGAAGTTCCATATCCTGCTGCCGTTGGTCGCATTTATAGCATATATGTCGCTGTCAGTCGGTGCGAAATAGACAGTATCATCTGCAACAGCAGGAGAGCCGTATGAAAAGGAGTCGTCTGCAGTGTAGTTCCAGACAAGGTTTCCTGTGGATGAGTCAAGCGCATATATGGAATTGGCCTCCAGGGTCCCGAAATAGACGATCCCGTCAGAAACCACAGGGGAAGAGAGTATCCTGCTTCCAGCGACTGTATAGTTCCAGATATGGCTGCCGTCAGTGGAGTTGAGGGCATAGAAATTATTGTCATTGCACCCGATGAACACTATGCCGTCTCCGACAGCGCAGGAACCTGCATTCGGATTTCCCAGGGTGTAGTTCCATGACTGGCTGCCGTCTGAAGCGTCAAGCGCATAGACATTGCTGTCCTTGCTTTGAAAGAATACCTTGCTTTCAGCGATTACAGGAGATGTTGTTATCTGGCCTCCTGTGGTGTAGTTCCAGTACTGCTCAAAGTAGGTGGTTGACATGGATCCTGGGTAGGTTCCTGACCTGTTCAGGTCCCTCTTGAACATCCTCCATTCAGAGGCAGAGGTGGTGTCTGAACTTATGCTTTTTATCATGGTGACATAGACAGCCTTGTTGCTGCTGATATTGACATCTGTCCCCAAAAGGCCGTTATAGCCGTCTTTGTATGCCTTGAACGAATAGTTGTTGTAGTATTCCCTACCCCCGCTGCTTTGGTTGAATTCACTGATGTTCATCCTTACTGTGCTTCCTGTTGTTGCCTGGGCCTCCAATATGCCTTGGGTGGTGAATGCCTTGACCACAGCTCCTGACAGCTCGTTTCCGTTGCTGTCATTCACCCCTGCGTCAACATACCACTGCACTGAAAGGTTTCCTGCAGTTACAGTGCTCGTCTCAAAACTGGTGTTGAGTACCACAAGCACTGCGTTTCCGTATGTCGGCACCAGAATAATATCAGCGGTGTCTGCATCGACGATGACGTCTCTTACAGTATTTCTTGTTGCAGTGGTGGATGCAGCTATGCCATAGGTGTTTCCCTGGCTGATATTACCGAACTGAAGTATGTTGTTCTCTGCTGAATTGAAGAATGCAACCCCGTAATCATCACAGTGATGGACAATGTTGTGCTGCAAGATATTACTTACACCGTCATTTACAGAAAGACAGGCAGCTGTTGTGGAGTTTAGATAAGAGATGTTGTTGCGGCTCACAAGATTTCTTGTTCCTCGCGTGATAGTGATCCCGCCTGATGTCCTGTTGTCGCTTGCTCCGTCAACGATGTTTGAAGAGACCACTGCACCATGGCAGTCAGATATGGCTATACCTGTCGAGGCGTTTGTGATATTATTGCGCAGCACGTCGATACTTCCCCTCCTGGCGCTTATCTTTATCGAAGGGCTTCCGATATGTCTTATCTGGTTGTCAGTCACCTGGATGGTTGAGGTGCTCTCGTTATGGTCTAATGCACTGACTGCCTTTCGCTGCATGAACAGAAAAGTATTTTGTGAGACAGTCCCTTCGCCGTATGCTCCGAAAAGCACCCCCACAAAACTCTTGATGAACCTGTTGTTATATATGTATACGCTTCCGTTAGTGACTATCCCCCCATAGGGCCATTCCTGAATCCCAAAGATACCTACAGCGTCACCGCAGTTCTCTATGGTGCTGTTCCTTATATCTACATAAGATCCTCTGTGCGCACGGATGAAATACTCCCTGAGGGCATCAGTGCTGTTGATAAGGCTACCGTCTCCCTCTGTGTCATTCACATACAGGCTTCCGCTGCCTGAGATGTTTATCCAGGAATCCTTGTCTGATCCCATGGTGAAAAGAAGGGTCACGTTCTGCAGGACAAGCTTTGCATCAACATAAACATGGTCATCCTTTGAGATGTTGCTGAGCATGTCATGGCAGTAAGTGTCTGAGGTGATATTCCAGTCTCCGCTGCCGTTATAGTTGATGCCTGTGCATCCGCTGCTCATACTCCCTATGGACATGCCTGTTATCCCGAAATCATCTGCAAGCTGTGTGCTTATCAGGAATCCTGTCAGGAAACCGATAACAAGTATAATAACTGCAGAAGTATCTATCATTTGCCTCCTTTTCATAGTGTCACCTGTATGTAGCCCATATTTATAGTTTTCGCTTATTTCAGAGGTTATCTTGGCTCTGATACTCTCTGATATCCTACAGCTTTGTCAGGTCGATCCCTAACTTTTCAGTGTAGTACTCCTTTTCTTTTCTTCTTCTGCGCCTGCTGACCCCGTACAGTGCCAGCAGTATAAGCTCCACTGCAAGAGCAGCTGCCAGTACTGCCCACCATGGGACGATGACCATCCATGTAATGTCTGAGGCTGTCCTGTCCTGCTGCATAGCCTGCATCTCAAGATCATACAATCCAGGCCATACCATCCATGGTATATATATCATCCTGTAGTCCCACGAACTGCTCTCTTCCGCTTCAAAGGTTGCGACGCTCTCTGCCACCACATCTCCATCCCTTGTCATGACCCTCAAGACCACCTTCACTTCCTGGCCTATAGCCATGTTGCTTATCTCTGACCTTGGCTTATAGTGCCCTCCAGCAAAGAAGAACTTCACAGGATTGCTTGCAGAAACCAGCAGCATAGGCAGAGGCTTCTCCTCCTCAGGGCATGGAGGACACGGGCCTCCGCAGTCGATGCCTTTCTCGCCTCTGTTCAGGATGCCGTTTTCACAGCAGGAGATGCAGGGCCCCCCGCAGTCGATGCCTTGTTCTCCGTTGTTCAGGATCCCATCCTCGCAGTGCCATGTGCAGCTCCTTTCTGTTATTGGCATGCTCTTGTTCGTACCGCAGTGATGCTGGTCAGTGCACTTCCTGTACTGCATGCCCTGCTCGTTGCAGAGGGTCCATGCCTTGCAGGTCCAGTATTCCTGGCAGTCTGTCTCGTTGTCGTCGTTGCTGCTGCTGCATCCAGGGTCGTCAGGCCAGTCCACCAGCCCGTCTCCGTCATTATCCACATAGTCCCTGCATTCAGGCCTTCCTCTACCGCCCCCTCCTCCACCTCCGGGTCCTGAAGGAGCTGGACTGACTGTCATGGTCCTGGAGGTGTTCGCAGAGGTATAATTTTGACTCTCTGTGGCATTGCAGACATAAGTGTAGGTGCCTGCAGCCAGGGTTTGAATGTCAGGGTTGCTCACATTGACACCATCTCTCCAGAGCCTGGGCTGAGGCTGTCCGGTGTCAGCAGTGCATGTTACGTTGGACTGGGTTCCTGCGTTGAAGCTCCAGCCCGCATCTGAATTAAGGGAAAGCACAGGTACAGCTTTGGCGATATTGATCACCCAGGCAGAGGTCTGGTTCCACTGGCCTGAGGTGTCGTTGGCATAGGACCTCCAGTAAAGGAGTCCGGCCGGCAGTATCCTTGAATATGTGTAGTTCTCTCCTGCGACATTTGTCATGCTGTGGTTCAGCCCTTTCCCTGTGTAGTTGAGCTCAATCCATGCTGTGCTCAGCCCGAGGTCGTCGCTCCAGTTGATAAGGAACACGCTTGCGGTTATGGGAGAGTAGGCTGTCGCTATGCTTGTGGCATTGTTGGACCAGTAAGGCGGCGCATCCAGGTCAGTAAGGTTCATGACAACTGTCCTGTTCAGGTCTCCCCAGTCAAAGTTGCCCAGACTATCGAACCCCAGGCAGTTCCAGGTGTAGTTTCCAAGCCCGAGTTCAACTGTCCATGCAGAATGGTTCGATCTTCCTCCTGTTGACGAGCTTTGGTTTTTCCTGAATGTATGGTTTCCTGCATCTGTTAGGAAAAGGCTGATGTTGGTCAGGTTGAAGTTATCAGTAGCAGAACAGTTGAAAGTGATGTTTGCCTTGCCAGAACTGTTAAAATGCCCAGGAAAGGGTTCTTCAAGCGTCACTATAGGATCCTCTTCATCAGTGGCATTGATGTGATGTGCGTCAAAACTGGCATTATAGTTGCTGCTTCCGGCATAGCTGCAGTTTATCAAATAGTCCCCTGGGAGACCATATGATGAGATATTGATCTGTGGAGCAGCTCCGTACTGCAGCCGGACACCATCCTGGGTGAGGTTCACGTTTCCTGCAGCAGGGTTGTTCAGCACGCAAGTCTTGTTGGACTGGAAAGAGACGTTCTGCCTGAAGTCAGCAGATGAGCCGTTGATCAGCAGGGTGACAGACGAGGCTGCCTTGTTCACCTGGTAAAAGCTTGTGTTGGATGCAGATGTGTAGTTCGCTGATCCTGACACGTTGCATGAGTACAGGTAATATCCTGCGGCAAGCGCTGTCCCTGTGGCATTCTCAGCAGCAGTAACGTCAGACCCGTTCCTATACAGCCTGGCCCCTTTGCCGCAATAGCAGGATGCAGTTACTGAAGTCCCGAAAGTTGAGGGACTCGGGGGCGCAAGCGTCAGGTAGCATGCAGGTTCTGACTTCTGTATGACATAGGTCCAGGTGTCTGTGAAGTTCTGGTTCCCTGCAGCATCGTCTGCCCAGGACTGCCAGACATAGTATCCTGCTCCGAGATCGTTGAAGTTCCTGTAGTACTCAGACCCGTCTGAGCCTGAGATGCTGTAGTTCTGGAATGTTCCTGTGAAGTTTGCTGCAAAATAGACATTGCTGACCTGATAATTGTCCTCCCATGTCATGTTGAACTGGTAGGCTGTCCCAGGACTGTAGACAGGATCAGATTCCGGATCTGTCCTGTTGCTGCTCCAGTAAGGAGGTGTTGTATCCATGTTGAGTGTTCTTGTCTCTGTAGACACGTTGTTTCCTGCAGTGTCGTTGCAATATCCTGTGTAGGTGTATGTTCCCTGGCCTATGCCTGCAACTGTCCACCAGTAATATATACCTGTACTTCCTGTGGGCGTGCTGTCAACAGTGCCGTTGAAGTCCAACCATACTGTATCCACAAAGCTCTCATTACAGGTCATGTTGAAAGTCTGGGTCTGGACATTAGTAAAAGAGTTGTTCGCAGGAGTAGGGTCGACCCAGCCGCCATCCTGGACAGTAGCATTAGGAATTGTTTTGTCAACATAGAACCAGACAGACTTGGTATTATTGTTGCCCACAAAATCCCTGGCAAAAGTAGTCAAGGTATAATTGCCGTCAGGAAGCAGGGGAGCGACATCCACAAGATCCTCAAAAGTATAGGTAGCCTGGCTAAGAGATGTGAAATTCTGCTGGACAACAGAACCGCTCGCGTTTGTAATGTTATAACCAGCATAATCAAGCTGATGGTTGGCCATGAAAACTTCAAGACTGAAGTTACTGTTGACAAAAGTGTTGTTTGTAGGGAAAACATACTGGATGCTGGGCCTGGAATTGTCCAAAGTCCAGTAGGTGGAAGCATTTACAAGGTTGCCGCTGGTGTCGTTTGCATAGACGATAAAGGTAAGGTTAGTGCTGTTGATGAGAGAATCAGATGTGTTGTAAGGCCAGGTATCATTGGTATACAACGTGGCATTGAACAGGTCACCCTCATAATTGTTCATCAATCCGCTGTCAAGAACCTGGCTGGAATCAGTACCGTTCCAGACCTCATAACGGGTGCCATTCAGCAAAGAATTGTCAGTCACATTAGCCCTCAACAGGACTGTCCAGCCGAGAATGTCATTGTCAAGAGGAGTGATTATGCTGATCTGAGGCTCCACCTCATCCACAGCATAGATGATGCTGGAATCATGAGCAGCAGAAAAGTTCTGGTCCTGGTAAAAGCTGCAGTTTATCAGGCGATCTCCTACAGTATCATAGATGGAGATGTTTTGCAGAGGGCTTGCGCCGTATGCCAACTGGCTTTGGTTCTGGGTCAGGTTCAGGTTCCCTGTCACGTTTGCTGTGCAGGTCATGTTCGCATCAAAACTTATGTTCTGCCTGAAGTCAGCTGACGAGCCGTTGATCAGGAGGCTTACAGAGACATCCTGCCTTGTTATGTTGATCCAGCTTGAGTTTGAAGCAGAAGTATAGTTCTTGTTGCTGCTGACATTGCAGACATAGTACCAATCGCCTGCAGCAAGCGTGACAAGCGTGCCGTTTTCAGAAGCAGTAACATCAGTGCCGTTCCTCCAGAGCCTTGCAGAGTCCTGAAGGTTTGTGCATGTGCAGTTTGCCTGTGTCTGTGTGCTGTATCCAGTCGGCGAATGGGAGACCTCAAGAAAACAGTCAGAAGAGGCCTTTGCTATGGAAAACAGCCACGTATCAGTCTGGTTCCATTGCCCTATGGTGTCATTTGCGTATGATTTCCAGTAGAACATGCCTCCAGGCAGCACTTCGGAATAATTATAGACATCTGCTGTAATATTGTTCATGCTGTAGTTTGCAGCTTCACCCGAATAGTTGCTCTCAAACCAGGCAGTGCTCACAGCAACATCATCCTGCCATGTGATGTTGAAAAAACTCCTGGCAGAGGGGTCATAATTTGCGAATATATCTGTCTGGTTCAGCGACCATACAGGAGGAGTGTCTACCTGGATGATGATGGCAGTGTCTTTGGTAATGTTTATCCAGTCAGCATATATCATGCTGCCGTTGATGTAGATATCATATGTGTCATTGGCATTGGAAGCCGTGTATGTAAGGTTTACAGGCGCATACCCTTGAGAGTCTGTGGTCCAGTTCCCCAGATGGTGGCTGCTGTTGCGTATGTTTACCAGCCTGTTGGGAATACCTGTGCCTGAGCCTAGATATCTGATGTAGAGCGGATAGTACCTGTTGACCACAGATGAGGGATTGAAAGATATATGCGAGTCAGGCATGTCCACGTGTCCTGAAACGATGATATTGTCTGCGCTGTCTCCGAACCTTATGCTTGACTGGCTCAGGTTGGATGCAGGCTCGGTGAAGTTGATTGTGTTGCTGCCGAAAAGCCAGACATGACCAGTGATGTTTGTCTCGTTAAATATTGCTACTGCATTACCATAAGCCCTCAGGCTTGTGGTCCTCGAGTCATAAAAACTGGTCCTAGAGACTGAATATAGATAGGTTATCCCCCCTATCTTTGAGTTCCTGACAAGATTCTCAGATTCATTATAAGCAAAAAGAGATGATACCCCGCTCAGGCCGTACATATGGTTTGTCGAGTTGTATTGCAGTGAATAACCATAATCGTCTATAAGAGTGTTGTTGATATGAGAGAAAAAACTTGTGGTGGTGCTTTGGAAAGACCGGTTGATCCTCTCACCATAGACCAGATTGTTGAAAGTATTGTTGTCATTGACTCCTGTCTCTATGTTCAGTCTGGTCAGGTTAGAGTCGTTTATGTAAGACCTGCTTGGGCTTACTAGGCTTACATAAAGCTTGTTGAAAGATGTGGTGGTTATGTTTATCTTGAACCGCCTTGTGGAGTTGATAAGGGTTTTCCTGATAAATTCATCATTCAAGCCGCTGATCCATGCGCTCTTGTCATTGTCAACTATGACATAATACAGGTAGAGGGAAGAATTCAGGAAGGTTGTATCACTATCTTCCCTGCTCCTGATACTGCCAGGATAATAGATGGTGCTGCGGTTGAAAAAGAAGGTGGAATTGCCTTTCACGAAAAGATTGCTGTTGGCAGAGCACAGGTGGAACCTGGCAGTGCTGTTTGCCTGGCTCAGCAGGTTGTGGTGCAAGCTTGCGTTGATAAAGGTAGAGTTTGAATATCCTCCAAGAATCATCGCAGGGGTCAGACCCACAGTCCTGAACAGGGTATCCTTGATATGGTTGGTGGAATTCCCGATAAAATAAAAATATGTGGTAAATCCTGGTTTCAAGCTCTTGTTGACTATGGATCTGGTGATGTTCACTCTTGAACTGTCCTTGGCGCTAAAGTCCATGATCCCAAGATATGAGTCTTCCACTATAAACGTGGCATTGTTGCTTATTACAACGTCGCTGTACAGCCCGAACAGGGAAGAGACATTTGAGTCGTTGATCACAAGAGTCCCGCTGCCTTTTACAAGAAGCCTGTTTATGGTCATGTTCTTGCTCTGGCATACCACATAGTCGTTGTTGTCGACAGTAAAAGTCTGGTTGTATTCCCAGACGCAGGTTTCTCCCAGCACTATCGTCTTGGTCTCTGTGTAGTTGTAGTTTGAGAAGTTGTCATAAGCAGTGGCGTTCAGGTAATACGTCCCCTGGCCGAGCCCTGAGATGTTAACATAATAAGGCACCGAGGTGTTTGTCCTGTTCACCACCAGTCCGCTTGAGTTGAACAGGTAGATGGTCACATTGCGGAGGTTCCTGTCTGCGGCAGTCACGTTTGCAAGGATGAAATCCCTCCCAAGATATCCTCCTGAACTTGTTGTGGGAGCCTCAAAGCTGACATTCGGCGCTATCCCTGGTCCGAATTTGTATATCATGGCTGTTGAGATGACTATGTCATAATCATACATGTTCACATAGACGTATCCGTCAGCAATTGCAGGCGAGTAGAACCTGTCGTTATCGTTGCTGGAATCAAACCTGAAGATCTGCTGGCTGATGTTTGATGCATTTACAGCATAGAATTCGCCGTCGTCGTTTCCGAAGAAGACCAGGCTGTTCTGCGTGACTGCAGGCGAGGAATCAACATCGCCGTTGGTGGTGAAGTTGCCTATCTGCGTTCCGTCTGTGGCGTTCAGTGCATAGAGGTTGTCGTCCTTGCAGCCGAAATAGACTACTCCATCCGCTATTGCAGGCGATGAGTCAACATCATTGCCTGTGGGATATCCCCAAAGAAAGGTTCCGTCTGTGGCGTTGAAAGCGGTTATGTTATTGTCGTTCAGCCCTATGATCACCCTGTCCTCTGCCACAGCAGGGGAAGAGTCGCTTCCTCTTGTCCTATAAGTCCACAGGAACGCTCCGGTAGAGGCGTTCAAGGATGTCAGGTTATCCTGGCCGCCGATATATATTCTTCCTTCATAAAAAGCAGGAGATGATGTGCTGCTTCCGCCTGTGTCATTGCTCCAGACCTGGCTTCCATCCACTGTGTTCAGCGCACGCATGACCCCGTCATATGTCAGGAAGTATACCTTGTCATCATACACAAGAGGGTGTGAAGATGGATAATTGGGGAAGTTGACTGTCCAGTTGAGCTGGCCGTCTGCTACATGAACTGCAGACATGTTTTGCTCGATATTCCCGCCTGACTGGCCGAAATATACTCTGCTGCCTGCATATGTTGGGGAGGTCGATGCCCCGCTGCTCAGGGACGCATACACCCATATTTTGTTGCCGTTTGTGGTATTAATCGCAGTAAGGTTTCCGTCGCCGTCTGTGTAGAAGAGGTACTCGCCGCTTACTGCAGAAGAGTCATCAGGAAACCTGTCCCCTGTGTAGTCCCAATAGATCTCCAGCCCTTTGTAGTCAACATCACCAGGATAATAGCCTGTATGGTTCAAGTTTCTTCTGAACATCTGCCATCCGGAAAGGGACGTCGAGTCAGAGTCTTCCAGAGTACCTATGCTTTCTGTATCCCCATCTCCACCCGAAGTGCCGAGGGTTCCCGCCCCTGTCTTGGCACTGCTGTCATCCTCGGTATCAGAAGAAGGAGCAGGGCTGTCAGCCCCGTCCTCTTCATAGGTGATTTCCTTGCTGACAGCATCTGTATCACCGCCAGATGCAGCCGGAGATGTATAGGCGATAGTCTGGTTTACTGTTGAGTTGTCTGTAACTGTAAGTCCTGTTATTGGATTGCCTGCATTTGTCGCCAGCACGTATCCGAACAGGAGGAACACCAGGAACAGGAGCGCATACTCATTACCTGTTTGCCTGGGAGCATGGCTGTCTCTATC
>WJKB01000076.1 GCA_014729345.1 Candidatus Woesearchaeota archaeon
CAACAGGGATCCAAAACTTGCCAGGAAGCTCGGCTTCAGGTATGTGAAACTTCCTACGCTGTTCAAAAACAGTGACATAGTGACTTTGCATGTTCCTGAGAACAAGCACACCCGCCACATGATAAACAAGGATACCCTTAAGCAGTTCAAGGAAGGCTCGATCCTCATCAATACCTCAAGAGGAGGTCTTATTGACACATACGCGCTTGTCAAGGCTTTGATGAGCGGAAAAGTAGGGTATGCAGGGCTGGACGTGCTCGAGGACGAATGCTTTATAAAGGAAGAGAAAGAGCTTCTAAATCCTGATTTTATAAAGACCTGCAACCTTGAAGTTATCCTCCAGGACAACATGCTCATAAAGAATCCCAACGTATATGTAACCCCTCATAATGCCTTCAACAGCAGAGAGGCGTTGCTGAGGATAGTCGAGACCACTATGGATAATATCAAGGCATTTCTAAGGAAAAAGCCCATAAACGAGGTGGATACAGATGTTTGACCTGAATGATAAGGTTGCTGTAGTGACAGGAGCAAGAAGAGGGATAGGAAAAGGGATAGCAGAGAAACTTGCAGAAGCAGGCGCAAAGATAGTTATCTCTGATATTGACCAGGAAGAGTGCGATTCAGCTGCAGCTGAGATCGCTGAAAGGTTCAGCAGAGAAGCTATCGGCATCAAGTGCGATGTGAGCAGCAAGGAGGAGGTTGACAGCCTGATCCAGAAGACTGTGGAAAGGTTCGGAAAGCTCGATATACTTGTGAACAATGCAGGCATCTTTTTCCAGAAACCTTTGATGGATTACACTGAAGAGGACTGGGACAAGGTGCTGCAAGTAAACCTTAAGGGCGTGTATCTCTGTTCCCAAGCTGCTGCAAGAGAGATGATCAAGAACAGTTACGGCAAGATCGTTAGCGTATCGTCGATCGCAGGAATAATAGGGTATCCTGATGCCGCAGCATACTGTGCAAGCAAGGCAGGTATCATAAACCTTACAAGGGAGATGGCTATTGAGCTTGCAAAGCACAAGATCAATGTCAATTCTGTGGCTCCAGGGCTTATAGAGACGCCTATGACACAGCACATAATAGAGGACCAGGAACAGTTCCAGAAGACCCTTGCAGGGATACCATGGAACAGACAGGGCCACCCATCTGATATTGCAAATGCAGTGCATTATCTTGTATCAGACGAGGCAGATTATGTGACAGGACAGACTATAGTTGTTGACGGCGGATGGACCATACAATAGAGGAGGGATAATATGCATAAGAAAAAACCACTGAAATTTGATCCTGCTTCACTTAAAGGGATCTCAAAAAAGCAGATTACGCTGCACCACGACAAGCATTATGCAAGTTATGTTGAAGGCAAGAACAAGATAGAGAAGGTTCTTTCAAAAGAAAAGCTAGACCATATCAGGGAGCTTAAGAAGAGCGAGAGCCACAACGGCTCAGGGATGTACCTGCATGAGGTGTATTTCGGCCATCTCGGAGGAAAAGGAGGGAAGCCTTCAGGCATCCTGATGAAGAAGCTGAAGAAGGATTTTGGCAGTTTTGAGAAATGGAAAAGGGAGTTCATGGCGTGCACAGGCGCTGCAAGAGGATGGGTGCTGCTCTGCTTTGACTGGAGCGACTGCAGGCTGCACAATTATGCTGTTGATTTCCATGATGAAG
Organism: Candidatus Woesearchaeota archaeon; assembly: GCA_014729345.1. Classification (GTDB taxonomy): domain Archaea; phylum Nanobdellota; class Nanobdellia; order Woesearchaeales; family WJKB01; genus WJKB01. Next base: position 1,672 of record WJKB01000076.1, read on the forward strand.
GAGCAGTCTGGGGAGCAGCTCCTATAATGGCGCTTGACATGTGGGAGCATGCCTATTATCTTGACTATGGGCCTGACAAGAAAAAGTACATAGAGGCGTTCTTCAGGAACATAAACTGGAAAAAGATCGAGGAAGCGTACGAAAGGTATGCCGGACAGAAGAGCTAGAGGGAGATTAGATGAAGACCCTTAAAAAGGAAGAGCTGAAAAAGATGATCGATGGTGATGAGGAATTTAAGCTGATTGATGTCCTCAGCAAGGATGCTTTTGAGAAAAAGCGTATACCAGGCTCTGTAAATATCCCTGTGGATGAAGATTTTGAAGAGAAGATAAAGGAAAAATACCCTGACAAGGATACAAAGATAGTGGTTTACTGCGCAAGTTTTGAGTGCCACTCAAGCCCAAAAGCGGCTGAAAAGCTGGATGAGATGGGATATACTGAAGTGTATGACTATGAAGGCGGAATAAGGGATTGGGAAGAGGCAGGTTATCCTTTGGAGGGGGAAGAGTTCTGATATGAAAACCTACAAATTAAAGACAGGCTATCAGATGCCTGTATTTGGGTTAGGTACATGGGAGCTTACTGGAAAGCTTTGCCAGGAGATCGTAAGAAGAGCCATAGAGCTCGGGTACAGGCATATTGATACTGCAGAGCTGTACAGCAACGAGCAGCATGTAGGCAAAGGTATCCAAGGTTTTGACAGGGATAAGCTCTTCATAGTCTCAAAGGTGAAGCCGGAAAATTTTACAGAAAAAGGCGTGAGGAAGAGCTGTAAAAGGTCCCTGAGGAAACTAAAGACAGATTACCTGGACCTTTATCTCCTGCACTGGCCCAATGACAGCATACCCTTGGAAGAGACGATGTCTGCGATGGCAGAGCTGGTTGAGGACGGCAGGATCAGGAGCTTAGGGGTGAGCAATTTTGACATCAGCAGGGTGGAAAAGGCTATCCAGGCTTCAGAGGTGCCTGTGTGCGTCAACCAGGTAGAGTGCCA
>WJKB01000077.1 GCA_014729345.1 Candidatus Woesearchaeota archaeon
CCGTATCTCTGGCTGTAGACCCTTATCGTATTGTTCCTTGCCACAGTCATAAGCTGCTTAAGTGTCTGGGAAGTTTCATCAGTAACATTTCCATTATCGTCCATGCTTTTTCCGATCAGTACTGTGCTGTTTCCGAAAACTTCCTCTGCCTGAGCTCCTGTGTCCCGCGGTAGCTCATACATGCCCACTCCGTCAAAAAGCATCTCTGAGTATATGCCTGTGTTGTGACTTGTCCACGTCTTTATCTGGTGCTGCCTTTCCCCTATCATCATGTTGCGGACAGCTTTCTCTGCTCTCCTGTTGACGTCGTCTGCAATCATGTCGATATCTGGGACAGCTTCGCATAGATCCTTTCCTCCGAGCGTAACCCTTGCTCCTGTCATCACTATATCCTGGTAATCTATGCCCTGTTCTATCATTTTTGCTGCAGCTTCTGCTGCTTGTCTTTCAGCATATGTCATGACCTGGGACATCAGGTCTATATCATCCTTATCAAACCTCATGCTGCTGTCGAATGCAGCGGCAGTGGTCTTTTCAATATCCGGTTCTTGAGGCAACTGCGTGCTGATACCAGGCCCGAACTCAAATTCCAGGCTCATGCTCATGTCCCCATATTCTGTGTCTACCTGGTAATGATGGAATACATCAGTGTTGTGCTCTGCATCAGCAAGCCTGCTCCTTCGCTCCAGCTCTTCTGCTGTCCTTTTTACCCAGCCCATCTCATATGCCTGACCATCGGCTTGTTCCTGAGAAAAGTCCTGGATCCTGGTGTCAAGTGAATCAGCATTGCCCTGCTTTTCAGTTCCTTTTTCCCGGGATCCTGGAAATTCTTTCTCAAACCCTTTCTCGCTGTCAATCCCTTTCTTCCTGTTGTCTGAGCTCTTTCCTGCAGATCCTTCGTCGCTTCCGGTCCTTTGCTCTCCAGCTGTCATTGGTGTTGGGACAGGCTCTATATGTTCTTTTTCAGGCTCTGTTCCTTCATATGCCTCAGGTCCTGCTGAAGTTTCGTCATCATGATCCTGAGGTACAGGACCTACTGTTCCCCCTATACCTCCTGTGGTTCCTGTATCTATCAAGCTCTGTGCCGGTCTTGCCTGATCCTGCCTGCCTGCTTCCTCATAGGTTGTGTGTGTATCAGGCCTTCCCAACAGTTCGTCCGCATGCCCAATATTGTATCTTGACTTGAATGTCTCTGCGATATGTGCAAACCCTCCTGTGTTTCCCAGGTTTTCACTCACATAGTCCTTTGCTTTTGAGACTCCGAAAAGTGTAGCAGCAAATGCTGCTGCTGTGATCAGTGTGGCTGCCCCCACCAGTATGCGGTTGCTTTTCTTGTCCTTTTCAGTCCCCTGCTTAAGGTTCTCCTGGATCTTGGCCTGGTCAATACCATAATGTATCGCATCAGGACTTTCCTGAATATCTTCTTTCTGGCCGGTCTCTGGTATTGAAGCCTCTTTGAGCCACTCGCTTATCAGGGGAGCGATGTTGTCAGCGACCTCTGCTCCAAGAGCATCATACATCTTTTGCTCCTGGCCTATCTTGAAGAGGCCAAGATATTCTCCTATGCATCTTGAAAGGCTTCCGAAAAAGCCTGGGTCTTCTCCTGTTTCCCTTATCCTTGCTTCAAGCAGTTCATATCTTCCCCTGTCCACCTTTGCCATGGCGCCAAGGCTGTCTTCTATCTCCAAGTAGTCGAAATTTGAGTACAACGGTTCTTTTGGTCCTTTGTCTTCAGGCTCTTTTTCCTGGGATGTTGAGACTCCTCCCCTAAGGTTTCCCTGGCCGTCGACAAACACCTGCGGTATCCATATCGGAGGCTCAGCGCCGCTTTCACCTGAAGCTTCTTTGTCAGGTCCTGCATATACAGCCTCAGTATTGCTCTTGTTGAAAAGGTCATCCAGCGATTCTTCCTTGGAAAAGTCGCCGGTTTTCGGTTTTCCTGCGACCAGCCTTGCAGGCTCTTCCTCCTCTCTTAACTTTGTGGTGTAGCTGAAAACATACCTGCTTCCTTCTTTCCTGCCCAGAAGGCAGTGCAGTGTTTCAGAATGTTTCTCTATAACCTCCTTTTGCTTTTCAGACCAGTCGTGCTCATTGAGCATCGTGTATGCTTCGCCTGCATTTGCGCAAGTGCGTGATATCTCATCAAGAACCGAGAATGCTGTGGAATCGTCTTTCCTGTACCTTCCAAACATCCTTGCCAGGCTGCCCTTGAGGCTCCTTTGGGTCTCTGCTAGCCAGAGATTTCGGATGTTCAGTTTCCTGGTGTCATCCACATACTGCCTGGCCATTCTTTTCTTCTCAGCTTTTTCAGCCAATATGTCCCTGTGTCCATATGCTTCTTCAAGCTTCTTTCTTACAAAAACATCATCAGGCATATGCTCTTCATCAGTAGCATGCTCTGGAGATGCTTCTGTTTGGCCTGCATTCTCTTCTGCAGTTTCCTTTGGAGAACTCTCTTGTGCATTTTCAGGCCCTGTTGCTGGCTTTCTTTTCCTGTATGAGAAGACATACTCATGTACTGTTCTGGCTGTCCTTCTGCCGCCTTCAGTATATGTAGCTTCAAAAGATCTTGAGACGTCAAGCGCTGTCCTTATGGTCTCTTCATGCCTGTCTATGACTCTTCTCTGCTCAGGGCTCCATATCTTGTTCTGTAGCACATACCTTGCTTCTATAGGATTGCTGCAGTTGTCTGAAAGATAGTTCAGCACTGACTTTACTGTTTTTGTATCCTCTTTGTATCTTCCAGCCGCGTATGACAGTGCGCCTTTCCATGAGCTTCTTGCTGCATCCTTCCAAAGCGTGAAATTGTCCAGATCCTGCTTCCCTCTCTGCATATCCTGTATGAGGCTCTTCTTTTCCTCACTGACTCTTGATCTTTTGTCATGGTCCTGATGATCATTGACCTTTTCATCAACAGTTGCAGTGTCTGTCTGGTATGCGCTGTTGATGGTGTTTCTGGTGTACGACTGCTCTAACATGGAATCTATCTCTGAAGCATGCTGGTCTATGATCTCGTCGAATCTCCTTGCTCTTCCCAGATAACCTTTCTTGCTTGAGTAATGCGAGAATATCTCTGCAAGACTGTCCATGAACCCTTCTCTTGCCTGTCTGGTCTCTGTATCAAGAGTCTGCGTTTCCTGTGTGATGTTTTCAAGCGCTGCTGAAAAGGCCGGCATCCTCTTGTTCAGGTACCTGTAGCTTGTGCCGTTTATCCTGTCTCCTCTGAGAATTCTTGCAGCATCCAGCATCTGCTGGTCTGCAGCGTATCCACTGTCTGGATTCTCATATTGCCCTAACAGGGCGTTGATGCTCTCTCTAAAGCCCATATTTGATTCCATCATTTTCTTCCAGGATATTCGAAAGATATTCGATTGATTTAAAAATTTTACGGTTTTTATTCACTAAAGAGTGGTCTAATAGCCTTTTGAGGATTTTTGGGGGGTTTCGGAGCCTGAAAAGCGTTTTGCTGGCATGTAACAACAAAATTTATATAATAGCTGCATTTTTAGTGTGATTACGGTGATACCA
>WJKB01000007.1 GCA_014729345.1 Candidatus Woesearchaeota archaeon
ATATCACTTTTGGGGATCATGACCTCTGAAGCCCTTGTGTCCCCGAAGTTGAACAAGGCATGCATCATCCTTCGCTCATCCTCTTCGATCACACCCTCCTCCTCGCCTATCTGCACTATGGTCTTGAGCTCCTCCTCGGTCATCTTGGGCCTTTTCTTGGATACCCCAATCAGGGCCATCATGCCCTTGGTTATGGCGTTGAGTATGAATATGACCGGCCACAGCAGATAGCTGAGCACCTGTATGGGCTTTGCTGTAAGCAGGGATATCTGCTCATTGTACTTGATACAGAAAGTCTTTGGGGTTATCTCTCCGAAAACAAGGATCAGGAAAGTCATCACTCCTGTGGCTATGCCCACTCCTCCTGAACCAAAGAGTTTTATGGCCAGAGAGGTCGCGATCGCCGCAGCGCTGATATTGATAAGATTATTCGCTACAAGTATGGTCACAAGAAGCTTCTGAGGGTCCCTTTTCAGGTCTGCCACTGTCCTGGCGCCCCTTCTCTTCTGCATGAGAAGTTTCTTCACATGGATCCTTCCGATCGATATCAGCGCAGACTCCACCCCGCTGAAGAATCCGGAAAGCATGATCAGTATGACCAGTATTATCAGTTCATCGAGCAATTGGACCACTATGATGCGCATTGCGCCACTCTCTTAAATATTTTTCTATCCAGACCAGGACCAGAGGCTGTGCAGGGTTCATAGCAGACGGACAGCAGGATTTAAGCAGAGCATCATAACAGAAAGTTTTTTAAATGGGACTTTTTTCCTCAATACTATGGCAAAACTACGAAGAGCTGTAGCATGGAGAAGGCTTGAAAGGCCTTTCACAAGAACTTCAAAGTACAAGAAACTAAATTATGTAAGGAATATACCGAACAGGAAGATAGTCAGGTATGACATGGGGAATCCCAAGAGGAAGTTCTCTTATTACCTGGATCTTGTGTCAAAGGATGATATCCAGATAAGGCATAATGCGATAGAATCAGCAAGGCAAAGCAGCAACAGGGTGCTGGAACTGACCCTTGGAAAGTCTGCATACCAGTACAAGATAAGGATATTTCCCCATCATGTTCTCAGGGAGAACCCCCTGGCAGCAGGAGCAGGAGCAGACAGGATGAGTACAGGTATGAAGAAATCCTACGGCAAGAGCGTGGGAAGCGCTGCAAGAGTAAAGAAGGGACAGGTTCTCTTTACAGTAGGCGTGCAAAAGCCGCATATTGAAACTGCACGAAAAGCATTGGTAAGGGCAAAGAACAAGCTTCCCTGCAGTTGCTCTATTCAGGTAAGGGAGATCAAGGAATCAAAGTAAAGTTTAAATATCAATACCTTACTTGTTCTGGCATGAGTGTCAAAGAGGTGCTTTGGAGAGACATAATATTCAGATACTTCTTCAGATTCCTGTATATCACAGGCCTGACGCTGATAGTGCCCTACCTTTTCACTTCTGAGATACCTGAGGAGATATGGTTCATGGCGCTCAGCCAGAGGGTCATCCTTTACATCGCTGCAGTGCTTGTGATCATCAGCCTGCTAGGTATGATGTGGGCGAAAAAAGACCTTGGAAAAGCCCTGCAGAGCATGGGTCTCATGACATTGATACCAGGGTTCATATCGCTCCTCGTGACCCTATACGGCCAGGATGTATTCATGGAATACATCACAAGGTATGAATGGTCCACCAGGCTGGAGCCGGTGATAAACATATATCTCCAGAGCTCTCTGCCAAAGCTTTGGATACTGACCATGAGTTTTGTGGTGCTGGGAGTGGTGCTATTCATAATCGGGATGCTCATGAGGGAGTAGCATCCATGATGGGATCTTCAGGAGATATCAGGATGGATTATCGAGAACCTCTTTAGGATCCTCTTTCAGATGACAGCATCGATGGGCAACATGTCCTAGACCCTGCCTGTATCCTTGCATGTCCTGAAGATCACAGACCTGAGTTCTGCAGGAGAGATTATGCAGCTGTACTTTTCTGAGAAGCTCGAAACGTCCTTCCTGCCCACCATGTCAGTCTTTGATACATAGCATACCATGGGCTTTTCAAGAGACTTAAGCTTTTCATAGAGTATGAGCTGCTTGTCAAGAGGATAAGAGGTCTCTGTGAGGTCAAAGACATAGATTATGATGTCAGCGCACAGCTTCATGGCCAGGTATGCCTGCTTCTCTATGTTGTTCATCTTCTCAAGCCTGTTGAGCGTGCCCGGAGTGTCCAGGACCTGAACCTTCTCCTTACTGTCTGCGCCCTTTTTCATGTATCCTATATTGATCCCCCTGGTGGTGAAAGCATAGGGCTGGATGTCAGGCGTTGAGCCTGTCATCTTGGCAAGCAGTGTTGTCTTGCCCACATTAGGGAAGCCTGCGATAGCTGCTGTGGGCATTGAAGTCTTTATATGAGGATATTGCCTCATGACCTTTCTTGCCTCTTCAATAACTTCCAGCTCTTTTCTTATCTGCTTGAGCACAGAACTGACCCTGCCGTAGAACTCTCTCCTTAACCTGTTGATGTCCTCAACCATGCTGCAGTCCCTCAGCTTCCTGTTGTAGCTCTTGAAAAACCTGGAGATGCTGTCTGCAGCCCATCTTACAGCTCCAAGCGATTTTCTGAGTCTGTCATGGTCCAGGGTAAGCCTGACCAGTTCCCTGTAGAAATCAGGCAGCTCCTTGAGCCTGGGAAAAGAATCAAGTATCTTCTGCAGGCTGTTGATTACCGAATCCTTCATGACCTCTATGCGGTACATCTCGATCTTTTTCGACTTGTCCAGCCTGGAAGTGAAACTAAGCTTTTGCCTGCGCAGGTCTGACTTCACCTTTGCCTTCCTGAAAGCGACATCAAGGTAAAGATCAGGAGTGTCTATCTTCTTAAGTTCCTGGAAATTCATAACTGTAGGAATATCAGTGCCATTTATATATCTTTTTGAAAACTTAACCTTTTGGTGGTTACGTTTCTTTAAAAAATTATATCTTGCATATTGATAATATTTATAAAAAAAGGATCTTTTTTAGAAAAGCAGCGAAAAGAGGTGATAGGTCATCTTTTCGCGGGGGAATTCCGAGGTGTTTAGGTTCAGGGTATCAACCCTGTCTCCCCTGGATATTATCTTTCCTTTGGTCTGATATGTTTCTCGCTTTGGTCTCATCTGTTACTTGGTTCTCTGCCTATTTCTTAGATTCATATTTCTGGTTTTCTATGATATCAGCCAAAGTAAATATCAGCTCATGGCCATGGAATCCGTGATCATCCTGATAGACCACCAGAAGATCAGTATGGCAGCAGCAAGAAGCACATAGTTCCAGATATCCTTTACATCAAATCTGAAGTACCATCTCAGAAATTCCCTGAACCTCTCTTTGGTGAAGATCTTTTTCTTAGGCCTTTCGTAAATCTCAACCTTTGGACTGTTCTCACCCTGGATCACAGAAGAATCCTCCTCATCACGACCTTCCTGGCCGGATGGACTCTCAGCTGGATGCTCAGGCGAGTATGCCTGATCTGCAAAAGGGGATGTTTCCTCCTTAAGGATCTCTGCCATAGCAGGGATTAATCTGCAGGGTATAAAAAACTTGTGGAAAACACAGGAAAACAGGGAAGATATTGCCTGCCTACAAAAGAACAAGACAGATATCACCACAATCTTTATAAAGCAACGCCTTATTTCCTGTATATGTACTGAGTCTGCCTCGAGAGCAGGCTCGGAGGGGATACAAATGGCAGAATTCAAGCTTGTGCTTTCTACAAAAGACGGAAAGTCTTACCAAAGAGAAGTCAAGGACCAGGATGCGGCTGGCCTTATCGGAAAAAAGATAGGAGAGACAGTCAAAGGAGAAGAGATAGGACTTACAGGATATGAGTTTGAGATAACCGGAGGCTCTGATTTCTGCGGATTTCCCATGAGGAAAGACGTGCCCGGAACCACGAGAAAGAAGATATATGCAGTAGGAGGGGTCGGCATCAAGAGAAAAGCCAAAGGCATCAAGCAGAGAAAAAATGTCTGCGGAAACACCATCAGCCCAAAGATCGCCCAGATAAACATGAAAGTCACCAAACAAGGAAGCGCAAAACTCTCTGAATCAGCCGGCGCAGAGGGAGCAGAGGAGAAAAAGGAAACTGCTGAACAGAAGAAAGAGGAAAAGAAAGAAGAAAAACCCGAAGCAAAAGAAGGGAATAAAGGATAATTTCAGGCTGACAAAAAAATGCCCAGGAAGAAAAAAACTGTCAAAGAAGAAGAGGAAGAAGCTGTGGAAGGGAAAAGCGCAGCAGCAAAGAAGAAAAAAGCCTCTGTAGCCAAAGCTTCCAAGAAAAAGGAAGTGATCCAGCCAGAGGTAAACATCGGACTGGTAGGCCATGTTGACCACGGCAAGACCACGCTGACAGAAAGGCTCAGCGGCAAGTGGACAGACACGCATTCTGAAGAGATCAAGAGGGGGATCACCATCAGGCTGGGATATGCTGATTCCACGTTCTTTAAATGTCCCAAATGCAAAGGATCTGAGGCATACTGTGTTTCAGAGAAGTGTCCTGAATGCGGAGCAAAGACAGTGCTACTCAGGAAAGTCAGTTTCGTGGACGCACCAGGGCATGAGAGCCTGATGGCGACCATGCTTGCAGGCCTTACGATAATGGACGGGGCTCTGGTGCTGATCGCTGCAAACGAGGAATGCCCGCAGCCCCAGACAAGGGAGCACATCATGGCGCTCCAGATAATAGGGGTAGAGAGGATCATCATAGTCCAGAACAAGATAGACCTTGTAAGCGAGGAAGAGGCTATGAAGAACCAGAAGCAGATAAAGGAATTCCTCAAGGACAGTGATTACAAGGATGCCCCTATCATACCTATCTCAGCAAAGCACAACCTGAACATCGACCTGCTTGTAGAAGCTGTGGAGAAATACATACCCACCCCCAAGAGGGATCCAAGCAAGGACCCGATCATGTTTGTGGCAAGGTCATTTGATATTAACAAACCAGGCACTGAACATGGAAAGCTGCTCGGAGGGGTGCTGGGGGGAGCGCTGAAGCAGGGAGTGATCAGCGTCGGACAAGAGATAGAGATAAAGCCAGGTCTTGGATACGAGCAGCACGGACAAAATGTTTTCAAACCCATAATCACAAAGGTTGCAGGTCTTATGACAGGGGGCGACCCTGTGAAAAAGGTGAATCCAGGTGGCAGCATAGGGCTGCTCACTGAACTGGATCCGACAATAGTGAAATCAGATTCCCTGGCAGGAAATATCGTGGGAATACCTGGAAAGGTCTACCCTACATGGGAGGAGCTTGTGCTTGAGACCTACCTGCTTGAGAGGGTTGTCGGCGCAAAAGAGGATATCGATGTAGAGCCTGTCAAGATGGGAGAACCGCTTATGCTTAACATAAACTCAGCAGCTACAGTAGGTACTGTCATAAAGATGGAGAAAGGAAAGATCACCTGCAAGCTTAAGCTTCCTATATGCGCTGAGAAAGGGAACAGGGTCACCATGTCAAGGATGGTAGGCACCAGATTCAGGCTTATAGGGTATGGCATCATCAGCTAGAAGCACAGCATCCGCATTCTTTGCAGTCACATATAATGGTGTCTTAAGGTAAAGATAGCTGTAGAAGAACTTGCACACTTATTCTACTGAAAAAGGAAAATATCCCTGATCATCTCTTGGGACCAAGATCTGCAGGAGGTCTGTAGGTTCCGACATCAGTTATGCCTGCCCTGTCCCTCATCCTCTCGTATCTTGTTATGTTCCTGTTGGCATAATCTTCGCCTACGCCTGTATAGGAAGGGGCAGGTCCTGATCCTGATAGTGTTGCGCAGCTGTTTGATGCAGCTGCTGCAAGCGATGCTATCGCAAGAGTCGTCACTAACTTTCCGATGGTCTTTGTGCTTATCCTCTTTGCTGACGGTCTTGTCTGTATCATTGTAGATAGCTGTAAGTATTACTCATATATAAACTTTTTGCTTTTTACTACCTATCAGTGAAACAATAAGCTTATTAATCAGTATATATTTTCGTATATTGGATGAGCAAAGAGATATTCAAAAGAGGGATCAAAGCAAAGCCGCACCCTATGAGCGCTGGCCTGATGTCAGCTAAAAAGCTCCTGTTCACAAAGGTGCCTTTCAACATAATTACAGCGCTGCTGATCATATCCCTCACATTCTTCGGAGCAGGATACTACTGGTCAGACAGATGCCCTGAGCCAGAGCCTGTCAGGTGTCCATCACTTGACTGCGAGAAATGCCCTCCAAAGATAGAGTACAGGACAGTCAACCTGACAAAAGAGGTCAATGTTACAGTGGAGAAGTATGTCAATGTCACATATTTTGTCTGCGACAACGGAACAATGGTAAGAAACAGGCAAAAATGCAACGCATCTGCTGCAATGATAGAGATAGAGCATGACAACCAGAACTCGCATAAGCATGTCACCCTTGCTGTCGATGAGATCAGCTGGTACATGAAAGATGAAGAACAGGGATGGGGAAAGATCACAGCTGTCAATTTCACAATACTTAATGAAGGCAATGAGACCATAGCTCCAAAGATGGGCATAAGGGTGTGGACAGACAGCGATGAGCCTGCTGTCAAGAGCCTTACCAGAGATATATTCATATATGATACGCTGATCGAGCCGGACTCGTGGTTCAAGGCAGGATTTGAGACAGAAGCCGTGAGTTTCAGGGGAGAGAACGTCACTGTAAAGCTGGTGCTGGTAAACCAGCTGCCTGACCCTGACAAGACCCTGGTCATGGCACAGAAGAAGTTCAGCGTAAATGACTGAAAAGATTATTGGTACAGTAAGATGAAAGAATCACTATGTATATGCGGAGGGCATGTTGTCTGGAAAAAAGAGCCTGTGAAGATAAAGGGAAAGGATTTTGGAGAGCTGGAAGTCGGCAGATGCGACAGGTGCGGGGCAAAATTCCTGCATAACAAGACCATGAACATGATCGAGCATAAGCTCAAAGAGAGCCAGGAAGGCAATATCTACGAGTACTGATCACATACTGACGAAATGCAGAACACACGAGCTGTTCAGTATCATGACAAAGAATTTCTCAGAAAAGGTGCTGGAGCTTTGCAGAAGAGTGCCCAGGGGCAGGGTCACGACTTACAAGGATATCGCTTCAGCCATGGGCTCAAAAGCTTACAGGGCAGTCGGCAATGCGTTGCACAAGAACAATAAGCCCGTGAAGATACCATGCCACAGGGTAATCAGGAGCGACGGCAAGGTGGGAGGATATGCAGGAGGCATACGAAAGAAGATGAGACTGTTGAAAAACGAAGGTGTTGAGATAAAGGATGAAAGGGTCAAAGATTTCAGGAGCAAACATGTAAAAGTCTAGTTTTCTAGCACTGTAGCCCCCAATCCCTCTCCTCCATGGCCTCTCCGCATCTATTGAGACTCATATGAGACTGGGTCTTTTTGATGACATATGACTGCGCTAAACCAGAAGCCCTTGCCTGCTCCTTTTCCTGATCAGAAAGGTTTTTCAGCTCGCAAAGTTTTGCGGAATAGAACGCAAAGACATTATCATAATGCCTGGCAGCATGCTCAAACTTTCCGAGATTCTCAAAAGACTGCGCAAGAGTCATGTTATCATCGACAGGAAGATCTCCCTGGGCATGGTCCTGGCAAAGCCTGATTATGCTGGAAAGCGATCCGACATAAAACCGCATCTGGTATGCCTTTGTCACAGCGCCTCTAGCCTTTGGATCATCTGAAACCCCTTCTGTACTTTTATCATAGTGCCCCCTGGCCATCTCATAACAGGTCAGAGCATCTGACCACTCATCACGCTGCAGATGCAGGTTACCCATGTCCTCCCACAGCCTGGGATTATCAGGATCTTCCTTAAGTTTCTGAGGAAGAAGGAGCTGTTTCACTTTTGAGCCTATCTCCGCCTTCTTTTCCGTATATTCAGAGGCAGTCTCAGCCTGAAGGTTTTTCTGCACCCACTTGTAAGCGTCAAGAGCTGCTTCAGACCTTTTCTCAGATTCAAGAGCTGCTGCAATGGAGATCATCCGGTCGTATATCCTGTCTCTCTCTGCACTGCCCTGGTTGTACCTCTCCAAAGCATTGTCATACAGGAAAAAAGCTTCCAAGAGGAATCCAGAATTTTTCAACCTGCCTGCAAGCTCTTCAGTCCGCCTGTTTGCAGATGAGCTCAGACGCGCATCAGCCTTATCCTGGCTGTAAATGATATCATAGATCACTGCACTTTCAAGAGGAGCGGTCTCGACCCTTGCATCAGCGAGGGATTGAAGCCTATTCCTGACTGAGGGCTCCAATGCCTGGAGATTCTCCCATAGGAATATGCAGCCGGCGATCCCCTCAAAAACAGAATGTTCTGAGACCATCATGTCTATCTGGGAAAACATCTTTTCCTCAAGCGAGACCAAGCTGCCGGGATATCCTTGAAAATCATGCCTATACACCGCAGTGTAAGTAGCAAGAGATTTGATAGGTTTTTCCTGATCTGCAAGATTGTCTCCAAACTGCTCAAGCAGGGAAGGGCCTTCACGCTCGTCCAGGATAAGCTGTGCTTTCTCATGTATCTGCGCTAGATCCTTGTGGATCCTGGTCTCGATACCTTTTACATAGCCGAGCATGGCCTTGAGCTCCTCTTCAACTTCCTCAAGAGTCTGCATGGGTGATTTCATGTGGCAAGATTGATATCCCTAACTATTTGTTATGTTGTTATTTACCATATCCCTAAGTATCTGTCATCTTGTTATCTACCGACAATACAGATAGTATAGAACCTCTTTTGGATGTTCAGCAAAAAGATGACATTCTTTATAAAATTTTCCATGAATGGTCTGCTGAGAATCTGTCCGAAGCACAGGCATTTAATTAGGAAAGCACTGCGCGAGCCCATACAGCCTCTGCCATCAGTCAGCATATATCATCCTATTATCCTCAAGAAGTTTCTCAATCTCCTGGATATGCTTTGATGCTCTTTTCTCCGCTATCCTTGAGAAAGGGTTTTTAGAACCATGGCAATTGGCTATGATTAGGCCGTATTGGGAAAAGGCTTTTTCATAATCTCTCCTATCTACATATAAGGCAGCAATCTGGAACCTTGCCTCATTGTTTTCCGGATCCTGATCAATCCTCTGCAGGAGCGGCATCTCAAGGCAGAGGTATTCAAGCTCCCCTTCAGCACAGACTCGCTGGGATCTTGCCAGCTCATCCTTCCTGCCCTCAAGGACTTCTATAAGCTGAGAATATGCGCTGACCGCCTTTTCCACAGCTCCCTGATGCTTGTAGATGGTAGCAAGATCAAAAAGCGCATTAGCATATCCTGGCGACTCTGCTGGCACATTTTGGAGCTGCTCTGTAGCCTCTGCCTGGATAGTGCTGATGGTTGAGCTGACCATGCGGGCAAGACCGCTGTTGCCTGATTTTTCCGCCCTATCACCTATGTACTGGTACACGAACATGGACCTGACAGGGTCTATCTGCCTGATCATGGATGCGAACTGCTGGGCTTTTGAGGGGCTTGCAGGATGCCTGTACCACTCATCCCTCACCTGCTCGCCTTCCTGGGCAAGCCTCTGGATAGCCTCCCTCTCTTGAGAATTGTTAGCGCTTTTCAGCATTGAATCAAGTATCGCTGTTGTCGGCATATGCATCACCTCTGTTTTTATACTTTTATGTTCAGATCCCTGTAGTCACTGTCCTGTCAAGGAAACAAGAGGTGATATAAAAAGCTAACTGAAAAGAGGCTCTGGTGAAACCCAGCCATCGATGGGAGATGAGTGTTCCTGCTTTCCGCTGCATTGCTCAAATCTAGCACGAAAGCCCGTAGGGCATTAAATTCGTGCGTAACAAATGAAGGGTTTCAGCAGAGTTGGAAAAGAAAAAGAAATTATAAGCAACTATCAGATCATTTCCTCGACTTTTTTTTCTTGGTCTTCTTTATCTCTTTCTCAAGGTCAAGCTCGTCAAGAAGCTCCTTATACCTGTTCCTGATAGTGACTTCAGTAACTCCTGCAACGTCAGCGACTTCTCTCTGGGTCCTTTTTTCCCCGTGTATAAGTGCAGATACATAAAGAGCAGCAGCAGCTATGCCTGTAGGGCCCCTCCCTGAAGTAAGTTCAGCCTTCTGGGCTGCATCAAGGATCTCCACAGCCCTGCTTTGGGTCTCTGCGCTGAGATTAAGGCTTGATGCAAACCTGGCTATGTAATCAGCAGGATTTGAAGGAAGGATAGTTATTCCAAGCTCTCTTGTGACAAACCTGTAGGTCCTTCCGATCTCCTTTTTCTCTATTCCAGACGCTTCTGAAAGCTCATCAAGTGTCCTAGGGACTTCATGTCTCCTGCAGGCAGCGTAAAGCGCTCCTGCAACCACAGATTCCATGGATCTTCCCCTTACAAGCCCTCTCTGGACCGCAAGGGTGTATATCCTGGCTGCTTCTTCTTCAACTGCCTTTGGAAGCTTGAGAAAGGAAGATACCCTCTTAAGCTCTGCGAGAGCCATCTTGAGGTTCCTTTCGATAGCAGTGGATATCCTGTACTGCCATTTCCTAAGCCTGAAGAACTTGTTCCTTTCTTTGGCTCCAAGACCATAAAGATCAGCCTTTTGGCCGACTTCTGTACCAAGGCCCTGGTCATATTGGGTATATGTCATGGGCGCTCCGGTCCTTCTCCTTTTTTCAGCGCCCTCGCTGTCAAATTCTCTCCATTCAGGAGTCATATCTACCATCTTATCTTCTATGACAAGACCGCAGTCTTTACAGATAATCTCCCCTTTCTCCCTGTTAAAGAATAGATTTATGCCCCCACATTCAGGACATTTCTTTACCATCTGCTGAGATGATTGTGGCATTCCTATCACCCTTAGATTCTATCGTTTGCTAAGATTAAAAGCACCCCCTTTTAATCACAGCGAATAAAAGATAATTTGCTTAAAAATATTATTCACTACTCCTTTATAAATCTTTCGGTTTTGAAAATGCATTTTCTCGTCGAAAGCAAGGGAAAAATTTAAATAATTGAAATTCTTTATAAATAAATGAAGACAAAAAGGTTTTCTAACAGTCCAAGTAGCCTATAAAGGTTTCTTTAGTTATTTTAAAACTCTTAAAGCTTTTTTAGTTGATAAATATTAACAAAAGTTCTCTTTTAGGCTTTATGGGTAAAAAGAAGCTTTATCTTACCATTTAAGCAAATCGTTTAAAAATAGGAAAAAAAATAGAACAAAAAAAGAGAAAATTCACACCAGTACGGCGCGACCCGGACATCCATAAAAGCTCCGCTTTTTTGAGTTTGAAGCGTAACTTTGACTTTGAACCGGGATATCCCGAAGGAAAATGGCTCTCAAGGCCATCGCAGTACCAGGTTGTGCCATCGCGCCATGTAGGTGTGAATTTTGTATGTCAATCATATGCTTGCGATACTGTACCGCGTCAGCATAAGGGATGAAGTATCTGCGGGTCTGTATTTAAAGCTTTTGGTGACAGGGAGGACAGCATCGCCAGGCACCGTAATCCATATATACGCTGATGCTCTTACTAAGCTATTTCTACACACTACTGCACTGCTGCTATTTAAGGACTATCTACTCTACCTGTCTGCCTGTAAGTTTCAGCTTATCAGTCTTCGCAGCTGCTGGGGCAGTCCACATTGACCCTTATCTCACCTTTCTTGACAGGATCGACAAACACCAGCTGGCAATTATCTGCGTTAGCCACAGACCTGGCGCTGCAGCCTGCTGTGCCGCATCCGCATCCTCTGCCTTTCTTGAAGCAGGGGTTGCCCACGATCCATGAGCCGCTCTTGGTCTCGCCAGCATCCACAAATCCAAGAGTCATAGGCTCGTCAAGGAAAGCGGTAAGTTCGCCGTCAATCCGCACA
>WJKB01000078.1 GCA_014729345.1 Candidatus Woesearchaeota archaeon
AGACAAGGCTATCACCAGCGTACAGAAGAAAGGAGTCTCAAGATCAAAAGCAAGATACAAGCATACGCAGAAGACCAAAGGAAAAAGAAGGGGCCTGGGAAGCAGGAAAGGAAGCTTCAATGCAAGAGCAGACAAGAAAAAAGAATGGATGAACAAGATAAGGCTTCAGAGAAACTTCATAAAAGAGCTTATTGACAAGGGACTGATCACCCAAAAGACCTACCAATCACTATACAGCAAGACAAGGGGAGGCTTCTTCAGGAGCAAGAGGCATATAAAGCTTTACCTCGAAGAGCACCACCTGATCAAGGAGAAGAATAAATGAAGAAGAGCAAGATTTTCACAGTGCCTTTCAGGAGAAAGAAGGAAGGCAGGACAAACTACAAGAAGAGGCTAGCCCTGCTGCTGTCGAACAAGCCAAGGCTGGTCATAAGGAAGTCCCTCAAGAACGTAACAGCACAGATAGTGACATATGACTCCAATGGAGACAGGATAATCACTGCCGCGCATTCTTCAGAGCTAAGAAAAAGATGCGGTTGGAGCCACAGTACAGGTAATATTCCTGCAGCATACCTCACAGGGCTATTGCTGGGAAAGAAAGCAGCAGACAAGGACATAAAAGAGGCGATCCTTGACATCGGACTGCAGAAATCAGTGGTTAAGGGAAGGATTTATGCAGCACTCAAAGGAGCCCTTGATGCAGGCATGGGCGTACCTCATTCAGAAAAGGTGCTTCCTGACGAGAAACGGATATCAGGAGAACATATCAAGTCATATGCTGAGAAAGCGGGCCAGGAGAACAAAACAAGCCAGTTTTCTGCACTGAAAAGCTCAAATGTTGATGTCAGTTCAATCACTGCAGCTTTCAATGACTGTAAGAAGAAAATATTGGAGGAATAAGCAGCATGCCAGAAGAAAAAGAAACCGAGGATGAGAAACCAAAGGAAGAAAAGGTAGAAGAAAAGGCAGGCGCTGAGGAAGAGAATAATGAAGATAAGTCTAAGGATGAAAATCTTCCTAAGGATAAAGAAGTCAAAAAGGTCCCTAAACATGCAGTTGATGTAGAAGGATGGGATACAAAAACCTCCATAGGAAGGAAAGTCAGAAGCGGAGAGATAAAAGACATAGACGAGATACTTGACAAGGGCATCTGCATACTGGAACCTGAGATAACCGAAATACTGCTGCCCGGCCTAGAGACAGACCTCCTGCTAGTAGGACAGTCAAAAGGAAAGTTCGGAGGAGGGCAGAAAAGGGTCTTCAAGCAGACCCAGAAAAAGACCCAGGAAGGCAACAAGCCAAAGTTCGCCACATTCGCGATCGCTGGGAACAAGAACGGATACATAGGCATAGGATACGGAAAGAGCAAGGAAACAGTACCTGCACGAGAGAAAGCCCTCAGGAACGCAAAACTGAATATCATGAAGATAAGGAGAGGCTGCGGAAGTTGGGAGTGCGGATGCAGGGAGCCGCACACTATACCTTTCGCTGTTGAAGGCAAGTGCTCAAGCGCCCGGATAAAGCTTATGCCTGCCCCGAAAGGTACAGGGCTGGTCGTGGAGCCTGAATGCCAGAAGATCCTGGCAATGGTAGGAATAAAGGACATCTGGTCAAAGACAGGCGGCCAGACAGGCACAAAGACAAACCTGATATTCGCATGTTTTGATGCCCTGAAGAAACTGGTCTCCACAAAGGTCAAGCCAGACCTTATCGAGAACCTGGGGATAATAGAAGGGAAAGCACAAGGGGAAGAGGCTGAAGAGGAGAAGGTTCAGCCTAAGGAAAACCAAGAGAAGAGCAAGGGCTCAGAATCATCCAAGAAAAAAACCGAAAAAGCAGAAGATAATGCTGCAAAGAAAGGAAAAAAGGATACAGAAGAAGGAGAGAAGGATGAGCAATAAGGAAAACCAACCTATGGAAGAAGCACAGAAAAAGAAAGAGCCTGAAAAGCCGAAGCAGGCCAAGGATGGCAAAAAGATTGCTGTTGTAAAGGTAAGAGGAAATATCAACATAACCAGAGATGCGAGAAAGACCATGGAGATGCTGAAACTTATAAGACCCAACCAATGCGCAGTGATAGACGACACTCAGGACAACCTAGGGATGGTAATGAAGATAAAAGACTATGTGACCTGGGGAGAGATCAGTGATGATGTTCGCAAAGAGCTTCAGAAGAGAAGGCAGTCCTCTGGGAAGAAGGTGATATCGTACAGCCTCAACCCTCCAAGAAAAGGATACGGAAGGAAAGGCGTAAAGATGCCTTTCTCAAAAAAGGGCGCTCTGGGTGACAGGAAAGAGAAGATAAACGATCTGATCAAGAGGATGCTGTGATAAGAATGGTCGCCAGAAAAAAAAAGAAGTCCCTGAAGTTCAGGGGAAGCAAGACCCATGGATGGGGCTCTATGAAGAAAAACAGGGGTGCTGGACACAGGGGAGGCAGAGGCATGGCAGGAACAGGCAAGAAAGGAGATGCCAAGAAACCTAAGATATGGGACAACAAAAAATATTTCGGAAAATACGGTTTCAAGAAAAAGAACATCACTGTCAGAATCAAGACCATAAGTATCAAGGAGCTCGAAGACACTGTCCCTTCCCTGCTGAAAAAAGGCACAGCAAAGGAAGAGTCAGGAAGACATAAGATCAACCTAGATGATATCGGATGCAACAAGCTGCTGGGCAGCGGAAAAGCGACCAAGAGATGGAGCATCACTGTCAGGTTCGCGTCAAAAGACGCAGTCGAAAAGATAAAAAAAGCAGGGGGAGAGGTTCTTGGGCTTGAGAGCAAGGAAGAAAAACCGGCAACTGCTTCTGAAGAGGGTAAGAAAACCCAAAAGAAAGAAGCACCGGAAACAGCTACAGACATATCCGAGCCTGAGGAATAACTGAAAACAAAATGTCCTGGTGGAAAGTAATCATAGCTAACCTGCCTGAAGTGGCAGGACCTACCCAGAAAAGGCTTTCTTTCAAGGAGAAACTTAAATGGACAGGGATTACACTTATTATATTCTTCGTTCTGAGCCTCATACCTCTGTTCGGGCTAGGACAGAACGCGCTGGAGCAGTTTGAATACCTATCGATAATACTGGGAGCAAAATTCGGTAGCATCATGTCGCTTGGTATAGGTCCCATAGTTACTGCCTCTATAGTCCTGCAGCTGCTGAATGGAAGCGGAATCATCAAGTTTGACCTTACCAGCGAAGAGGGTAAGAAAAACTTCCAGGGTATCCAGAAGCTTCTGGCGATATTTTTCATAATCTTCGAGGCTGCAATCTACGTGTTTATGGGAGGACTGGCACCTGCATCAGAGCTTGCAGGTATGCCTGTGTACTTCCAGCTTCAGATGCTGCTGGTTTTCCAGCTGTTCCTGGGAGGGATGCTCATCCTTTTCATGGACGAGATAATCAGCAAATGGGGGTTCGGATCAGGAATCTCGCTGTTCATCGCAGCAGGAGTCTCTGAGCAGATATTCATAAGGGCACTGAATCCCCTAAGCTCGCCGACAAACCCTGATATTGCCATAGGAGCGATACCAGCGCTTTTCCAGAGCCTGGCAGCAGGAGACCCTATAACAGCCCTGCTGATGGCAGCTACAGTGATAGCTACCATAATAGTCTTTGTACTGGCAGTATATGCTCAGGCAATGAAGATAGAGATACCATTATCATTCGGAAGGGTCAGAGGCTATGGCATGAGATGGCCGCTGCACTTCATCTATACGAGCAACATACCTGTGATACTTGTGGCAGCGCTTATGGCAAACCTGCAGCTATGGGCAAGGCTCTTGCAAAGAGCGACTGAAGGATGCAGGCAGGCGATACAGACAGGGGGCGTATGCAGTACAGGACAGAGCATGCTTACAAGCATATCCAACTTTTTCGGAACATTCCAGGGCAACTCCCCTGAAAGCGGACTGGTGGTCTGGCTGCAATCGCCTAACATAGTCAACAAGGTGATAACCGGGACATTCCAGCCTATAGACATGGCGCACGCTTCGGTCTATGCTCTTTTCATGATCGGAGGAGCTGTACTGTTCTCAGTGTTCTGGGTCCAGACCGCTGGCATGGACGCAAAGAGCCAGGCAAAGCAGATACTCTCATCAGGTCTGCAGATACCAGGGTTCAGGAAAGACCAGAGAATACTTGAGCACCTGCTGAACAGGTACATATGGCCGCTGACAGTAATGGGAGCCATAACAGTAGGCGCGCTGGCAGCGCTGGCAGACCTTGGAGGAGCGCTTTCAAGGGGAACAGGAATACTGCTGACAGTCATGATCATCTATAGACTTTACGAAGAGATCGCAAAACAGCACATGATGGACATGCATCCTATGATGCGAAAGTTCATGGAATAGAGAAAGATAGAAAAGGCCAGGCTCAACAAAGACCTGACCACGAGATGAGGAATCAGACAAAAAAAATGGTTTTGGAAAGCATTCTTGACCCAGTATTCGGGCCTTTGCTCAGCCTGCCGCCTCTTCTGGCAGTAGGCATAATGTCACTGGTCATATCATTGATAGTAGTGATGATATATAAGTTCACCACAGACCAGGACCTTATGAAGCAGCTCAAATCAGAGCTGAAAGAATACAGGAAAGAGATGAAAGAACTTAAGAAGCACCCTGAAAGGCTTGAGAAAGTGAACAGGGAGATGATGGAGACAAACCTTAAATACATGAAACAGAGCTTCAAGCCAATGCTCATCACCATGATACCTGTATTCATCATATTCGGATGGATGAACGCACATATGGCCTACCTACCCATAACCCCTGGAGAAGAGTTCACTACAACTATGGAGCTAGAGAAAGGGATTGAAGGAGAGGTTGAGCTTATAGCACCAGAGGAGATAGAGATGATCGACGACCCTTTACAGAAGATCGGAGCAGGAGAGGCGAGATGGAGGCTGAAAGGCCCTGCGGGCGAATATATGCTGGAATACAGATACGAGGAGGAGAGCTACACAAAAGAGCTGATAATCACGGATGAAAGAGAGTATGCAGAACCTGAGCTAAAGGTCAAGGATGATGAGGTAAACGCCATAAGGATAGGTAACAAGCCTTTGAAGCCTCTTGACCTTGGTTTCTGGCAGATAGGATGGCTGGGAACATATATCATCTTCTCGATAATCTTCAGCCAGGTGCTGAGAAAGCTGCTGAAAGTCCACTGAAGTTGAACTGATATTACAGTCTGAGCTCAGATGCGAAAATGATGATATGACATATAAGCAAGGAGACCAGGAAAAAAAGGAGACTCAACCAATAACTTTTTAAATCCTTGCCTGTTTTTCAGGTTTGGTGGTCTAAATGCCAAGAGGTATGCAAAAATCAAGAACCTTAAGAAGGGTGTTCAGGAAGACACCCGGAAGCAGAAACGTGCTGCACTACAAGAAGCGCAAGCCTTCCAAAGCTCACTGCAGCAGCTGCGGGGCTGAGCTTAAAGGCGTATCAAGAGAGAGGCCCTACAGGACAAATAATATGTCCAAGACAGAAAAAAGGCCGGAAAGACCTTACGGCGGAGTCCTATGCAGCAGATGCACAAGGAAGACCATCAAAGAGAACATAAAGAAAGAAAAAACATAGAAAAAGCTAATCAAAAGTCAACAAAGTAATCTCCTTGAGCTGTTGGCGACAAGGCTCAGACCAGATTAGGGAGATTGGAGGGAAAAAAATGATCGAGATCGGAAGACTGTGCGTCAAGCTGGCTGGAAGGGATGCAGGAAAGCGATGCCTGATAATAGATATTCTTGATGATAATCATGTCATGATAGACGGCCAGACCAGAAGAAGAAAATGCAATATAGACCATCTTGAGATACTGGACAAGACCGCAAAGATCAAAAAAGACGCATCCAACACTGATGTGGTCGCTGCCCTTAAAAAGATCGGCATAGAAGTACAGTCAAAAGAGAAGAAAGAGAAGAAAGAGGGCAAGAAAAGGCCGAGAAAAGCCAAGAAGAAAAAAGAAAAGCCTGAAAAAAAAGGAAAAACATCCAGAAAAGAAGAGAAAGCCAAGAAAAAAGAGCAGAAACAGGCGAAAAAGCAAAAAACTGAGAAAAAATCCAGCTAAGGCTTCCAAAAAAGGAAAAGCCTGCAAAAGAAAGAATGCTCCAATACGGAAAGATACTTAGGAAAAGCCTGCATCATCTTTACAAGACGCCTGTCATATATGTTCCAGTCCTTGTCAGCATACTACTGTTCTTCGGACTTGCCCTGCTGATATTTCTGGAAGGATTATTATTCATAGCGCTGTTTCCTTCAGTCATGTCAGGCAACATCGGTATCCTCTCGAGCTTTCCGGCAATGTCATTCATAGCATTTTCTGTGGCTATAGATATGATCGTACTCTTTTGCATAAGGGCATATGCTGAAGGGCTGCAATACGGAGTTTTCAAGGATGTTGTGATCAAGGGAAAAAGCTCTTCAAAAGCTATGTGGAGCTACGGCAAAGGGTTTTTCAAAAGAATCCTCAAGGTTGATATCATCATTGCGCTGTTTGAGGCAGTTCCTGTGATCGCGCTTTCACTGGTGGTCTATCTCGGTTTCAGCATGGACAGGGTCGTGGGGATGATCCTGGCAGCGATATCCATCCTGCTGATGATCGCGTATCTCCTGATACTGGTATTCTTTTTCTTCTTTGTAAGGCCAATAATAGTGAGTACAGCAAAGAATATATCAGCAGCAGAGATAATCAGGATGTCCTACAAGTACTCGATGCAACACGCAAAAAAGGTGATTATCGTGCTTCTTATCATGATAGCAGTAACAGCTGCTGTGACTATCATCCTGATGCTGGGCGGTATCCCAATAGGCATCATATCAGCCATTATCCCCAGGATGGGAATCGCAGGCGCTGCTCTGGGAACGGGGATAAGTATATTGTATCAGATGTTGAGCATAGTGGCAAGGTTTGTGATGGGAGTGTTCCAGCAGATCTTCCTGTTCAGCGCTTATTTTGCAGAAGACAAGAACTGATACCTGCTAAGATATGACTGCAAAAAAAAGACTCATCCTTATAATATCACCAAACAGGACTCAGACAGCATTGAATAGGTCAGTAAGGTTAAGCTCAAAACATGACACAGGCATCTGCAGATCCCATGCAGAGAGGACCTGAGGACTGATTTCTCCTATGTAAGCGACCTTTTTCTTGTTAACAGTCACACGGCCTACCCTCCCTGGTATGAAGCTGGGATGCTCTACAGGCTGGATTTCATATTCAAGATCAAGCATCCTAATAAGGTAATCAAGAATCTGCTTGATGCCTGTAAAATCAGCATTCTCGGAGGTTATGCCTACAGCGAGCCTTTCATTCTCCTCAATCCCTGTCTCGGTCCCTATGCTTTTCTTGAAGATAGTCCCTATATCAAAGATCTTCTGAGGGTATTCATTATGCTTATTGTCAGCCATGACCTTCAGTATGCTGGGTATCATCCAGGTGCGCAAAGAACTGTACTCAGCAGTCAGGGCATTGGAAAGCTCAACCATGTCCATGTCAGCCTGCATCCTACTGCATTGCGACTCCCGGTCTGTAAGGTGATATGTGTTAAGTTCTATAAGCCCAAGCCCTACAAGTATGCCTGAGACCTTACGCCTGAAAACCGTAAAAGGTTCCTCTGAACCGATGGTCGAGACAGAGGGGATCTCTTCCTTGAAGTTCTCATAACCGTAAGCTATAGCAAGGTCTTCCACAAGGTCGCAAGGATGGATCACATCCGCCCTGTAAGCAGGCACAAGGACCTCTCCTTTTGAATAGCTGTAGCCCATCTTTTCAAGCAGCTTTTTGATCTCGTTTTGCTTCAGCTCAAGCCCGAGCCTGTTGTTGGCATATTCCAGGCTAAGCTTCATTGTAGAAGGTGAAAGATCAGGAGTGGTCATCTTTTCTTTGCCCCTGATGATGTCAAGAGAGAATATCTTTCCTCCCATGTCCGCCATGCTGGTGACGATTATATTAAGAGCCACCAAAAGGGTGTTGAGATGAGGCCCTGTGGCCTCGATGAACACATCCCTGGTATCAGAGGTTATCTTGCCGACATCATGGGAATTAATGATAGGAGGCATGGACATGATAATACCCTTGCTGTCGACAAATATGGGGAACTCATCCTGGTCAGCCATGATATCTGCGTATTTCCTGCCAGTAGGATGCTGGGAAAGGATCTGTCTTCCGGTAAGCTCCCTGGGAAACTCGAGGGGCCTGAACCTTATCTTTTCAGGCTTTTCAGTGGTGAAAATGACAGGAGGAGATACCTTGTCAAGAGGATAGATCCCTATACCTCCCTTTTTCCTGTCCCTGCAGAGGGTGACTCCCAGCTTTTCCTGGAGCTGGATCATCTCCCTGACTTTCTCATCATCAAACTTGAGACCCTTGACAATGGCAGTCACAACATGCGGCCATATTTTCAGGGTCTTTTCAACCTTAACATGGGTGCCGGACTTCTTAACATCGAAACCAGCCAGCCCTGTATTTACTCCTATGAATGATGAGAAAGCCCTGGCAAATCCCTGTTCTGAAAGCATATCAGGCCTGTCAGGGAATATCTCAACAGTTATCTCATTGCCTTCGATGCCTTCAAGATCAGTCCCTAGCATGGAGATACGGTCTTTCAGCTGGTTCAAAGGCAGTTTTTTGCCTACAAGTTTTTCAAAAACATCCTTGTTGAACGTTACTGTTGGCATCTGTATCCTCCTTGATCAGTCTCGGCTGTCTCGTTGTTTTGCACTTTCAATCTCTTATCTCATCCAGATCTTCATATCCCTTATCTGCCTGAGATCATTCCTGTAAAGATCCCTTATATCTGTTATCCCATAATATTCCATGATGCTCCTTCCAAAACCAGGACCCCACGCAGCAACCGGAATATCTCTTCCAAGCAGGGGTTTGACAACCTCAGGCCTGAATATGCCTGCGCCTCCTAGTTCCATCCATTCCTTGTGGACAGGATGGAACACGTCAATCTCTACGCTGGGCTCTGTATAAGGGAAATAAGCAGGCCTGAATCTTGCCTTGGGGTATCCAAGCTTTGAAAAGAACTGCTTGAGATAGCCGAGCAGGTTCCTGAAATTGATGTTCTCATCGACCACAATGCCCTCCACCTGGTTGAACTCAAAGAGATGGCAGTAATCAAGGGTCTCGTTCCTGAAACATCTTCCGACTGAAAAATATTTCTTTGGAAGATCCTCAGGTTTCAGCTTTGCCAACGCGAGAGCTGAAAGCATGGTAGTATGAGTCCTGGCTGCGTTCAGCCTGGCATCCTCAGGATCCCAGGAATACTGCCAGCCTTTGCTTCCGGTAGTCCAACCGTCCTCATGCGTCTTCCTGACAGCATCAACGATCTTCTTGTCAGGAAGCTTCCCCTTGGCAGGATTTTTTATGAAAAAGGTATCCTGGAGATCCCTTGCGGGGTGGTCCTGCGCGGTGAAAAGCGCGTCAAAGGTCCAGAAACTCGTCTGGACCAGGGGGCCTGTCATCTCCTCAAACCCAAGCTCAAGCCATATCTTTCTTACATAGTCGATAGCATCCTTTACAAAGTGCCTCTTGCCCCCGCTTATTCTGGGCACGTTAATGCTGATGTCATATCTTCTGAAATTCTTGCCTTTCCATGAGCCTGTCTTGAGCATACCTGAGGTCAGCGAATCCTCAGCATCAGAGCCGATATCCTGCCCTGCCAGTTTCCTGCCCAGTTCTGTGAGGGAAGCTGACTTTTCCTTTATGGTCTCTGTCTTGACCAGCCCTTTCCTCTTCCTGAGGTTCTCAAGAGCAAACCTCTCCTCATCCTTAAGGGCTGAGATATCCGCAGGAAAATCTTTTTTCAGGAACTGCTCCTCAAAAGATTCTTTCTTCAGAAGCTTCTTTCCGTTGTCAGTGATGCTTATCCTGAGCTTGCCATCCTTTTTCAGGTCGATCGCTGCCTTGCCCTTAAGTATTCCCAGGCAGCTGTTGAGCTCATCCTTTGCAAGCCCGGTCTTCTTGAGGATCTCATCTATGGTGAGGGTAGACTTGTCCACCGCTTTAAGGAACCTTTTTTCAGGAAGACCCTCTTCCAGGTATTGCTTTCCGTTGGTATCGAGCAAGACCGCTTCACTGCGCTTCTCTTTGATCTCTAACACGCCCTTGTTCTGGAGCCATTGCAGGGCTCTCATCACCTCTACCTCAGAGAGACCGGTCTGCTTAACAAGCTCTTCAAGAGAGGGATGCTTCTCCACAAGAGGCAGCACCTTCCTTTCAAGAGGATGCAGTGTCTGCGCAAGTTGTTTGATATCCATATTGAAATATGAAAAAAGAAAGGTATAAAAATGTTTTGCAATCAATCTGCAAAGTGCCTAAAAACATAAAGATTTAAATATGATAGGTAGATTAGCAAAAGCATATCAGCATATCAGCACAAGGAAAAAACCAAAGGAGGTCAATGAAATGAAGAAAGTTAACTGGACTTTGTGCCTGATCTTGTCTATCGTTTTCGGAGGGCTGGGAGTTGACAGGTTCATCATGGGCCATATAGGCCTTGGGATACTGAAACTCATAACTTTCGGCGGATGCGGGGTCTGGTATATAATAGACATAATCCTGATTGCGACAAAGCATCCTTTCAAGGATGTGCAATGGGTAGAATAGGTTTATCCGATAATTCTTGTTTTTTTTGTTTTGGTTTTATCTTGGGACAACAGATGAGGATTCAAAAGCTCAAACAGGTTGGTCTTGATCTTATAAGTTTTGACTCCCCACAGGCCAGGTTATTCAACCTGAGTGCGATACTAGCAGCATTGAGCGCAGTACCTACAGACAAGCTGGGATACTTTCCCATAAGATGCGTCTTCAAGCACGTTATATTTCCTTTGATATTCGGCGGAAAATGCCCAGAGAGCGGCATTTTTGCAGGATGCAACTGTCCTGGATGCGGCATGACAAGAGCGATGTCCAGACTTCTTCATCTAGACCCTACAGGTGCATATGCCTACAACAAGATGGTATTTGTGCTTTTTGCAGTGATGGTGGCACTGATCATCATCAACACTATAAGGACTGTGCAGTTCCGGAGAAAGACAGGAAGATGGTATAAGCTGTAGAATTACAGACCGTCAAGATATCTGATGATCATTATCAAAAAAGGGATTGACCGCCATCATCTAAGGAATGTGGGAATATCAACGTTTCAAGAACACAGGAAGATCAGAAAAAAAATAGAAAAAGAAAGGATCAGACTCCTTTCAGGTTGTTCTCTGCAGGCTTCATCCCTTTCCAGCTCTGGTCAAAAAGGTTCTGAAGCGCGTTTGCAAAGAACGGCGTATTGACCCAGATACCCACATCATATGTAGGATGGACATCCTTGTCGTTGAGTATCATGAAAACAAGTTCCTTGCCATCAACGATACAGAACCTTGCCTGGCTCTGGGTATGCCTGACCTCAGCCACCTTGCTTATATCTTTCACTGCATTCTTTGTCTCTTTGGTGATAGGGGCTGCGATCCTGATCTTGACGCCTCTTTTCTTGATCTTCTCAAACGTAGGCTTAAGGCCCTCAACTTTCCTCATGAGACCCTGAGAGGTAGTCATCAGGACAACAGATTCTTCAGCATTCCTTAGGGTCAATTCAAGATGGTTGTAGAGGTTATGTCTTCCTTTCAGGCTGCCGGAAAGGTCAGATGGCTCGATAAGTTCAACACCTTGTGTATGAAGTGTGCTGAGTTCCTGCAGAACATCAGTCCCTTTGAGCTGCTCAAGCCTCTTGACCTTGTTTTCTGCATCCTCTCTCATATTTTTCTTTACCCTTTCAACTACCTCCTGAGGTGCAACAGCTATGTACTTGATAGGCTTACCCAGCTTCATTACAACAAAGCCTTTCTTCTCAAGGCTCTCCAGAACATCATAGCTCCTGGACCTGGGTACGTTCGCAATATCACTCAGTTCACCAGCAGTGCTGACTCCCCTAGAAAGTAGAGCTGTCCAAATTTTTACCTCATAGAGGTTAAGTGAGAAGTATCTTCTCAACTTGCTCAAAAATTCTTCTTTCACAATCATTTACCATCCCCCCTCTTTTTTTAGATATGACGTCTGTCATGTCTACAGGGCAATGAATTACTACTACTATTAAAATGTTATGTTTTTTTACCCTGAAATAGTACTGCCTATAAAACCAGTTATCAAAAAATTCACTTCAGAGTAAAAAATCATTGTTTGCACTAAAAGATGTAAACACAACTAATATTTAAATATTTTCATTTGAATTTGTGAATATCAGATGCCCAGAAGTTTGTATGAAAAAGATTTTGGATTTTGGCAAACATTTAAATAAGAATGTGAATAGGAGAAGGGCATGGCTTATCTGGAATTCAAGCAAGTTGAAAGAATTCTAAAAGAGTTTGATATTCCGATGCAGAAGACAGCTCTGGCGCAAGACGAACACACAGCAGCGGAGCTGGCAGAGAAAATAGGATACCCAATAGCGCTTAAGATAGAATCACCTGACATAACGCACAAGAGCGATGCAGGAGGAGTGATCACAAGCATAAAAGACAGGAAAGAAATACTGTCAGGATTCAGGTCCATAATCAAGAAGGTCAGAAAAAAGGAACCAAAAGCGAGGATAGAGGGGGTTATGGTCCAGAAGATGTGCACAGGAGAT
>WJKB01000079.1 GCA_014729345.1 Candidatus Woesearchaeota archaeon
GAACAGGACATTCTGGTAGTCGCCCACAGTGCCGCCCACTTCCACAAGCTCGATATCTGCGTCCTTGCCTGCCTCCCTGAGCCTTCGCTTTACCTCATCAGGTATGTGAGGTATGACCTCCACGCACTTGCCGTCATATTCAAGATTCCTCTCTTTCTGGATGACAGCCTGATAGACCTGTCCTGTGGTTATATTATGGGACTTCAGGATAGTGGTGTTGAGAAACCTCTCATATGTGCCGATATCCTGGTCTGTCTCTCCGCCGTCGTCTGTGACAAAGACCTCTCCATGCTCTGTAGGCCTCATAGTGCCTGCATCTATGTTGATGTAAGGGTCTATCTTTACAGCTGTAACCTTATACCCTTTTGACTTGAGCAGTGCGCCTAAAGAAGCAGTGACTGTGCCTTTGCCAAGGCCTGAAATGACCCCGCCGGTTATGACGACCCATCTTGTCTGGTGCATAAAAATCCGAAAGATAATTCATTTATAAATTTTGTTGTTATAAAAAGTATATGAAACACTGTCAAAACACCATGCGGAAGTACAAGATAATTCCGTCGAGAACCTTGGCGCCGTCAAAAAAGCCGAGGGGTATCATGTTAAGGAAGAACAGCCACATGTTTATCCGCTTGCTCATGAAAACAAAAGGCATGTATCTCTTGCTGACCCACTTCTTCCTTATGACCAGTTCAGACCCTAGCCAGAGAAGGAGGTTTGCCGCAGGCCCGCCGAAAGCTATGGCAGCGCTGGCCAGCGGGTTCATGCCCAGGAACTGCATGCACTGCTGGGTGTTTCCGGCGCATATGTCAGCATAGCCTGGGACGAACACCACGACAGGAAACCTGATCAACTTGAGCACCACTCCAAGCAGAAGACCTTTATAGTATGCGTGTATCACAGGGGTCAGTCCATAGAGCATGCCCACAAGCTTATGCCCTGCCTCATGAAGTATGACAGCAGGTGCAGCTGCGATCGCCGCAAACCTGATATTCTCCCAGTCGATGCCCGGCTTGCGCAGAAGAGGATGGTCCTCAGCAGGCTTCCTGATCATCCTGAAAAAATCTGCAAAAAGCCAGCCTATGACCAGGGTGATCACCGCGATGTCTATGAGCTCCCATATCGAAAGTATCATGGTACCAGATGATCAGATACCTAATATTTATATATCTTTAGGTCAATTGTGATCCCAGACACAGGTAAGGGCAGACCGAGGCCAGGAAGCAGATGACAAAACAGCCGCATTATTACTCTGAAAAACAGTCAGCTCCCATGAGGCTCAGGAGGATCAGCGCAGTCCTGAGAGGCAGGGAGCTGGAGCTCGAGACAGCAGGAGGCACTTTCTCCCCAAAGAAGATCGACAGCGGATCAAGGATTCTCATCGAGTCTGCAGAGATAAGGCCGGGCTGGAGAGTGCTGGACCTGGGCTGCGGATACGGTCCTGTAGGGCTGGCTGTGGCAAAAGACTGCCCTGAATGTGAGATAGTGATGACAGATGTCAACAGGAGGGCATTCCAGCTGGCCAAGAGGAATGTGGAACTCAACAGCACTGCCAACGCGACAGTAGTAAGGGGAGATATGTATGAGAATGTCAGAGGCAGTTTCAACACCATACTGCTGAACCCGCCTGTGAACGCAGGAAGGAAGCTCTGCTTTGAGATGATCGAAAAAGCTAAGGGCCATCTGGACAAAGGAGGGCTTCTACAGCTAGTGGCCAGGCATCAGAAAGGGGGAAAGATGCTTGAAAAGAAGATGGAAGAGGTTTTCGGCAATGTAAGGCAGGCTGCAAAGAAAGGTGGGTTCAGGGTGTATGTGAGCGAGAAAAGATGACTGCCAAGGTTCTCAGATCTCGCTGATGCCTTTTTCTGTCAGGGAAACAAGCCTGACTCCCATTCCCAGCTTAAGCACAGCAGAAAGCACAGCCATATGCTCTTTTCCTGAGCCCGAAACAAGATTAAGGGCGATTTCCATTCCTGAGACCTTTCCCTGAAGAGCCAGCCTTACATTCTCCGCAAGTTCAGGAAGGGGCTTTTCAGGGTCGATAACCACGAGCTCGACGTTGGGAGCAGGAGTGAACCGCTCTTTTCCAAAACTGTTTGTTATCAGGAATACCTTGCTCCATCCTTGGCCAGAGATTAGCCTTGAAACATGGCCCCAAGTGCCTTTTCCCGTAGACAAGCATGCTATAAGATCTGTCATGGAAAAATCGGCAGAAAAGATGATTTAAAAAGTTTTTGCCGAAGGCCAGCCAGCGGCCTGAACAGCGCCAGCCACGATCATACCCATCCAAACAGCATGGCCAGGCCGAGACCGAACATGATCACACCTGCGATGAGGTGCAGATACCTGATGTTCTTTTCTTTCCAGCCGCTCACGTCCTCCACCTTGGCAAAGCCAGCATAGACCATCAGGGTGATGGCGAACATGGGCAGGACAAAGATAAGATTGTAGAGCATCAAAGGAGGTATGGTCTGGATCAGTTCATAGGCAGAGAGGATGCCTCCTGCTATGACATAAGGGCCTATGGTGCAGGGCAGCAGGAAAACAGTGACAAACAGACCCACAACAAAGGCTCCTTTCGGAGAAGTTATGCCGCTGATGATATTCTTCACCTTTGGCCTCATGCTTATAGGCATCTCAGTGCATACGCCGCCTGGCTTATACTTGACAAAGTCCTTCACGTTGAGCGCTCCGAGGAGAATGGCCACTATGCCGAGGATCTTATACATCCATATCCTTACAGAGGTAAGGATCTGCACCAGCTGGAAGAACTTGATTATGACAAGACCGTAGAACATGTACATTATGAAGACTGATACTGTGAAAGCAAGGCCTGCAAGCAGGATATTCCTCTTTTTCTTGGGATTATAGGTCAGGATAGCTATAAGCATCAGTGTCAGGACAGCCAGGGCGCACGGATTGATAGCATCAACAGCAGCAAGGGAGATAAGCTTTGCGAGAGTAAGCTTTGTCTCAACATCCTCCTCCTTACACTGCTCAATCTCGATGTAAGGGACACACTGATAGTCTGTGTCAGCCCCGCACTTGTAGTTGGTCCTTTTCTTGGTGCCATTCTCGCAAATCTCCCATCCTGTCGGAGAAGGGCAGGAAGGGCACCTTGATGTGCCTACAGCCTCTCCGTTCCACTGGAAAAGCCATCCATCAAGCTGTATGGCATTGTCAAAGAGGACGCTGCTTCCTGAGAGAGGTACAGTCCTGGGCTCCTCAACCTTGTAATCAAGGTTATGGAAGACAGAGGATATGTTCTCTGCAGTAAGCAGTGCTTTCAGAAGAGTGTTGTGACTGCTTTCGTCTGTCCGTATCAGTATCCTGTCGTCAGTCCAGAGCTTGGGCTTTCCAGGCAAGGAAGAGATATCAAGAGAGCCAAAGTCCACCTGTTTTCCCAGCAGAGCGCATCTGCTGTGGTCCTTCTCGATCAGTTCCTGGGCTCCTTTGATTATGGAGGTATCGCCGACTATGTGGTCATTCTCGAATATTATCAAAGGGATGCCGAACCCGGTGCTGTACAAGGAGTCATACTGGGGAAGCAGGGGCGCGTTCTCCTGCTGCTGATATATCTCGTATTCTATAACCACAAGTTGAGGGTACTCTTTCAGGTAATCCTGAAGTATGACAGGATCGGATCTTGCGCAGTGAGGACAGCCCACACCCGTAAAATAGACAGCGCAGACATCCTTGGTTGCAGGGCCTAAGGGAGGTGTTTCAGAAACAGGGACTGTTTCAGAGGTTTCATTTGCTTCAGCAGCAGCTGCAGGCAGTGCGACAAGAAAAGTAAACAACAAAAATGCCAGTGTCCTTGCATATGCAGAACTGCTGCAGGGCATGCCTGGAGATATGGATGCCTTCTTCGTACCGCTTGGATTTTCTTTTCTTGACCTGTAACCTTCAAACATCATGATCAACCTGTTGGCCCCTTATGGCTTTTTAATATCAACCAAAAAAAACACTTAAGCTGATGTATATTTAAGCCTTTCCTTATCAAACTTTATTTTTGAGTTGGATCCTGCTGATTTCAAAAGATATATAAACCAGCTGGATCAACAGTTACAAAAGACGTAACAATATATAAATATTTGTTTCAAAAGATGAAACTATCGCTTTTTAAGGAAAACAAGGCAATAAGAAACTTTTTCCTGGTACTTTCCATACTGCTAGGGTTCATCTTCATC
>WJKB01000080.1 GCA_014729345.1 Candidatus Woesearchaeota archaeon
CTGATAAATGCTTCAAAATCAGGTTACTCTTCTAATTCCACAATAGAAGATCTTGATACTGTAGATCTTATGGTTGAGATTATTTTGGAGGAAGATGTTGCTAATATTCCTCCTGTTGCTGATGCTGGAGGGTATGTATACGGAGATCCACGTGATTTATTATTCTTCAATTTTAGTGGAAGTTATGATCCTGATGGCACAATTATAGAATTCTTTGTTGATTGGGGTGACGAAACCAATAATACTTACATTGGAGAACCTGGAAGTGTAGGGAAAATTTATTATTCAAGTGATATTTATGAAATTACCTTAATAGTTACAGATAACGAGGGCGCTAAAGATACTGATATAACTTATGCCATTATTTAGTAAAAAATTTAAATTTTCTTAGAGCAATGTTTTTAAATAATAAAAAACATCATTTTTAGCAGTATGATAAAAAAGAGGAACTTTTTAAGGGATATTATGTTGGGTGTTTTTTTAATAATCCTAAATTCCTTTTTTGTTTTTTCAGTAGATATGTCTTTTGATTTTAAGATATGGAGACTAATCAACTTTTAGAAGATATAGATTATGAAATCTACACTTTTGAAATCCCTCCTTCTCTCTATGAAAGCGGGAACGAACCAACTTCCTCTTTAACCTTATCATTGGGGGAAATGGGAATAGAATATTATATTTTTTTTTCAAGGAAGACTCTTGTTACTATCCTTCATATCAAAAAATAACCGTATTTCCTCTTGAATTCCCCATCGATAGTAGATTTTCTACATATCCTTTGGAATGTCTTTCTATTATTTCTAATCTTGAAAATGAAGGTAATAAAATTAATGAAGAGATAAATATAAATTTTAAAGTGGAAAGTGCATTCTCAACAGAATCAGATCTATTTATAGATTTTGTCCCCCCATCAAAAACACAGACTACTACAGCTCAGAAATAAATGTCTCCTTCTACGTAAACAGCATAATAAAAGATTCAACAATCTTAAGCATCCCAATAGACTAAATTCAGCAATTTTCATTATGTCTATGCAAACTCAAAAGGGCTTATAACGTCTTTTCCGAACTTTTCCCTGGCCTGCCTGAGCCTTTCCCTTTGCTGCTTGATGTGGTCGTGGAAGAACTGGGGTATCTCCTCCTCTTCCCTGTAGATGGCTTCTACCCTGTCAAGCTTCTTCAGCAGTTTGGCTATCCTTATGGAAAACTGCTTCTCATAGTCCTGTTTGGAATATTCCCTGTCAAAAACCTGCCTGAACAGGACCTTAAGGTCCTCATAGGTCGGTATGTGACCCACAGGTGTCTCGATGCCTTCATATTCCTCGTGCACGCGTCCTTCCATCCACATCAGCCAGACTTTCTTATCCTGCATGCCGTTAAGGTATTCCCCATCCTCTTTCAGAAAGTAGTTTGTGGCAAACACAAGAGGAGGTGTATCCAGTGATTCTCCGAACTTCAGATGGTTGCTTATGTAAAGCCCTAGGGGCACCACCAGGAAGTCCATGTTTGACATTGGGCTCAGTTTTCTCTCTCCCTCTGCTCCGAGTGTCGCAGCTGTTGTCTCTGACTCGATAGAAGCTCCCATGAATACCCCATGGCTCCAGCTGAAGCTCTGCCTCACAGGCACATTGGTGTCTGAGTCTCTTCCTCCGTATATGAACCCTCTTACAGGCACGCCTTCAGGGTGCTCTGCTTTTGGGTCAGCGTTCTCAAGCTCAGATATCCTTATGGTATACCTGGCGTTTTTGTGAGCAGCTGTAACTTCTTTGCCTTCCTTGTCTTCTGTGCCTTCTTTCCATTCTCCGAAATGGTTGTATCCTTTGTTTGGCAGCTCCTTTCCCATGCCAAGCCAGTAGGGCTTTCCGTCCTTGACCAGCACGTTTGAGAATATCAGTTCCCTTGGTGTTGTCAATGCCTTGTAGATCACAGGGTCGTTTTCAGGGCTTACATCCTTTATGATGCCGAAGATCCCTTGCTCTACATTGACTCCATAGGCAAGGCCGTCTTTTCCTGGCCTTATGTATGCTATGTCATCCCCTATTATGGTCTGTCCTGAGATCATAGCTGTGCTTGTCTTTCCGCATGCGCTTGGGAAAGCACCTGTGAAGTATGTCACCCTGTCCTTTCCTTCAGGCCTTGCTCCCATCAGGAACATGTGCTCGCAGAGCCAGTCCTCTTTCTGCGACCTGTTCAGGGCGAGCCTCAAAGCAAGCTTTTTCAGGCCAAGACTGTTTCCTGCATACTGGTTGTTGACAGTGTAGACTGCGTTTCCGAGCACGTCGATGAATATCCTTCTCTTGCTGATCTCTGTGCTGTTTCCTCTCTCGTCCAGTTTTCCTGCCGAGTGTATGAAATAGAAGAAATCTTCCTTGTCCTTCATGCTCTTGAACTGCTCGTATCCTTTCCTGTAAAGTATGTCCTCGCTGTGAGCGACGTATGAAGAGTCTGTAAGCTGGAGGGATGGTATCGAAAATCTTGAGTTCAGAGGGCCCAGGCAGAAGAATCTTACGAGCAGCTCCTTTCCTTCCATAGCTCCTTCAAGAAACTGATGGACCTCCTGAAGACCTGACTCCCTTTCAGTCTTGTTTATGACCTTGCTCATCTTCATGTCAGGGGTGACCAGCACCTTTGTGTTTGCCTTGTCTCTTGCCTGATCATAGTATCCGTCAAAATGCACTGTGTGGCCTTCCATCTCCAGCTTCTTCTCTTCGCCGTTGTCTATCGCCAGCTGCCTTACGTAAGCTATATCCTCTTCTGAATCTGTTATTACCCTGGCTTTTGCAGGTCTGCAGTGCTTGATGTACTTCTCCACTATCTCCATGACTTTCGGGTTCTTAAGAGCCTGGAGTTTCTCAAGGTCCTCCTTGCACATTATCTCTTCGCTTACTTCCATCTGTATACCTCTTGGTCTCTTTTGTCTTCTCTGGTCTTCACCTTCAGTTTATGTTTCAGATTATCTTTTCAGCTCACTTCATTCTACTGTCTGGCTTTTCAAGTTTGATATGCACCTCTGAAGTTCAAGACCCAGGATTATTATTCTTTCTGTTTGGTTTATAAGGCTTTCGGTAATAAATTCGGGCTTTTACGAAAAGCGTAGATAACATTTATATAATCTGCATCTTGTTGACCTACTGGTGATATCAATGCAAACCCTTGACTGCATCAGACAAAGGAGAAGCATCCGCAGGTTTCTTGACAAGGATGTTCCTGATAATATCATCATAAAGGCCCTGAATGCAGGTCTTCATGCGCCTTCTTCCAGGGACTGCCAGCCCTGGCATTTTGTTGTTGTCAGGGAAAAGCAGATAAGGAAAAAGCTGGCTGACATTAAGGGCGAGGACAATATCAAGCCGATCATGTCAGCTCCTGTGGTCGTGATTGTATGTGTGGACATTGACGCTTCACCCTCAAGATGGATCGAGGACGGTGTCTGCGCCACTGAAAACCTGCTGCTAGCTGCGTATGACCTTGGGCTTGGCAGCGTCTATATAACCGGCTCAAAGCAGTCCAAGCCTGAGATTGCGGCTGCCATACAGAAGATTCTTGGCCTGCCCTCTAAGGTGATGCCTGTTACCATACTTCCTCTAGGTTATCCCCATCCAAAAGAACAGCTCCAGGCAAAGGAACTCAGGGCTCTTGATGAGGTGCTTCACCTTGAAGGATGGTGAGCCTGACAGGGCGGTGGGCACTGTTGCGGTTTTTGCAGTCACGCTCCTGCTCATCTTTGCAGGTTTCAGTGTCCTGTGGCACTGGAAGTGGATGATAGACTGCCTGGTCTCAGCTGTTTTTGTGTTTTTTTTCTGGAAATACCACAAGTCGCTGAATATCTCTGTATTTC
>WJKB01000081.1 GCA_014729345.1 Candidatus Woesearchaeota archaeon
AAGCACGGCCTTTGGCAGAGCTGAAGCAGGGGCATTGACTGAAAACAAAAGAGAAAACAAGAGAGGTGAAAAGATGATACGTAATGTCGGAAAGACAGATGCATGGATCAGATTCATCGTAGGGTTTGCAGCGCTCTGGCTGGCATATGCCTACAACCCATGGTGGCTGATACTATCGCTTATAGGCATAGAGACAGCTTTTTCAAGGAACTGCCTGTTGTACAGCCTGTTGAAGATAGATACCTGCAAAGGCAGATGCAGGAAGACGCCAAAAGGGAAGATAGATCCAGGAGCTTTTGCAAGGGCTTTTGGCATAGTGGCGGCAACAGCAGTCCTGCTGATATCATTGGGAGGCATGTACGGGATGTACGGGCGTATAATCCAGATAATGAGGATATATTATCTCGGATATACGCTGATGATAGAGAATATCATCCTTGCGATGATACAGGCAGCGATCGACGGGCTTTTCATAGGCTTTATCATAGCCTGGCTTTACAACAGGTTTGTATAAGCTCTTTGTAAAGCCCTCTTTGTCTGTTTTTTTCTTTTCTTTTTTTGCTTTTTTCCCTTTTTTCCAAAAGATATTTAAACCTATATGCTAATCCTTTTCTTATGCCAAAACTAGAACCTGTCAAAGGGACGAGAGATCTTTATCCTGAACAGAAGTATGTGCAGGATTTTATCTTTGCTGTATGGAAGGACGTGGGTGAAAGGTTCGGTTATGAGGACATGGAAGGCCCGCTTCTTGAGCCTGCTGAGCTCTGGAAGCTTAAGTCCGGCTCAGAGATACCTGAGCAGATGTATGTCTTCACTGACAAGGGCAACAGGCAGGTGGCTATAAGGCCTGAACTGACACCGACTATCGCGAGGATGGCAGCTGCAAAACAGAAGAGCCTTGCAAAGCCCCTGAGATGGTATTCTATCGGAAGGTTCTGGAGGTATGAGCAGCCCCAGTCAGGAAGAATGAGGGAATTCTGGCAGTTCAACTGCGACTGTATGGGAGGAGACACCATGAGGATGGATGCAGAGGTGATTGCAGTATCCGCAGCCATAATGCTGGTAGCAGGAGCGACTGAAAAGGATTTTTATATCAGGCTGGGAAACAGGAAGCTGATCCAGGGGCTCATGGCAGCCGCAGGAGTGGACAAGGAGCTTATCCAGGAGGTCTCCAGACTGCTTGACAAGAAAGACAAGATAGGCCAGGAGAACTATGAGCTTTCCCTCAAGGATGCCGGCCTGAGCCAGCAGACCATAGAGGCGCTGGACAAGGCACTGTCGCAGAAGCTTGAGGATGTTGAAGAGCAAAGCCTTGACGAGGAGGGAAAACAGGGCTTGGAAGAGCTCAAAGAGCTAGTAGGTCTTCTGAAGGCATACGGGCTTGAGGAGCTTGTAGAGATCGACCTGTCCATAGTCAGAGGGTTTGATTATTATACATCAACAGTATTTGAGATATTTGACAGGTCAAAGAAGCTGAGAGCTGTCGCAGGAGGAGGAAGATACGAAAACCTTGTGGAAGATTTTGGAGGTGAAAGGCTCGCAGGCATAGGATTCGGTATGGGAGATGTCGTGCTTGAGCTTTTCCTGAAGAATATCGGACAACTGCCTGAATACCAGAAGGATGTTGACGCACTTGTGATCGCTGTTGATGATTCATGCTATCTTTCCTGCATCGAGACTGCCCAGGCAATGAGGATGGAAGGCCTTAATATAGAGATCGACCTTCTCGGAAGGAAGGTGGGAAAACAGTTTGAGTACGCTGACAAGCATAGCGTACCTTATGTGATAGTGATAGGTCCTGAAGAGGCGGCAAAGAAAAAAGTCAAGCTTAAGGACATGGATACAGGTAAAGAGGAAATTCTTACAGTTGACCAGGCGATGGAAAGGATCAGATGAGAATATGTCTATGCGTCATAATGCTTCTGCTGCTGTTCATGACCGGATGCAACAGAGCTGCTGTTGAGATAAATGGCAGAGAGATAAGCGCAGAGATAGCCGACACACCTGAAGAAAGGAACAGAGGCCTCATGTTCAGGAAGGAACTCTGCGACAACTGCGGGATGCTTTTTGTGTTTGAGGAGGAAAGCAGGCATGCTTTCTGGATGAAAGACACCCAAATACCCCTTGACATGGTGCATATAGATTCTGAGAAGAATGTGGTTGACGTGCTGAGAGCAGAGCCCTGCAAAAGCGATCAATGCCCTCATTACATCCCAGCCAGCGCTTCAAGATATGTGCTTGAAGTCAGCCAGGGCACTTTTGGAAAGGATAATATAGGCAGAAAAGCAGTGATCATCTCCTGACAGTGCTGATCCTTATGTTAAACCGGCTTGCCTTTTCCATCTTCTGTACCGCTGTCTGAAGCCTTTGCTTGTCGTGCCTGAGATTCTCGCCTGCCTGCAGGAACTCTTCAAGCTTCTGCCTTGCTGTCTCAGGGTCATACGATTGCTGAGGATGGTCTGAGAGGCATGACCTGACATAATTATCCATGGCACTTGCATGCTCTTGTTTCATCCTTTCAAGCTCAGCCATGTGAGCCGGAACATCGACGTCCTTAACACTTTCAAGGCTAGAAGCCATGATTTCAAACCTGGACTGTCCCAGCAAGATCACCTTGTGCGGAGCGCTCTCATCAGGCAGCATCTGTCTGTACCTGTCTGCTACAGTATTATGGATCTCGACATAACGCATGGCATCATCTGTATCTACCATAGCAGCCTCAAGGCCCATCTGCAGGCCCACTGATATCAATGATTTGTAATGGCCAGATCCAAGCGCGGCCTCCATCTGTTCGTCTATGAAATCTATGAACATCTTCAGGTCGTCAAAATGATCCAGGAGATGCTGGTAAGCTGCAAGCTTCATGTCTATGCTTTCCAGCAGCGGGCCAAGATGCTCATAAGCGTCACCGCAGGAATCTATCACCTGAAGGCCCTGCCTCATGGTCTGAAGGTAATCATTTGCCTTTTCAGAGCTTTCAAGATGGTTGAGCCCAAGCATGCATGCTGTAGCCCAGCCTTTGTAAGCTGCCTCAGCAAGAGGCTGGAAAGGCATTGTCCTGTAAAGCCTGAGTCCTGACTCTGCACCTGGGTAGGGTGTTCCATAGTCTGCTTTCGCATCCTCTAGACTGCCTGCGACTATATCCTCATCTGGCAGAGGAATAAGTTCATAAGATTGATCTCCTGTCGAATCTTCCTGCATCATGATCTCATTGCTGGTGATTCCAAGCCCATATAAAAAGTTTTTCATTCCGGAGTGGTTATTCGGTATATTTGAATTATTTAGTAAGGCACTCTGTCTCGTCACATATATAGAAAGAGTTTTCTGCCTGGCTTACCAATCCCTTGTTCTTGTCAGGCAAAGGAGGATATTCTTTCAGCATCTCCAGCTGCTTCATCTCTCTCAACGCTAAGCGCACCCTGAAAAGGGGAAACTTCCTTGCAAGCCATCTGGTAGTGAAAGGCAGCCCTTTGTACTTCTCGATCTCCTTCAGCACCTGCCGTGTGATAGGGTTGCGCACAGGCCTTTTTTCTGCAAGAGAGAATATGTTTGCCCTTTCAGTCTCATATATCATGCCTGCGCCGTCAGTGGCAAAGGGCTCGATGGCTATGAACATGCCGTTCTCCAGTATCGAATCGTCAGCTGTATCATAGTTGGGTATCTGAGGGTATGCATGGATATTGTACAGATCAAGGC
>WJKB01000082.1 GCA_014729345.1 Candidatus Woesearchaeota archaeon
ATCGCTGCTATGGTCACCCATCCTGTCAGGGCTCCTGTCCACTTGCTCTCTCCTCCGAATATCCCTATGATCAGCAGCAGCATCACCACAGCCACGAGGATCACAGCGATCGAAAGTATCGACTGGTTGATGATGTTTACAGGATCGCGGCCCTCAGGAAGCACCCCTAGAACATGAGGTATGACTACCAGCAGCGCGAGCACCAGCGATATCACCATGTTGTAATTTTTCCTGCCTGTGCCCAGGATATTGGTCTTCTGGAGCACTGCGAACACTATGGTGAATATAAGAAGAAAAGGCAGCATTACATCTGTCAATCCCCATGAGTCTAGTATCTCGATGAATCTTTCAAGATTATATGCGTTACTGGCCATTTTATTACCTCCTTTTTGGGTTGGTTATACGTTGTTATATATAATTTTACCTGTTTTTCATGCTTCTTTCATCTTTTGAGGAGCTGTTGTACTGGAAGTAGTGGTCTTGCTTTTTGGCTCTCTCACTATGTACACCATGAAAAGTATGACTACCAGCACAAGTATCAGCGAAGCCACTCCTGTAGCTGTCCAGTGGTCCATAAGCCACAGCCAGCCCCACTCAAGGAATCCCTGTCCTGTATCCATCTTGATTGCCTGAAGAAAGATCGCCACTATGCCTATGAACATGATCACCATGAACATGGTCCTCCATCCTTCTTCCAGGAAAACGTCCTCTCCTTCCCTATAAAAGGATCCTATGAGGAGCAGGAAAAATACCACCAGGAAAAGCAGGATAACTATCTGGGAAGATACTGCTGTTATTATGTCCACAAGTTTTGCAGAAGCTATCACCAGGAAAGATATCACAAAAGACGCCATAGCATTGAGATTCTTTTTTGTTACCAGCTCATCTCCTACCTTTTCTGTTCCCAGTACCTTTGTCTTTTCAAGTATCGCGAAAACTATGGTGAAAACAAGCAGGAACGGAAGGATGACATCATAGACTCCTATCTCTCCCAAGAACTCTATTACACCTCTAAATGCAGACGGCTCTGCCATATAGCTTTCTATATCCATATTTATATATAAAACTTTCGATTTTTAAGTGACAACTAAAATCGACGATAAAACCGCTTTTTGCATGAGAAAATTTTATATAGGAATCCTTTTTTCATCACAACAAGGTGTTAAAATGGTGGATTTCAGCCGCATAAGGCAGAAGATCAGCAAGTATGATTCAGAAAGAGAGAAGCTTATTAAGCAGGCTAGAGTGGTGCTTAGAGCCAGCAAACAGCTCATCTATTCTGTACACAGGGATGACCTTAAGTCTGCAGCCTCAATCCTTGCAGGTCTTCAGAAAGAAAAGGGCCTGCTTGACCGGATCTCTCGCCATGACCCTAGGATGAGGTATGAGGGTAGCTATTCTGAAGCTAACCAGGAATATGTGGAAGCTGTCAGTTACTATCACATGACCGCAGATGACAAGATCCCAAGCATCACCCAACTGAAGGTTACAGAACAGGATTACCTGTTGGGCATATGCGATCTTACCGGAGAGCTTACCAGGAAAGCCATTGCTCTTGCTTCAAAGGGAAGATATGCAGAAACTGAAAGGATCAAGAAGCTTGTTGAGGACATTTTTGGCGAGTTCCTTAAGTTTGATCTCAGGGGCGGCCTTCTCAGGAAAAAGGTCGATTCTGTGAAATACAACCTTGTAAAGCTTGAGGATGTCATGTATGACATAAAGGTTAAGGGCAAGTCCAAGTGACTGGCCGGTCTGAAGCCCACGGATCCATTTCCTTTCCGTTCCATAACATCACACAGAACTGCATATTTGCAGCTGCGCGGAAAGGCACAGGAGAACTGATGTTTCATGACCCGTAAAGAAGAAGATAAGAGAAAAGGCAGGGCTCCTCAGGAGAAGGAGATCGTGAAGTTCTTTTTTGAGCTGGGCCAGCTTGCCAAGGTAAAGCGCACAGGCTGGTGGCTTATAGCAGAGAAAAGCCCCAACAGCATATCTGACCATAGCTTCAGGGCTGCTTCTATAGGTTATGTCATGGGAAAGCTTGAGAAGGTTAATGCTGAAAAGGTCGCTCTTATGTGCCTTTTCCAGGACTTTCCTGAGGCGCGGATACTTGATCTGCATAAGCTTGCGCAGAGGTACCTGGATTCGAAAAAGGCTGAGAAAGATGCTTTCAGGGAACAAGTCAGCAGGCTTCCAAAACCTATCGCTGATGAGATGATGCACCTTTGGGACCAGTACTCCACTGATTCAAGCAGGGAAGGCATCATCGCA
The DNA here is from genome assembly GCA_014729345.1 of Candidatus Woesearchaeota archaeon. Lineage (GTDB taxonomy): Archaea > Nanobdellota > Nanobdellia > Woesearchaeales > WJKB01 > WJKB01. Next base: position 2,272 of record WJKB01000082.1, read on the forward strand.
AGGGACGCCGACCTCCTGGAGAATGCGCTTGAGGCAAGGGAGATGATCATCATAGGGTATGCCGATGCTCAGCTTTGGATAGACAGCATAAGAAAGATCCTCAGGACATCTCTTGCCAAAAGACTGCTCATGATAATCGAGAAAGAGGATCCTAACTCCTGGTGGAAAGGTCTTAAGAGGATCGAGAGGTAGTTTTTCTATGAATCTTGAAGATGCTGCTGAAAGGGCTGTGAATGTCTTCCTTTGGGTGAAAAAGGGCGAAAATGTCCTGATTATCACTGACAAAGAGAAGAAAAAGATAGGAGAGGCACTTGCAAAAGCATCCAGGAAAGTGACCCCTCATGCAGAGCTTATAGAGGTCGATATCTCTGGTTTCAGGGGCATGGAGCCTCCTGCAGAAGCAGCAGAAAAGATGAAAAAGAGCGATGTGGTGTTCGCTCCTCTTTCAGTGTCGCTGAGCCATACAAAAGCTAGGCAGGATGCCTGCGCCAGTGGTGCCAGGATAGTCACTATGCCTGGCATAACAGAAAATATGTTCAGGAGAGGGATTGAGGTTGACCCTGAAAAGCTTGTCCAGAGGACAAACGCTATTGCTGACATACTTGACAGGGGCAGCGAAGTCCTTGTCGAGTCAGAAGCAGGCACTTATCTTCGCTTCTCCATAAATGGCAGGACAGCCTGGCGGACCACCGGAATCAACAGGGAAAAAGGGTTTTTCAGCAATCTTCCCGGAGGAGAAGCATTTATCGCTCCTGTGGAGGGCACTGCCAACGGTATACATGTGGTTGACGGAAGCATCCTGGGCCAGAAGGTTGGTTTTCCCATCAAGATAACTGTTGAGGACGGCAAGGCTGTCGGGTTTGAGGGGGGAGAGCTTGCTGAAAGGCTTGACCAGACAGTCCAGTCTGCAAAGGCTCGTGGCAGGAACATCGCAGAGTTCGGCATAGGCACCAACGACAGGTCAAGGATTTCCGGAAACGTGCTTGAGGATGAGAAGGTCTTGGGGACTGTGCATATCGCCCTGGGCAACAACATCAGGATAGGCGGAAAGACAGACGCCAATATCCATGTTGATGGTGTGATCCTGAAGCCTAGTTTCAGCGTTGACGGTAAAAAGATAATGGAGAAGGGAAAGCTTCTTTTGTAAAGAGCTTCTTGTGGGTCTCTAGGATCATGGAATTCTGTACAAGAGCTGTTTTTTCTGAGCCTGATATCCTGTTTCTATCTATTTAACCCTTGCTTTTCCTATGCTGCCGAAAAGCCTTATCTTGTGTTTAACTATCTCTGTCATGAGATCCCTTGCAGGCCCAAGGATCTTTCTGGGGTCAAATACCTCTGGCTTTTCCTTGAGAACCTTTCTTATGCCTGCGTCAAAAGCGAGCCTGAGGTCGCTGTCGATATTGACCTTGTTTATGCCCAGCTTGACTGCCTGTCTTATCTGGGGATCCGGCACTCCTTTTGCCTTTCCCAGCTTTGCGCCGTACTTTTCAGCCTGTTTTACGATCTTATGCGGTATTCCGCTTGCTCCATGCAGCACCAGAGGCATGCCCAACCTTTGTTTTATCTCTTTCAACCTGTTCATGTCAAGTTTTGCCTTTTCCTTGAACTTGTAGGCTCCGTGGGAAGTGCCGATGGCTATGGCCAGGGTGTCGCATCCTGTCATTTCTGCAAACTTCACCGCAGCATCAGGGTCTGTGTATGCCACCTTGCCCTTGACATAGTCCTCTTGACCTCCGAGCGTGCCCAGCTCTGCCTCCACAGATATCCTTTTTTTGCGAGCCAGCCTGACGACTTTCCTGGTTATCCTGACGTTCTTTTCAAAGTTCAGCGCACTTCCGTCTATCATCACAGAGGTGTAGCCGTTTTCCATGGCCAGCTTTATGTATTCCATGGACTTGCCGTGGTCAAGATGCAGGGTGATGGGGATCCTTGCCTTTTTTGCTATGTTACGCACCATGCATGAAAGGTAAAGTATGCCTGCATAATCTATAGCTCCCTCTGTGGTCTGTATTATCACAGGGCTTTCAAGCTCTCCAGCTCCCTGGACTATCGCCTGCAGGCTCTCCATATTGTTGATGTTGAATGCGCCCACTGCATATCTGCCTTTGTCGGCTTTTTCCAGAACATCTTTGTTTGTAGTGAGCATGCTGACGCCTCTTTGTCTGGTTCATAATCTCTTATGTTAATAAATGTTTTGAAAACAGCGGTTTAGCTGGCAGCTGCATGCCTGTTTCATTTCAGGCAGCTCAGCGCCAGGACTGCCAGTATCGCAAACATTATCAGTTCAGCTATGGTGTACCTGCGCTCCTTGGCTGCCTGCATGCCTGCTATAGAATTATGTGATATCTTTCTCTGTTCCACAGGCCTTCTGTCATATTGTCTCAATGCCCATCACTGCTCATACGGATTTCCTGCAGAAACAAGTCATTAATAAGCCTTGTGCATATCCTACATCATCCTACCTCATGACATATCAACATATCACATCTGTTCCAGAGATACTGCTTGAAGAAAAGATGTCAGATCCTGAACTCTTTGAGATCTTCTGCCATTTCAGTCGTTCCTGCAAACAAAGCCTTGACCTTTCTCTTGTCCAGTGTTTTCCTGTGATGAGGATCTATGTGCGTCAGGACCAGCCTCTTCACACCCGATTCATCTGCAGCTTTTGCAGCCTGCTCTGCTGTGAGGTGTCCTTTCCCTGCCCTGGCCCCTGCAAAATTTGCCTCTATAATCGCCAGGTCAGCGTCCTTTATGGCCTCTCGCATCTTCTTGCAGTCCTCGCAGTCCCCTGTATAGGCGAAGACTTTGCCTCCTGATTCAAGCCTGTAAGCAAGGCTTTTCATCTTTGTAGAATGTTTCACTGCAAAACATGAGACCAGCCATCCCTTTGCTTCCACCTTGTCCCTGTCTCTGAGGTCTTTGAGCGCTATATGCTGCTTAGGACCTATCTTCAGGATCTTCCTCACAGCTTCAATTGCCTTTCTGGTCCCTGGAGGCCCATAGATCATCAGGGTCTTTCTCCTGCCCAGATTGAGAGTGTGATGAAGGAGGGATAGCAGATCATTGCAATGGTCCGGGTGCATGTGCGTGATGAACAGTGCATCTATGTCCTTCACTCCCAGGCCTGCTTTCAGAAGGTTGTTTATGCTTCCCCTTCCGATATCAAACACCAAGTTCTGTGGTCCCGGCCTTGCGAGATAGCTGGATGTGGCCTTGTCGATCTCTGGCATGTATGTTCCGCAGCCAAGGACTGTTATCTTCATCATTTCTCTTATCTCACAGGCAGCAGGTCCACTTTGACTTTTGCCGGGCTTTTCCTGATCCTTGCCTGCGCCTGTCTCCATGTCAGCAGCCTGTTCTTTGCTCCGTAATGTGTTATCACAGACTCTGCATTGGCGATCCCTGTCTGGAGAGCCTTGCTTATTTCGCCTGTCCTGACAAAGCCTGCAAGAAAGCCTGATCCGAAGGCGTCTCCCGCTCCTGTGCTTTCCAGTACCTTGACCTTGTTGGGTTTTGCACTGTAGATGTTCTTGCCGTCAAAGCAGTGGACCCCTTTGCTGCCCTGAGTTATTATCACTATGTGAGGGACAAGCCTGTAAAGCCCTTTGAGCAGCTGCTTTATGCTCTTTCCTTTTACGAGATATCCTGCCTCTTCCCTGTTCAAGGACAGTATCTCTGCCCTGTCCAGCACCGGCTTAAGATGCTTTGCCCCTCTCTTGCACATATAGCTGCTCGGGTTGAACATTATCCTTTTGCTGTTTTTCTCTGCAAAAGCAGCCAGTTTTTTCATCGTGCTCCAGCTTTTGCCTGTCATGGACGCGAAATAGAACCATCTTGTCTTCAGTCTTTTGGCATCGACCTCTTTCCAGCCCAAGTCGTCGTTGCTCCCTTTGTATGCAAGTATGGTCCTGTCCTTGCCTTTGGCGTCAAGTATGACAGAGTATCCTGTCCTGGCCTTGTCCCTGCTTACCAGCGAGGTATCAATATCTTCTTTCTTCAGCTCGTCCATCACTCTCTTGCTGTTGCCCCCTTCTCCTATCTTTCCCAGCCATGCTGTCCTGAACCCAAGCCTTGCCAGCGAAACAGCTGCGTTCGTGCCTCCTCCGCCTGTGGCAAACTTCACCTGCTCGACCAGTATCTTTGAGCCGAAGGGTATGCTGTAGAGCCCTTTCTCCCTTGTTTTCATGAAAAGCTTAGAACCTGTCTCTACAAATGCGTCAACTGTGGCAGAACCGACTGTTATTACGTCATACATGCTTCTGCTTAATCACAGATCGTATTTAAAGCTTTCTGCGTTCAGGACCTGACAGACAGATACTATATTGATAAGGTGTTCATGCAGCCAGGAAAAAGGAAGAGATGGCCATGATAACTACACATCGCAAAGATCTATGCAAAGTCTCATACAAGAACATCACATGAACAAAAGAAAAAACAAAAAAAGAGAGGTCTATCCTTCAGCCAGCGCCATGATCGACTTGATTGATACTACTAGCGCAGCTGGTGCGACAAACACCACGATCGTCAGCAGTACTTCCTGCAGGTATGGCCCTACAGCTGGTATAAGGCTGATGTTTGCAGTGCCGATAACCATCAGTGCTATGGCTGATATCAGGAATGGCGTCACTTCCTTGGCCTTGATGTTCAGGAACCCTACTATCAGTCCCAAGATCACCAGCGCAAGTACGAACCATCCTTCTGCTGCTTCCTCTGTCGGTACCAGGGCAAATATTATCGCAAGTGCAATACCGACAAGGAAAGAATAATGGCCTAATTTCTCGTTCATATTATCACCTCCTTTAGTGCATTACTTTTATTGAAAATTTGCATTACTTTTATTGTAAATCATTGCAATACTGCAATCCATGGTTATGATAAATATATAAAATTTTGTCACTACAACCTAGAACTAACTGATATTGTCAAGCACCTTATGGGCATCTGTGGAGCGTATGTGCCTCTTTATCTTCTCCCATCTTTTCCCTGCCCTGCTCATAAGCAGTGTGGTAAGGTACTCTTTCTCGCTGTTGCTTACCCTTGCAAACCTGTCTGCCTCTATGAGTCCGTAGGGGTAGCCCCTGAAAACAGGATCCCTGCTGTTTGACGCCAATGTTCCCAATATCTTTTCCGGATCCCCTCTTCCTATATCTATCCTGAATACATGTTCGCTTTTGGGAGCCAGCTTTGCCAAAAGCATGGAATGGCTCACAGGGCAGTACCACATCTCTTGCTGAGCAGCTTCATGCACCATGGCTATGGCGTTTCCTCCCTTATCTGTGAAAAGCTCGGTCGTCTTTGCCACTGATGCCACCATCTTGTCCTTTTCTTCAGCCTTTTTAAGGAGCATGGCAAGCTTCTTTTCCTCTCCTGAAAACCTGGGCTTAAGCTCCCCGTCCATCACTATGATCTCAGCCTCGTCCATATTTTCGATGCATGTCTCTATCTCTGCAAACCTCCTGACCATGTCAGCCATTGCTGAAACAGATGCCCTGTTGTTTCCCTGCATCATGGACCTGTCCATGCTGTTTATCCTTATCTTTTCTACTGTCTTTCCTTTCAGGGCAAAAATCTCAGTGTTATAGAATATCTTTCCTGCTTCGTATTCTGAGTCTATCAGCGTGTAGAACTCTTTGAGCCCTTTCTTCACCCTCTTGTTGCGCCTGTGGACTGTCCAGTACACTCTTATGAACTGAAGCGAGAAGCTGCCTGCTTTCACCAGCTCAGCGTTGCCCCCGTCTATGAAAAGCACCCTCTGGTTGGAATCTGAAGGTTTTAGGGGCCTGAAACCATCCTTTTTTATCTCCACGCTGCCGGGCTGGCCCTGGAAAAGTATCCTTGTCCCCTTTTTCTCGTCGATCTTCCTTATTATCCTGTCAA
>WJKB01000083.1 GCA_014729345.1 Candidatus Woesearchaeota archaeon
AGATACATCCGTTCACAGATAGGAAGGCTGTATAGGCATGGGTATTCCAAGATCAGCATCTCCTATGAAGGTCCTGAGATCCTTAAGGCGATCAAGAATGCAACATCCAACCTGATAGGCGCAGATATCATCGATTTTGATGATAAAAGATGCACTGTCAAGATATTTGCAGATGATGAATCGCTTGATTTTGACAAGAACCTTGCAAAGATGGTAAATGCATTGAGGTATATGCTGAGGATAATCCAGGAGGATATGGACAACAGCATCTTCGAGAGGGAATCAATGCTCAACGATCTGCGGAACACCAACTGGATGCTGAAGGATTATGTACTTCGGATAGGATACCTCAAAAACATACCCTATGAAGAGTATAGTATATTGAGCATAATGCTCTATGTATATGAGAAGATCGGCACAAACCTGTTGGGTTTCTATCGGATCTATCTTGAGGGTATCAAGAAGTTTGATGCAAAGGGACTTAAGCCTGTGTTTGACAAGATGGATGAGATAATGGAGTGGCATCTCAAGAGGATATCAGAGAAGAAGCCGATCGCTCCTTTGGAAGAGACCAGGCACAGGAAGGACCTGAGGGAGCATCATGTCTTCCTCATCAACAAGCTACATAAGAAGAAGCTGGACAACTCATTCCTGACCATAGCATACTTCACGATGGAGATGCTTGACAGCGCTGTATCATATCTTGCATTATACAAGATGAAGCATCTTGAAGGACTATTCTGATCCAGGTTCTAAAGCATCCAGCATCTCTTGAACATTATTGTGTCTATCTCCTGGATTAAAGGCCAGTGCTGTTCCAAGGAATTCTCTATATTGTTCTGGAACTTCTTGCAATACTCTTTGGAGGTGTTGATTATATTCATTTTCATCTTTGATAGTTTCTTCCATCAACTTTGGCTTTCTAGTAACCAGATATAGCAGGCAAACACCTGCTGAGTAAAGATCTGATTTAACTGTTGCTTTTGCATCTGGATACCTGAGCTCTGGAGCTGCATATCTGTCACTACCCTCAGTCTTTCTTTCTCCTCTGTAAACTTCATCCAATCCTGAAATTGTTTCAAGATCATCAATTTTGACTAGTGTTACCTCTGGCACTCCTGTCTGCTTATTCTCTTCAATATCAACCAGAAGATTCCTTAGCTTGATGTCTTTCAGTACTTTTTTTGAACCATGGATAACTCTTAGTCCCTCCAATAAACCTCTATAGATCGGCATGACATGCTTTTCTTCAATATCATCTCTGATCACATACTCTCCATTTTCATTCTTTGTTTCGACAGCTCCTCCCTCAACATATTCCAAAGCAAGATAGAATGTTTCTTGTCCTGTAACTGGATTAAGACACGTTCCTGCTCCATAGAAATCTGTGATATGCCTCTTATCATCAACTCCTTTAAGGTTTGCCATCCTTCTTCTTATGATCTTTTCCAGATCAACCTTCCCATCTTCTGTGTATAGGCCTTCTTCACCATATGCTTTTGCCAGCTTATCCTCAGGATTCTCCTTGAATATCTTAAGTTTGACTTCTCCATCCATAAACCTTGAGTCAGCCAGATAGATATAAGAACCAGCTCCTTCTCCTATCCTGCATCTCGCTGTGTAGTCTGGGATCGAGATGCTTGCTACCTCAACTAGTTCTTTATCTGATCTACATTCTCTATTAAGGATCAATCTTTCAAGGTTTAGCATAAAGTCACCTTGCATTAATATTGAGTATGGTCTTTCTTTGATCAACTCAGTGATTGGAAATCTTTCATAGTCACTTTCAAAACTGATTTCTTGTTCTTCTACTTTCTCATCGATGAAATATAATGTGTTTCTTAGAGCTCCTGTAATCATCTCCAAAGGCTTTCGATAACCTTCTAGCACACCCACCTGAGCTTCCATCCTCTGTAGGTATCTTTCAGTGACTTCATCCATGCTTTTTCTTTTTTCTTCATTACTTTTACCCTCATTTTCCTTAACACTTTCACAAGTTTCATACTCAAACTTTCTTAATGCATTAATTGACATATTCCTGGCTATCTGTTTCAAAAGCTCTGTATCTGAAGGAGGATCCATCAGATCATCAACTGAATCTTCATATCCTGAAGGCATAAATCTTTCAGTATACTTACCAAGTACTTTTTCTCTTTTTGTTTCTTTCTTGGAACCCCTATCCTCTAACCATCTATTATAGAAACTGCAATGACCTGGATGAAATATTCTAAGAAGTTCTAGTACTGGTAATTTTGATATCGGAACAACTAAAAAATATTCTTCAAGAGATTGAACAATTTGTTTCCTACCTTCAGTATGATAATGTAATCCTGCTTCGATATGCTCCACAATCTTTAGACTTTTTTCCACTACTTGTGATATCTCTTCTTCAGTTGGATAAACACCCGAATCCCTGAATTTTGTTTCAAGAATTTTATGCACTATTCCAAAATGTCTTTTGATTCCTTGATCTTTCATCTTCGCTTCTCCGGAGGAATAAACCCTTCTGGTCGGATTATCTGGTGCATCTCTTGAGCATGATACTTCTCATACCTGTTCAGATTCATCCCATCATCCACAAGCCAATCTCTTGTTAAAGTTTTTTCAATACATCTCATGATGTCACTACTTGCAGAGTTGCCTATATCTTCAACATTGTCATTGTAATCAAGGAACTCAAACAGTCTTGGAAGGCTTCTTTGAGTAACACATTCTTCCATTGCTGTCACAAGTCCTTCACAGTTTTCAGGTTTTTCTCTCTCTAGAAGCTCGAGATACTTATCTTCTTGAATATCCTCTCTTTTTTCCAAAGCATCCATGATGAATGTTGCTAATTCGGGTTCTCTTACTTTTTTATCAGAATGCCCATAATCAGTAGGAGGCATATCATCCTGATATCTTTTATAGACTCCTATCATATGACTAACATCCTCATCTCTTGGATTTCCTTCCAACACGGTTAGTACGGCACAAGAGTCTTCATAACAAAAATCTGCATCTAGAATATCATATAACTCTCCTCTTATATCAGGATCATCAGCAACATACTGACATGCCTCGATTGAAAATCTTGAGATCCACTGATTATCATGATGTATCAACTCACGCAATCTTGGTTTCACATGTTCATAGTCTTTCTGAACCAATACTCTTAATGCGCTTATCCATGGCATTTCTTTCCAATTACCATCATCCACTTGACCCACATAATTGTGTAGTATCTCAAGGTCTTCTGGGGTAGGATCTTTGCTTAGGATCTGGATTGCTTTGTCCCTAACTTCTCTTGATACATCTGCTTTTGCCATCATTTGTATCTTCTGATGGTGATCTTCCATCTTTTTTCCTGCCATCACTAAAGCAAGCCTTCTAACATCTGGATCAGGTGAGTCCAGTCCATGACAAACTATTCCGTAAGAGAATGTTAAATCCATATCTTCATCTGCAACCATAGCTGCAAGCGTCTGTTTGGTATTCTCTGATTGTCTTGTTGGACCCATCACTGTTTGTGTAATATAATCTGAGATTGCTTCAAAGGTACAAGGATCTTTCATCTCTTTCAAACTTAACAAAGCATTTCTTGTTTGCTCCTCATCCATGCCTCCCAACCTATCTGCAAGTAATCTTCCAGTTTGATCACCAAACACAGGAATCATGACCTCATGAGGTTTGTAATAAGAGATCATAATGGGCAGAAGATAGCTTTCTGACAACTCAAGATCTCCAAACTCTTTTAGGATCTCAATTGCAGGAGAATGTCCATATCCCAATGAAAGGTTTGAATTTTTATCAAGATACCTTGTGATATGAGGCAGTGCATCGTCTTCTAATTTCCTCCATAACTCTCTTATCTCCCAGTCTCTATGTTGGTTCACACCCCATCTCTCCTGTTCTTTCCAGTCTTGATGAGGTCCATCTTCCAAAATATCCCATGAGAGATATTCTATGTATCTATCCTCATCCAGGTTTCCTTCCGCTCCAAACAACAATCTCGCAGCTAATTCTTCATATTCCATCCCAGTGGCTTCTTTTACAGCCTCAGGTCCCTCTCTTGCACAGATCTCAAGAATCCTGGACGCAACATCAATCCCTTTTTCTTCCATCCTGTCTCTTGTTTCAAAGTAAAAATCATAAAGGAACCTTAGATTTCTTGTTCCGGGAATTGCTGATAATGCCCCTATATACTTCATAACCTGTTTGTTATCTACAAAAATCTCTCTTATCTCACCAGGTCGTGCCCAAAAGATTGCTAATCTTCTGTCTCGCCTAAATTCTTCTAGTGATATCCCATCAAAAACATGTACATCCCTACCACCATCTCTTGCTCTCCATTCTGTTGACTTTAATGTAAGGTCCAGGTTCATGATCTGACTACGATAGTATTCAGATGCTTTTTCCAAAGCAGAATCTGCTTCAATATCAACAAGAGCACTAGCTGCACTATCTGCAACCTTGTCACCTCTGTCTAAAAGCTTAGATAACGGTTCTATCGCAGTGTACGCTTTTCTTGATCCTATTCTCTTGCATGCATTTTCTATATGTCCACTTTCAGATCCTAGCATCTCAGTCCAAAAATGCTCAAATTCTCCTGTCTGACACAGTGCCTCAATGTTTTTTGCTCTGAAATCTGCATCAAAACAAGCTTGATACACTCTTTCCTTAACTTCACAGTCATATAACTTCTTTATCCCAATCACTCTTAATGCCGTTACAAGATCCTCATAGAATGGATTATAATCTTCTTCTCCAAATTTATCTTTGTTTTCAAGATAATCTCTGCTTAAGAGCTCAGCCAATTCTACAGCTTTATCTCTATCCAGAAGGCCAGCAACAAAACCAATAGTATTTTGCCATGCTGGCAACAAGCATCTTCCACCAACACCCCATATGCTTTCTTTTTCTTCATAACTCCAATACTCATCATACATCTCCTGAACTGTATCTCCTCCATTGATTCTATCTGCGAACTGTGCTGCACAAAAATATTCCTGGATAGATGGGTGTGCAAAGTTTACTTTATTGTCTTCTAACAATACTAGGCTGCTTTGTTCTATTGCTTCGATGATCTTTGGCATGAACTCTTGGTATCTTTCTCCTAGTGCTGCTTCTACCTTACCTTTTATCTTGTCCCATCTTACTACCTTACCTGAGATCTCAGGATCTGCCTGCATCAGATAACCAATCTCTTTTAGTGCATTCAAGGTATTAGAGATGTACTCTCTTCCTTTCTCTCCTTCTTCTCTCTCGATAAATTCTCCCTCGATAATCTGCTTATACAGATGTGCTTTGTTATCGATATTAAAGTCATCTCCATTGATCTGGCTTGTTTCAAATAATTTCATTACAAAACTTAATATCAATGGATTTCTGCACATATCAAACAAGTTCTCTTCTTTTTCGATCTTATCAAATAACACTCTGTAATCAAAAGGTGATTTATTATAATTTATTTTAAGAAATTCCTCAATATTATCTCTCTCTAAGGGTTGGACCTGGAACACAGGCACGCCTAATCCGGGATATGTATTAGGTCTTGATGCGATGATAGTATGATTTCTTTTGATGATCCCATGATTTCGAAGGTGTCCTATCATCTCTTTCCTGCTCTCTTTATCTGTTAGCTCATCTAGTCCATCAAGCAGCAGTTCAAACTTTCCTTCTTCAAGCATTCCCTTTACAATATCATCGAATCCTTTAATGCCCGCTTGTTTGGTTAAGAACTCTTCCAGATCTCCTCCCTCATAATCAGCAAGTTTGACATACAAGGGCACTGTTCCTCTTTCTCTTCTAGCAGTCTTTGCTCTTTCAATCGCTCTTAATTTGAGACTTACACTTTTTCCTGATCCAGGAGGGCCAATGATAGCTCCTTGATCTGCTTTCAAAAGATCTTCTGCAGAATATACCCTTGTGTTATCTTTCTTATCTTTTCCCTCAAATAATAATGGGATTGTACAATCTTTTAGAGGGATGATCTTTTCCTTGCCAAGTCTTTTTGGCAATCCTTCCAGATACCTCTCAACAAACTCAAACTCTGAAGTAGAAGCCCTGCTCAATTCAGCAGCTGCAGCAGTTATCCGACTGCTAAGATCATCCCCTTGATCCGCCATTTTAACAGCTATTTAAGTATTATTCCTTTATAAACCTTTCCCCTTTTTACAACCTTATAGTGGTATTATTTCTTATTAGTAGTGTTCCCCTACCGGACGGAACTCAAAGAAGAATATTGAACAAAAACCCAGCAACAACAACCAAAGGAACAGTGACAACAGGAAGCCAGATAGCTGTCTTCTTGCCAATATTGCTCCAGATAAGGCCTATCTCAGTATAATCTGTAGCAACTCCTGCCATAAGGAATACAAAACTGTTTCCAAAAGCTCCTGTCTGGTTGAAGATCTCGAATGCCAAAGGCGCTGAGCCTTCTGAGCAAACCTCTATGATCGTCGCAAGAACAAGCGTGACAGCAAGGCCGAGCAGCGTGGGGCCCATGTACTGCATGAATATATGCTGGGGTATATATGCCCTTGCAAGGCTTGCTAGCAGCATGCCGATCAGTATCCACCACACCACCATCTTTGCAAGCCTCCAGGCGCCTGCTGTGACCCCTGCAAAAGCAGCCCAGATATTGTCACCTGACAGATCCCATCCGGACCATCTTTTCTTTATATCTTTCCTTATGGAGAACCCCTTCTTCACCTTCACTTTCTTGCCTTTCTCTATCCATCCTTTCCTGTCAAGAAGCTGATAGACAAACCCTGTGATCACAGCTATCACCAGGGCTGAAAGTATGAAATACAGGGCAGGCAGGCCGAAGAAGCCGAAAAGCAGTATGGTTATGGGAAGGTTTGCCCATGGAGAGGCCAACAGGAAGGCTATGACAGCAGGGATAGAAGCCCCTTTCTTGTAAAGCTCTATGGCGATAGCAAGGATCCCATGGCTGCATGCTGACATAAGAAAGCCGAAGACCACTGCATACAGTATCGTCCTTTTCTTCTGCTGCGCAAGGAACTTCTGGATATATTCCTGAGGCACAAGATATTCTATTATCCCTCCGATCGCGAGTCCAAGCAGGATCGCCCACCAGATTAGCTTCAGGTAATCTACAAAAGCGTCGAAAAGCTCCATCTGGCCTGTAAGGTAGCTTCCGCCGATAAGTATGACTGTGATCAGGCTGACGATGTACAGCCTTTCCTTGTACCACGGCCTGTGCTCCCCTTTTATCTGGCAGGAGACGCATCTCTTTATGTCATGCTTTTTCTCATATTCCCTTATGCAGTTCTGGCTGCAGAAATAGTGGCCGTGCGCCTTTATATGGCCTTTCATGCCGCAGACAGGGTCTATCTTTTTCTTTTTCTGCAGGCTGCTCACCTTTTTTGGTACACGCAAGACAGGCACATATATAAACCTATGCACATCCTCCTTTCTGCAGGTGCTTTTCAGGTTTTCCCAAAACCTTTTTTTTCAGTTAATTTTATATATACTGCCCCATTGTGCTCTGGCATGAAAAAGTATGAGTATCTTCCGCATACAGCTGATGTCAAGTTCAGGGCATACGGCAAGGATCTGGAAGAGGCTTTTGCGAACGCAGCTTTGGCGCTTACAAGGGTCATAACTGAGCCTGAAAAGGTGGAGCCAAGGATCGAAAAAAACATCAAGATCGAGTCAGAGGATGAGAAAGCTTTGCTCTATGACTTCCTTGAGGAGTTCGTTGTGTTGCTTGACAGCGAAGGCTTCCTCCTGAACAAGGTGAAAGAGATACGCATAGAGAAAGATGATCAGAAAGGCAGATTTAGGCTCCATGCGGTCCTGTCAGGCGATGACAAGACCGAAAACTATGAGACAGAGACGCACATAAAGGCCATGACCTACCAGGAGATGGAGATAGAGAAAAAGGACAGCAATGTGATGCTCCAGGTTGTGCTTGACCTTTAGATTACCTATCACTTATAATCAACAGCAGTAACATGAGGTGTTATATATGAGAAATGATCATGAAAATGATGATGAGAAAAAGAATGTAGAAATCAACAAGGTATCTGATGTTGTCTGGGAGATACCAAAGTCAGGAGACATGAACGTCCCCTGCAGGATATTTACCTCTGAGAAGCTTCTGGAAAAGATGAAGCAGGACAGGACTCTGATGCAGGGAAAACACGTCGCTTTTCTGCCAGGCATATATAGATATTCTATAGTGATGCCCGATGGCCATGAGGGCTACGGCTTTCCTATAGGAGGCGTGGCTGCGCTTGATTATGAAGATGGAGGCATCTCTCCCGGAGGCATAGGCTATGACATCAACTGCGGTGTCAGGGTGCTTAGAAGCAGCCTGAAGAAGGATGATGTGATGCCTAAGATAAAGCAGCTCCTGGAAAAGCTTTTTGAATACTGCCCTGCAGGCCTGGGAGGGAGCAACATAAAAGTTGACAATGAGCAGCTCAACCAGCTCCTTGAGAAAGGTGCCAGATGGGCTGTGGAGAACGGCTACGGCAACGAGGCTGACCTTGAGCACTGCGAGGAAAGCGGAGGCATGAAGACAGCTGACCCTTCTCTTGTGAGCGACAAGGCCAAAGGAAGAGGCAGGAAGCAGATAGCCACCCTTGGCAGCGGAAACCATTTCCTGGAGGTCCAATATGTTGACAAGATATTTGATAAGGAGACAGCAGAGGCTTTTGGACTTACAGAGGAAGGACAGGTCACATTCATGATACACTGCGGCAGCAGGGGCTTGGGCCATCAGGTATGTTCTGATTACCTGAGGGCCATGGAGAAGGAGTTCCCTGAGATCGTCCAGAAGCTTCCTGACAGGGAGCTGATATACGCTCCTGCAGGCAGCAGCATGGCTGAAAGGTATTTCAAGGCCATGAGCGCAGCTGCAAACTTCGCCTGGTGCAACAGGCATGTCCTGGGCCACCAGACCAGGCTTGCTGTAAAGGATATTATCGGGGATGATGCAAGACTGGACACGCTTTATGACGTTGCCCACAATATCGCAAAGGTTGAGGAGCATGAGATTGAGGGCGAGAAGAAAAAGGTCTGGATGCACAGGAAAGGGGCCACAAGGGCTTTTGGCCCTGGAAGGCCTGAGATACCTGAGGCATACAGGAAGACAGGACAGCCTATAATACTGCCTGGCAGCATGGGAACAGCGTCGTATATCCTTGTAGGGACGGCCAAAGGCATGGAAGACACCTTTGGAAGCACTGCCCATGGGGCAGGAAGGGCCATGTCAAGGCATCAGGCAAAGAAAGAGTTCTGGGGAGAGGACGTGAAGAAGGATCTCGAGAAACACAACATATTTGTCAAGGCAGCATCCATGAGCGGGATAGCAGAGGAAGCCTCAGGAGCATACAAAGACGTCGACGAGGTCGTGAAGGTCAGCCATGACGCAGACATAGGCAAGATCGTGGTCAGGCTAAAGCCGATAGGGGTCATAAAAGGGTAGTGCATCACTGAAAGTGTTGAATACTGTCTGTGTTGGTCTTCCAAATTTCCTCAAGGGAAAAACTTTCATGTGTACTCAGTATCCACTATCTTTTTCCTTTTATCTATATCATGGATCTTTTTCATGTCCTTGTCAGACAGCTTCCAGTCAAAGATATCCATGTCCTCCCTAAGATGCTCTTCTGAGCTTGATTTGGGTATGACCACAGTTCCTCTCTGGAGGTTCCATCGCAGACTGACCTGGCAGGCTGATTTGCAGTATCTTTTTCCTACAGCCTGCAGTGTGCTGTCATCCGCAGCCCTTCCTCTGATCATCGGGCTGTAAGACGTGAAAACTATGCCTTTCTTCTTGCAGTGCCTGATCAGCTCGTCTTTTGGGGCA
>WJKB01000084.1 GCA_014729345.1 Candidatus Woesearchaeota archaeon
CCATAGAAGCCTTTTTCTTGTGTGTATCCACGATCTCAGGCCTTATGAGGCCTGCAAGGGTCTCTATCCTGAGCTTTTTTTGGAAAGTGAGCTTATGATCATACGCATACTTGGCAAAACACCTGATGCCGTTGCCACACATTTGCGCCTCAGAGCCGTCAGGGTTGAACATCCTCATCCTGAAATCAGCTTTTTTCGAGGGAAGGACAAGTATGAGCCCGTCTGAGCCGATGCTGAAATGCCTCCTGCAAAGCTTCACAGCCAGCTCATCAGGATGCCTGACCTCCTCTTTCATAGCATCTATGAAGATAAAGTCATTTCCTGTGCCGTGCATCTTTGTAAATCTCATAGGAACATGGCAGTAAAGAAACCTATTTAAAGGTTTGGTTTTAAGAAAAAAAAGAAAAGTAGGGATCAGCCTGCCCTTTCTTTGCAGCTTTCAAGCTCTTCCATGAGGTTTTCTGCAGGATCACCAGGATAAGCAAGCCCGAAATCCGCATTGTTGAGCTCATCGCACAGCGAGGGCTCTTCAAGTTCGTAAGCGACCTGAGAGATGCAGTGGATGTATGACTGCTCTGCCTTTTCCTCATCCTCAAGCTGTATGTACGTAGCGCCCTTGAAATGCCTGCATACAGTCGTGTCCCTCTTTGCTTCTGCAGCGTTTTCAATACAGTTAAAATAATCTGTTGAAGTTCCAAGTTCTGCAACATTATCACATAATCGAACATTTTTTTCTTCAGCAGCTTTCTCTTCATAACAATCTATTGCCAGTAGTTTGGATTCATAATCATCACAATTTTTAACATCTCCACCTTCATCACTGGTATCTCCTGAACAGCCTGCTGCTAAAAGCAAAACTGCAATCACGAAAATTAGTTTATTCATGTTATCACCAAAGTTAGAGGTGGCAGGATGAGTATATAAATGTTTTTACATCAGAGAGGGTATTTCATCTGTTCGAGATGGTATTCCCTTGAGGCTATGTATTCCATGTCGATCTGGATTCCTTCTTCAAAGTCATCGCCAGGCCCATCAATCCCCATCAGGACCTCATCTGCAATGCTTATCATGCCATCTCTCTCACAAAGAAAGACAGTGGTACGCATGCCTTCAGCCCTGACCTCCAGCTCTACCTTCTTGTCAAACCTGCTGCCAGAAACCCTCCTGCACACTACATCTATCGAAACATCCCTGCCATGGATGTACATGCCATGATCCAGCAGATGGGTGGTGAAAAGATGGCCGCATCCAGGCTTTTTTCTTTCTGCAAACTTTTGTCTCATGTATACAGGGATGAACTGTCTGTTTATATTTTTTTCCCAAATAGGTCACACAAGCTGTTTCAGCTTCTCCAATATCAGCACCATCGCTTCTGTGTCCAGTCCGCAGTATTTTTCTAAGTCTTTGAAGATCCTCTCTTTTTCTTCCTCATCTGCGTCATGTATTGCGTACAAATATTTTAGATAAGCCTCTTCTCCTCCCTGGATGTTCAATTCTTTATAGGTCTTCTTTGTCAATACTGGCAGAACATCTTTTACTGAAGCAGATCCTTTCTGGTCAGGATGGTAATAATAGAAGTTTCTGAAAGGGATTATCAGGTCTACTATCCTGTCGAGCCAGCTGTTGATCAATATCTTTTCTTTTGGGAACAGCTCTGCCAGTTCCTTTAGTCTTCCTTTTTCAAAGCTTTGGTTGTACACCACTATGCTTCCTTTGGGCTTGATAACTGCTTTAAGGTGTTTCAGGAAATCCCTTCTTGGATCTTCCTTCATATCTGCTATATATGAATGATGCTCTTTTCCTACATGCAGCGAATATTGGAAAGGTATCTGCTGGTATGGCCTTGTATTGTCAAACATAGGTATTGCCGCTGCAAATGTCTCAAAGTCAAGATAATGTGCAGGCTCTTTTATTGTTTTGAGGAAATGCTTTATACCTTCCTTGTCTATATGGGGCTTTTTTGTCTTTGCTGCTTTTCTTTGTATGTCCTGGTGTCCTGTCAGCTTGAAATCCTCAGGTATATTATGTATCTCCAGCACACCGTCTTCTATCAGCTCCCAGCATCTCTTCTTTCCCCTGTATAACTGCAGGACATTATGCTCTGGAAGGAAGCCGAAGCATTCTGTCAGAGGACATTCGTAGGGGTCAGAGCAGTGAGGCCCTATCACCTGTTTTGGGCATTGCTTCTGGCTTAGGATATCCAGCATGTACGTTATCCTCTCTTCTATGTGCTCTTCCATCTCTTTTACCTCTTCTGTTATATCCTCCCTTGTGAACAGCTGTTTTACATCTATCTCTCCTTTTCTTACATACTTGTTGTTTATATGCAATAAGAAGCATTTGTGGATTGTGAGTCCTGCTTTTTCATAAACATACTTTTGGAAAGCCACGTCATGCAGGTTTACATCCTTCACTGCTGTTGAAGATTTCACTTCTATGATATCCCATCCCTTTTTTCCAGGCTTTAGGATATCTGCTCTTGAGTAAAGTCCTTCTATGGCAATTCCAGCCTCGAAAAGAACCTTGTTCTGCTTTAGAAGTTTTTTGGTTAGGTTAAGGTTTTGGTCCCAGGGGTCTGTCGGGATGTCAATCCCTTTTGGGAACAATGTTTTGGCCAGATGCCCCACCTCATCACCCTGGTCGAACAGGTGCTGTTTTTTAAGATCAGGTTCTGGTATTGATTCTGGCTTATGTTTCTTTATCCACAAGTACTTTGGACATTGTAAACCTGTTAGGTAAGCTGATTTTGAGAGCATTTTAACCTTTTATCAGTTCCTCTGCTATGCTTTGATATCTTGCAACATCTGGATTATTAATTTTTTGCGTAAAATCTGTTATGTCTGCAATGAAATCCTCAGCTGACCTGATCGCTTCCCCTACCTCTCCCCTACTCACAGAGAAATCCACGTAGTACTGCTTGTCGACCCTTTCAGCTTTTGCAGATGATATAGCACTGCTGTCGATGCCGAAGATGCTTTTAAGCATGATTATCGCTGCTGAATGGTTCTCGCATTTTATGCCTATGAGGAACAGCAATGAAAGCAATGCATGGTACATCGCATAATAAGCCATAGCGACTGAATCATCGATATTCCCTGCCTTGTAAAGTATTTTTGCGGATGATAATGATTTATGGGACTTTTGGGTGTATGCTATGGATATCTCTTTGCTGGGTTCCACCATCTGTATCTTTTCTTCAAGGTACAGGTTATGCAAAAAAGCTATTCTTTTCCTGATATTCCTCAACTCCTTTTATTATGACATGGTTCTTCTCTATCTCCTTTATCAGCAGGCTGCTCCTGTCATATCTTCCTGTCTTCAAGCTTATCCTGGAATCGATCATTCTGATCTCTTTTGCCAGTTGCTTATCTTTTGATTCGATGAATATGTCTATATCACTGTCCTTTGTTGGAGAGCCTTTCGCATATGAGCCGAACAGTATGGCAAGATGCACATTGCTGTTTTTTCTTGTGCTTTCAAATATCATCCTGAGCTTAGGATGCTTTTCGATGATCTCCTGCGCCTTCAGTATCTCTGAGATGCATGCGTGCTGCTTTGCCTCAAATGTCTTCTTCAAGGTAAAAACCTTGTTCCTGCCCTCATGATGGAAATCGACGACATTTGATTCTAACAATTCCTGCATCTTTCTCGCGATGGTAGTCTGGTTCGTGTGCAGCTCCTTTGCAAGCCCCCGTATGTGGTTAGGCTTCCTCAACAGGCTCTGGATAATGTAATATTTTTGTGACATATGTAACATACATGTTACATTAATATAAAAAGGTTTCGGTTCAGTTCCATCAAAAACGCCAAGGCGTTTTGTGCGCCGGAAATCGAAGATTCCGAGAAATTGAAAGATTTCTGGAACAAGAAATTCCAAGGAATTTCTTCGTTTCTACGCGTTTCGCCAAATGCAACAAAGTTGCAATGGTCCGAGCATAGCTCAAACCAACTGGGAGCGATAGGGGTCTTTGAAATGCTTCGCATTTCTAAGCCTTCGAGCAAAGCTCAAAGTTTCGCTACGCTCAAGCCCCCTGATAACTGGTTTTGACATGTTTCGGTTTTTGCATCTTCATATATGGTATGCTTGCTTAAATACTTTTCCTGCCTGTGTCCAGTGGGTTGTGGTGAAGTTCCGGCAGAAGCGAAAGAAATGAATTTAAGATGATCTCAGTATCTGCCCCTGAACAGTAAGGTGGCAGTACTGTTCAATCCGGATGGCAGTATCAAACTTCCAGATAGGTTCAGGAAAAAGAGGTTTTGGCAGAGTGGAACAAGCAGAAAAGAGATGAGAGATGTAAAATGCTCAAAGTGCGGGATCTTGAAGAGATTAATGAAAAGCTTGACAATATCATGAAAGCTTTGAAGATAAAGTGATCCTTAGTTATTGAAAATGATCTATCTTGAAGCTGTTGTCAAAAACTGATATAAATCGTTTTGAAGCTTTTCAGCTCCATAATCTTTGTTCACATTCCTGCCTGCTTTTCTGATAAGGACAACTCCTTTTTCTTCTATTATCCTAGGATCAGCATGGCCTGTCAAAGAGCTTGGATATCTTCCGTCCATGATAGCATCAAACTGGTTCTTCAGCTGTGTCCTGTCATACACAGTCACATAAGCTGTAGGTACAGAGAACATGTCCAACAACATAGGCAATGTAACAAGCCCATCTCCAGTGTCATTATCAACAATTATAGCATCAGGATCCTGGATCTGCCTGGGAGCCATATGTTGAGATGTTGGATGGATCTTCCATTCGATGCCTTCTTCTCTCAATCTTCTTGCAGCTGAACATAATGCTTCAGGTGTATTATACTTTGAAGCATCATTGTCCACGATCCATACATGTCTTGTCATACTGTTGGTATAGGTCTATGATTTTTAAAGTTTTTCATAAAGATTCTGGATAATCTTTATATCAGCATAGGTTTTGCATTGAAGCAAGCAGGATTCATAGGAGAGCATCGAGAAGATAAAGGAGAAAGATCTAGAAGGATTGCTTAGAAAATTAGAAAGATTTGAGCCTTTTGCAGACGAGCCTGAAAAGTATAGGCTCCTAGGCATCGGAAACACCTCATTTGTTATCAAGAGAAATAAGTCCAGATATTGTATCAAGGAGAACTATAAGAGAGATACAGGATTCTCAGTATCTTCTCGTATTCTATTGTTGTCATTTTTTAAACATCTGTCTAAAATATTTAACCATTTACAAAGCTTTCTATTATTTTAGAGTATTTATTGCACTTAAACACTTTATCTGCGCATGTCCAGTGGGTTGTGGTGAAGTTCCGGAGAAATGATCACATCTCTGCCAGCATCAGCATCTGTTGAAGGAGGGATTGCCTTTCTTCTGAAAGGCCATGGTCTGCCTTATCTATCTCTTCTACTCCCATGAGATAGTACCAAACCTTTCTTTGTTGCAGAGGAAGATCGTTGACCTTTGTGACAAGATCGCTTGTTAGCATCTGTATCTCCTGAAGATCATCAAATATCTGGTCCATATCTTTCCTTTTTTTAGAGAGTTTGATTATTTCATCTATCTCTGCCTTTATGTTTTCAGTCATCTCATATCTTGAGAACTCTTTTGCCAATGTGTTTATCATCTTGAACCTGTCCATAACAACCATTCCTTATGAAGGTTTATAAAGTTTGCTTCAGAAAACTGTAAGGATTTTCGGCGATTTACGGAAAGATCAGAAATTGTATTATGTATTACATTTATGTAATAGTTTCAGAATATATCTGCTAATTCTTCTATGCTGTCTATTGTATAATCTGCCTTTGGCTCTGCTTTTCCTTCATATCCATACTTTGCAAAGCATGTCTTTAGGTTTAATGCTTTTGCCCCTTTTATGTCCCTTTCAGGCATATCTCCGACCATGAGGCATTCTTGTGGGGGGAGTTTTAGTTCTTTTATTGCTGCTTTGAAAGGAAGGTTATCAGGTTTTAGTTTTCCAGTGTCTTCCTTTGCTATAACAACATCAAAGAAGTCATCGAGCTTCATCGCAGTCAATCTTAGGTATGCTTTCAGTTTCGGAGCGTCTGTGACTATTGCTAATTTTAAGCCTTTTTCTTTTAGTCTGATCAAAGTTGATTTAGTTCCAGGATAAGGAGTGAGCAGTCCGATTCTTGTCTTCCTGTATGCATTTATCGCAGATGCAAGCTTTCGGTAATCAATATCTCCTGTGAGCTTTTTCAATAATTTCTGAAAGATAGTATTATCCTCCATCCCGTGTGTTTTCATTAACCTGTACAGTTCTTTTACAGCTTTCTCTTTTGGGATCTTTAAGCCTGCATCTATCATAGCATCAATCGCTGCTTCAGAACAGAGTCTTTTGTATTTGAGGAAGTCTATTAGGGTGTTGTCGAGGTCGAAGATGATTGCGCGTAGCATTTTGATTGGTAGGCAGAGGAGGTTTATTAAGGTTTGTCAGTTTTATTGAATTTTTTTAATTCTTGTAACGCTTTGTCATAAAAAGCAAGGAGCTTCTCTATCTGATCTTCAGGATCTTTTTCCTTTCCGATCACTTCACCCAAAGGTAAAGCGAAATCCAGGAAGCTACCATTAGTCCAGACAATACCTGGTTTTCCTTCTATCTTATCCCATGTCTTATCTTTTATATTAAAGTCTACAAAACAGTAAACTCCATCTTTGAATCCCCTC
>WJKB01000008.1 GCA_014729345.1 Candidatus Woesearchaeota archaeon
AGGCTGTAGCGCCCGCCTGTTGGCAAAATCTCTGAGCATGCCTGTTCCGGGTATCCTTCCCAAAAGCCTCACCCCTTTCCTTACTGCAAACCCTCCCACAGCAGGTATCGTCTCTGCAAGCACTGCCAGTCCCACCCCGTAAGCCACTGTAGCTACATCAAATTTCTGCCACGAAGCATCCTCACCTTCAGGAAAGGCCTCATAGTAGATCACGTATTTCGGGTCAGAATTGGTGTCAAGCCAGCTACTGCTTGCATCTTGCTGGGGCAGCTCGAAATCATCGATCATCATGCACATGTCATCATATCTCACGTTGCAGTCCTCCTCCTTGTCTGTGATATGGACCGCGTCCCTAAGAACTGACCACCTGTGTTTTGCGCAGATGAAGTACTGCCTGCCTGAATTTGAGGTTATCTCTTCAGTAAACTCTATCCTTTCTGCATTCCCTGCTCCGTCACCGATGAGTTCAAGAGCCAGATTGCTGTATTCTCCGTATTGGGCATGGTTTTCCTTGATATACCCTATCAGTCCTCCTTCGGACAGTTTTGCCTCAGCTCCGAGTGAAGAGGCATCCACAGAATTGCAGAGCACATCCTGCTCGTATCCCATGTCCTTGAACCTTCTCCAGCAGTCGATATAAGCCCTTCCCAACTTGTAGTATGCATAATCTTCCTGATCGCCAAGATCAAGTTGTTCCCCTCCGCATTTTGGGATAGAGCTGACTTTTGTGCTACCGAACTCTTTCTCCCCGTACCTTTCTATGTAACTGCTGTCTTTTTCTGCATCATATACTGCCAGCAGGTTCACCCCGTAAGTAAGCGCCAGTATGCTGTTTCCTGCTGTCTCGTGTTCAGAGTGGAAGGTGTCATACCTTTCCACGATCTGCTGGTCGTACATCGACACGTTTCCGTATCCCAAAAGGTATGATATCACTCCGATATCTTTTCCGAAAAGCAGCCCTGTGACAGTGCCAATCACAACAACCACTACCAAAAATGCCATTATCGCCTTTATCAGCTGACCGAAACCTAACATGTTTTCTTTGCACCTGTTCTTATAGTGAAAGGAAGTCCAGCAGGCCAAAACCTTTCTGCGTAATCAGCATCAGGATGACCATCGCCACCAAAAGTGTGAGCAGCACCAGCACTATCTTGCCCAGTGTCTCCCATGCGATCGCCTTCTTGTTCGTGATCCCTGCACCAGGATTCCAGGCAATCCTCTTTTTCAGGTAAATTTTTTGCATCATTTCAGCACATCGCAGTAGCTTGTGACCTCTTGATATCTAGTAAGATCATTCTGGTTTATGTATTCAGGAGGCGCTGCGAGATCTTCCATGAGTTGACCGACTTCACATGTGTCGCCTTCTCCTGTCACCTTGTAGAATCCCCACTTGCCTGCACATTTGATAGGAGCTCCAAACTTTTCTATTAGGTTCCTTATTCTTCCTTCATATTCGTTCATGAATACTATCGCCAGATCATCATCATAAGTATAGTCAAAATAAGGCAGATCAACAGTATCTGCATCATCCAGGAGATACTGGTAATATGTTATATCATGTCCAGGGGGACTGTTGGACCTTAGATAATCGTCATAAGGGTTTTCCTGCAGATAAGCTTGGTCTATGTCTGCTGATACCACCTCATCAAAGTTTACGACACTGCAGATGACGCACTTCCTTTCAGTGCTTTCCCATCCGAAAACAGCAAGCCTTCCTGCGCCAAACTGGTCCCAGCAGTCAAAATGAAGGTCAGCGATATAGGAATTCACTGTCTCCACAAAGCAATTCACAGACTCCTCATCATCAAGGTCCACGCCGTCTGCAGGCATTCCCATAAAACCCTTCCTGCACCTGATCGGAGTCTCATGCCTCATATCTCTTTCAGGCACTTCCTCTGCTATCCGATCAAGGTCTATGTCCACATATCTTGTAGGACAGTCTATGGGCGTGTGCTCTGATCCCAGAATAGGCCTTTTTATCTTTGCATTCAATATCACAGATATTTGGCAGAGCTCCTTGTTGTAAACATCCTCAGAAACGCCTCTTATCCGGTCGATAAAAGCGAATCCAGCTATGATGAACAGAAGAGCAAGGATATATTTGGCCAGCTCTGACCATGCCCAGACCCCTTTTTTATTGAATGTTTTCATTTCATCCCTGACCTTGAAGTATCCTCTGGATAACGACAGTCACTATTATAGACAAGATTACCAGAAAAGCTACCAGCATGAATATGCTCCATACCGGAAGCTCCCTGCGGAGCGCTTCCTGCCCCTTTTTGCCTGCAAACATAGTGTATCACATTTAAAGTGGGTATATAAGTTTTTCGGATAAAAATTTAAAAAAGGGATCAGATTCTTGGGTCTTTGAGGGATTGCATGGATACCAAAGAGATGCTAAGTATGGAAAAAAGGGAATTGTCCCATCTGATGTCTGCAGATCCGGAAGATTTTGCCAAAAGGTTCAAAAGCCTGGATGCTGCGATCAAGGCATGTCATATGCTGATACATCACAAGTCCGACATTGTTCAGGCCATCCCATTAGCTTTCCAGCTTTATCTTTACAAGCAGGCAAGGGAAGGAGATGGTTACCATGAGGCAATCAAGTATTTTGAAAAGGCTATAGAGAGGGAGTTCGGCTCCCTGAACCGCGATGATGAAAAGATTCCAGGCAGGATAAGGGAGTTCAGGATTGCCATAGGAAAGACGCTTATACGGCTGGGAGAGACAAAGGAGGCACTGAGATACCTCTATGACTCGAAGAACAATCAGTATTATGTGGACGGATCAGAGCTGACAGGCATTCCTCTTGATGAGATTCTGGCTCAGGGAGAGCTGTTTGCCAGAAAAAGGCCCAATAACCACGGAAAGATATCTGCAGGCCTTCCTGACGAAGAGCCTGTTCTCAGGGAGGAGCTTGAGAGCATGATCCAAAACTTTCCTGAGTTCAGGACTTACAGGAGCGTGC
>WJKB01000085.1 GCA_014729345.1 Candidatus Woesearchaeota archaeon
CACGATCCCTGTGGTTGTCTGGACAGCATTGCTCATGAAATCCACCACTGTCTGGTTGTAGAGATGTCCTGATCCGTTATATACGTACAAGGTGGTGTTCTGTAGCCCTGAGGTATCAGAAAAGTTGCCTGTAAGGTTTATGTCTGACTGGTTGAGATAAGAGTGGTTCACGGGCGTCATGTCTGTAGCATTCGGACCTGTCAGGTCCACGTTCATCTCTCTGCTTTCTGTGCTGTTCCGGTGGCCTAGTAAGTCCGCTGCAAAAGCCTGGTACTCGTAATGCGTCTTGTCCAGCCTTATGCCTGAATCTTCACTTTGGTTTGGCGAAAGGTACCATGCTGACACGTTCATCCTCTGCAGGTTTGACCTGTAGGACATGTTTATCTCAAGAGAGTCAAGTGTCCTGTTCCAGAGCCTTATCTCATCTATTGTCCCGTTGACAAAGGTATTGGGGCTCTTAAGCGTATATCTGCCCACGCGAAGTGTCTGAAGGTCCCTGAGAATGCCGAAAGAATCTGCTTCAGCTTCCTCGTGCCCGTTTAGGTAAAGCCTTGCTTTCTGGGATGTTGCGTCGTTTGTCAGTGCAGCGTGATACCATCTGCCTGTCTGGAGCGTGGAGGTGCCTTCTATGGAATAGTTATTATCTGTATCGCTCTGCTTAAGCGAGGCTTCCAGCTTGTTTGAATCGCTGATCCCTATCCTGAATGCCACGTCAGTGTTGCCAGGACTCTTCTCCATAAAGGAATAGTTGACATTCTCAATACTTCTCAGCTTGAACCACAGGGATACTGTCAGGTTCTTGGTAAACTCAGGAGCAGGCACCGGACCGTCAGCATAATCATCCGCTCCGTCAAGCTCAAGCCCGCCTCCGTAATATCCTGCTGACAGGTTCACAGCAGCCCCGTTTCTGAGTGTCAGGTTCCTGAGATAACCGCTCATATCAGCAACATTGTCCACGCCTTCCCCTATCTCAGAGAAGTTGCTGAAACTGTACATACCTCCCAAAGTATTGTCCATGAACGTGAAGTTCCTCCTGTCCCAGGACCATTCCACCTGTGAAAGCTGCCTGTCTGAGATAGATACGTTGAAGACAGCAGAAGTATTAGAGGTGTTGTAAAGATCTGGAGGTGTAGGGTCGACCAATAGCATCCTGGGCGCAGCGCGGTCAAGGATGGTTTTCTTCGTATCTGTCCAGTTGACGTTTCCTGAGGTGTCGTTTGCAGTTGCGTTGAGATAGTAAATGCCGTCCGCAAGGTAGCTGAGGTCCAGATACAAGGATGAGGAATGTCCTTTGCTCCTGTTCACCAGTTCAAGCGACTCGTTGAATACTGTGATGGTGATAGTGTCAAGGAAGTAGTCAGATGTGGTGGCATTAGCCCTGAACTGTATGGAAGGCCCTGTATCTGTAGGGGAGGTAAAGGTGATGTTGGGTGGGAACTTGTCCTCTCCTGCCCTGAAAGCATAAAGGTCATCTTTCATGTTCGTATAGACAACATCATCTACGATAGCAGCAGAAAGCACCGATCTGTCACAATACCCCACATCCTTATGCCATACAATGTTTCCTCGGGTCGCGTTCAGGGCGTATATATAAGCGTGATCATCGCCTGTTCCAGCCTGGACGTCATGGGCAATTATGAGCACAAGTCCGTTGGCAGTGGTCACAGGAGATGTCTGTATATCCCCGTCAGTTGTGTAATTCCACACCACAGTCCCGTCAGTGGCATTCAAGGCATAAAACCTGTCGTTGTTGCTTCCGAAATAGACAAGGTCTTCCAATATAGCAGGGGAAGAGAATATACCGTTTGTCACAGAGCCTGTACCCAAACTGTAGTTCCAGATAAGGCTGCCGTTGGTAGCGTTCAGACAGAACATGTTATTGTACGCATCACTGTAGAGCCCATAGAACAGCCTACCATCAGCCACAGCCGGCGAAGAATAGATTCTGTCATATTGGGGATACTGGGATGTATAGTTCCATACCTGGTTTCCGTTAGTGTGGTTCAGAGCAAACAAGGTGCCGTTCCTGCTCCCGAAATACACAATGCCATCCACAGCAGCAGGTGTGTTCTGGATCCCTGTGCTCTGTCCGATCGAATAGTTCCATATCGAGGAGCCGTCTGTGGCATTGACAGCGAAAAGCTCGCTTTCTCCCTGGGTATGCCACTCTCCAAAGTACAGTACGCCTTCATACACGATAAGGCCTCCCTGGACATCATCATCGCATGTGAAGTTCCAGAAATAACCGCCGTCTGTGGCGTTAAGAGCATACACCCTTCCATATTCAGGATTTTCATTGTTCATGGCGATGTAAAGGGTGCCGTCAGCGATAGCAGGCGAGTTGGAGGAGGTATACTCCGCCCCAAAAGAGATGTTCCATATCTGGAAGCTTGCGTTGGAAGCGTTCAGGGCAACCAATGTTCCATTGGATGTGGGATGTGAAAAGTTCTTTCCGGTTATATAGACAATATTGTCTGAGATGACAGGATTGCCGCTAATAAAATAACCACCTATCTCGTAGTTCCACCACTCACCGAACCTGCTCATGTTAAGGTCTCCAGGATAAAATGCAGTATGGTTGAGCGTCCTCCTAAACATATTCCATTCCGATATGTTCCTGGAATCAGAATCCACTGTTACAGGAGGATCAGGCAGGAGGGGACCCATATAGAACAGCGGCTTATCAACGTGAGCTACAGGTACTAATGATGATGAATTGCCGCTCCCAAAAGTCACGCTTCCGTAGCTGTCTGTGTCTGGACTTGACCAGGCATATGCTGAAGCAGAGAAGAGCAGTGCAAATAGCAGGATCAAAAGATTCTCTTTCCGTACTATCTTGGCTGGATCCATTTTACTCATCACTCATCAGCATCAGCATGTTCAGCTACATTTCACCTCATTCATATATCACGTTGAACCAGCAGGTGCAGCTGTCTGGAGCAGTAGCTACTGTTTCATACATCCTGCAACCCATATCTGTTCCTTCAGTGACTCTTACACTGTTAGGTTCACAAACAGTTGTGTTTCCTAGTGCGTTATCTCCTGGTATTGAAACATTGCATTCATGTCCCAGTGCTGTGCTTCCGTTTAGACTTACATAAGCTGATTTTAGTCCTTGGTCTCCTGCTGTTAAACAAAATACTCCTATTTCTGAAACATAACCATCCCCGCAAGCTACCATCCTGTTTGCTGCATCTCCATTTCCGTAAGCTACGTATTGGTTTATGGCCCAGTTCCCTCCTCTTTCACCGTTAAAAGTTTGAAAGGGAACTGTGCAGCCTGTGTTTTTCTTTATGGTTCCTGATAGGTTAACATTTCCTTCTGAATCCACGCTGAATTTTCTGCTTCCGTTCACTTTCCAGTCCGCAAGATAGTTTTTCCCGCTTCCAGTGGAAAACTCTGTGACATTGAGATTTAGAGCAGTGTAACCAGCAGTTCCAGACTGTTCTATATAAGGCATTATTGTCATGTAGTTCTGTCTTTTAGTAGCGTTGTTCAAACCTGAAGTAGTGCTTGTAAGCGTCCCTGTTCCTCTAAAAGAGAACACGTCAAGAGCTCCATTTACATCAGCAGTTCCATGAGCAAAAGTTATTCCTTCATTAGTTATTAAAGTAGCCTTGTCATTACCTCCAAAATTAAAAGTGCTTGCACCTGGAATCCCCGTGTACGCCACGTCATCAAAAGTGACAGTAGCAGCACCAGTACCAACATTAAAAGTTAAAAGGTTATCACCGTAAACATAATCAGTGTCTAAATAACTGATGTCCACATGGGACGTATCACCTTTTAATCTCATAACTTCAGTGTCAACATCAGACTTCTTAACGTAAAAAACAGTGTCTGAATTGTTGATATGGTTTCTCAAAAGCATAGTTCCAGAATCATCCCTTATGGTAAAACCAGTGGTTGTATAATCATCAGTGTGATAAGTAAGGAAAGTACTTGCCTTAGACTGAAAACCACCATCAGCCTTTATGCTGGCAGTAGCTTGAACAGCTCCAGAGGTTGAAACACTCCACTGCTCAGTACCGCTAACATCCAAGCCTATCTCGCCATTTTCGTCAAAGTATAAACCCGTGTTCTGAACAACCGCATCATCATACCCGAAAGCGTACCATTTGTTGCTCCCTGTATAGTCTGGAAAGGTCAGAAGTATGTCATTGTAAGCGTCATTGAACTTGATAGTGCCTGCAGCCATGGTCTGGTTGCCTTCCACAGTAAGATCAAGGCTCACAGTCGTATCATTATAGAAGGTGAACGTATTGTTATCAAGATCTTCGGAGCCTATAGGACCCTGTCCAAATATCCTGAAAGGCCCTGCTATATTGTTGTAGTTGTAGTCCACACACTGATAATAGGTCTCTCCGTAGGTAAGGTTTACGTCTATTGTCCTGGAGAATACCCCTTTGCTTAGTTCATCCTCAAAAGTGGTGTTGTATATGCTGCCGTTGCAGTCCTCTACGTCGCTTATCAGTATGGTAACATTACCGCTGTTCGCTTCAGTGCCATCTGACTTGTATATCTTCATGTTCTGGCCCAGAGGCACGCTTGCAGATGCTATGTTTACAGCAGCCAGTAATGTTATCACTGCTACTAAAAAAACTATACTGTTCCTCATCGATACCTTTTTCATACTATGCGCCTCATCTTGGTTGTTTTTTCTCATCATCAAAAACACCTCGCTTGTTTTTCCTTGATCTCCTTTTCTTTTTTACACGGGAAAAGACAGTCCAGATGGTCCTGTCATCCCTGTTGAGCATCACAGCTATCTCATGGTATGTCAGCCCTTTCTCATCCTTCAGGTACCCCACGATCGCCTCAAGCACAGAGACTGACCTGTCGCGCAGCACAGAAAGAGGGAGCTTAAGATCACTAGAAGTAGTTCCAACTGCCCTATTCGACCCTTTTCTTTGCCTGGCTGACATATACTTCTACTTACATTGTAAGTATATAGTATTTAAAGATTTCTGTTTTGTTTTACTTACATTGTAAGTATTTATATCTTACGGTATTTTCAAAGCCTTCCTATAGAAAGCTTTTTAAAGTCACGTGCTGTAATCCAGACCTATGAAACTTCCAGAGCAGCTTAAGGATACTTTCCTGAAAGAGAAGGACCCGTTTAAAGATATCGTAGGGCAGGGGGATGCCAAAGCGCAGATAAAGTCAGCCCTTCTGATGGGAAGGCACATCATCATCTCAGGACCTCCAGGCGTTGGCAAGACAACCACTGCAAAGAACATCGCCAAGCTCCTTCCTGCGATACAGGTGAACACGTGCCCCTACCATTGCAGCCCTGATAATCCTCTCTGCCCTGAATGCAAACTGGCTGGAGGAAAAGCCGGCAAAAAGAGGATAGAGGGCATCGAAAGGTTTGTCAGGATACAGGGAAGCCCTGACCTCACAGTAGAGGACCTGCTGGGAGATATCGATCCGGTCAAGGCGCTGAAGTTCGGACCGCTGAGCATAGAGGCTTTCACTCCTGGAAAGATATTCAGGGCAAATGAAGGCGTTTTGTTCTTTGATGAGGTCAACAGGTGCCCTGAAAAGCTCCAGAACGCCATGCTGCAGGTGCTACAGGAAGGCATCGCCACCATCGGAAGCTATGATGTTGACCTGCCTGCGGATTTCATATTCATAGGTACCATGAACCCAGAGGATGTGAGTACTGAAAGGCTTTCTGAGGTATTCCTGGACAGGTTTGATGTCATATATATGGGATACCCTGAGAGCATAGACCTGGAAAAACAGATAGTGAAGCTCAGGGGAAAGCAAGCTGCAGATTTTCCAGAAAAGCTTTTTCATTTTGCTATCGGTTTCGTCAGAAGCCTTAGGGTGGACCCTAATGTAGAGAAAAAGCCGAGCGTCAGAGCCTCTTTGGGACTCTATGAAAGGGCGCAGAGCAACGCTTACCTCAAAGGCAGGAAAAAGGTCAGCTACGATGATATCAGGGAGGCTGTCATATCTGTACTGAGCCACAGGATAGAGCTCAAGCCCTCTGTCAAGTACCTGGAAAGTCCTGAAAAATATATCGAACAGGAATTCAGGAAGTTCAGCTCTGACTCCAGAGAGATGGACGAAAAAACAAAAGGTGGTGGCCCGTGACAGGGCAACTGAGATAACTGAAGTCAGGAAAGCAGAAGAACTTCACGGAAAGTTAGAATTCCAGCAGGTTGAGGACAAGCTGATGCATTCTGTCCTTGAGAACGACAGAAACACCATCGACCAGGGAAAGGTTGTAGAAGATGCCCTCAACATGGGCATAAACTCGTTCACCCCTGATCTCATGTTTGACCAGATCACCAGGAATTATTCTATCGCAAAGAAGCTTTTTGGAGAGACCATACTCAGGCTCATCTGCGGGTATGACCCTGACTATATCAAGAAAAACATAGGCATACCGGAGTTCAGGAGAGAGCTCCAGGAAAGGATCGAGAAGAATATCGACAGGCTCAAGAAAGAGGACCTGCTGGACAAGGAAGGGACCATAACCGAGAGAGGGGTGGAGCTGGCATCCCTGATCCTCTATACAGAGGAGCTTGACAATATCATACCAAAAGGTATCCTAGGGGAGAAAATGCACAAGAAGCATTCCCATTATGGGGACAGAGGGGATGTCCATGACTTCAGGCAGGGTGACAGGTACAAGGACCTGGCGCTCCGCAGGAGCGTTAAGATTGCTGCACGAAGGGGGCACAAAAAGATCTTCAAGCATGACCTCAAGACTTTCGAGAGGCAGAGCAAGGGCCTAATACATATCATATATGCCCTTGACGCTTCCGGAAGCATGAAAGGCAAGAAGATAGAGGTCAGCAAGAAGGCAGGTATCGCCCTTGCCTACAAGGCCCTTGAAGAGAAAGACAAGGTTGGGGTCATGGTCTTCGGAAGCGACATAAAACAGGAGATTCCTCCAACAGATGATTTCACCCTTCTTCTCAAGGCCATAACCTCTGCCAGGGCAAGCAGGGAGACAGACCTTTCAAAGACCATATCCAGGGCAGCGGACATTTTTCCAAAGGACAAGGCTACCAAACACCTTCTGCTGCTGACAGATGTCCTGCCCACAATAGGAAAGAATCCTGAAGAGGACACTCTTGAGGCTGTCAGCAGGGCCAGAAGCGCAGGCATAACCATAAGCCTTGTAGGCATCAACCTTGATTCCAGGGGAAAAAAGCTTGCAGAAAAGATAGTCAGGCTGGGGGAGGGAAGGCTTTATGTGATCAGGAACCTAGAAGACCTGGACAAGATCGTGCTGGAAGATTACTATAGTGTCCTGTAGTGCCATTGCAGCACTTTGCCCGCACCTAATCTTTTGTTTTGGTAAACTTTTATATATCAGAGAGCAATTCTTTTTGAGAGCATGAAAATACTCGCGTTTGTTGATCTCCACGGCAGCAAGAAAGCCCTGAAGAAGCTGCGTGACAAGGTCAAGAAGCACAGCCCTGACATCATCATCTGCGCAGGTGACCTTACAGTATTTGAGCAGAACATGGACCTGATCATGTCAGAGCTGGCAAAGACGAAGAAGCCTGTGCTGGTCATACCAGGGAACCATGAGGAGGGTTCTGATGTCAGGAGATCAGCTTCTCTTTTTGAAAACATAACTGATATACATAAGAGGAAGCATGTGTTCAAGGATTATATATTTCTCGGATATGGTGGAGGAGGTTTCTCACTTGTGGACAAGGAGTTTGAGGCTTTGGCGAAGAAATGGGAGAAAGAGATCAGACCAGAGGATAATGTGGTGCTGGTAACGCATGCCCCTCCCTACAAGACAGAGCTTGACAAGATAATGGACGAGCACTGCGGCAACAAGAGCATAGCCAGGTTCATAAAAAAGGTCGACCTGAACCTGGTGGTCTGCGGGCATCTGCATGAGAACGCAGGCAAGGAGCATAAGGTTAAGAAAACAAGGATAATCAATCCCGGACCATATGGGATGGTCTTGAACATCTAGAACTTCATCTTCCTGCCGCGAAAATCTTTTTCCATCAGCAGGACAACCCTGCTCTCTTCCTTCTCATCCACAACCTTATACCCGCAGCGCTTCCCTATCTCTTCAGCAAAATGCCTGACCTCATCATGCATGGGCATGTTTGATATCTCCAGCCTGTACTGGCTGAATCCCACCCACATGTATGCCTTTACCTCCACAAACAGAGGGTCTGCTTTTCTTATCAGCTCTGCATATTTCTCAGGCTTCACCATATTTAGGCCGTTTATGCAGGTGATCCGTATGCACGTCCTTGTCTTGTTTTTCAGATTTTTCATGATATCCAGGCTCTTGTTCAGCCTTTTCCATGCGTCCTTGAGCCTGGACCGGTCGATCTTGCTGAACAGTTCCTCATCAGGGGCGTCAAGAGAGATATAAAGCTGGGTAGGAGGCTCGATTTCTTTTAGCCTTTCAGGGACCAGCGCATTTGTCACCACAAAAGTTGTCATCCCCTGCTTGTGGGTCTCTCTGATCAGCTGGTTCAGCTTAGGATACATCAAGGGTTCCCCTGCAAGAGATATGGCAAGATGGTTGGGGTCCTGCGCTTCCCTGAATTTCTTCTTATTGACCATCTTGTTCCCCCCGAATCCGGACAATTGCTTTCTCTGTGCCTCTATGCATTCCCTGACCAATTTTTTTGGATCGTCCACTTTCCCCCTCATCGGGAAGCTCATAGTGTATTCTGTCGGTCTCCAGCAGAACATGCACCTGTTCTGGCAGTATCCTATGCTGGGGCTCATCTGGCAGCACCTATGGGATTCAATGCCGTAGAACCTCTCCTTGTAGCAGACATCCTCATCTCTCAGGGATTTCTTTGTCCATGTGCATATCTTCACTGCAGTATGCTCTCCTGCAAATTCGTACTGCTGTTTCTCCAGGATTTTCCTCCAGTCTGACGGTATGCCTGCCATGAGCCTGCACAAAACAGCAAGTTTTTTAAAAGCTTTGCATAAGGTCTTTCCTATGAGACTGAAACAGGCGCTCCAAAGGCTTGAGAAAGACAGTACATTTAGGGAATGGGAGAAGAAGCATAAGAACTATTGTCTTGCGCACTGCTTTGTCATGCTTGATGACTTGAATAAACATATCTGGCAGATAGGTTACTACTCCAAAGACAAGGACAAGATAACTACTTTTGTCATCCAGCCGGATTCAATCCAGATAGCAGAGGATGCTGATGTCTTCAGGAAGCCGGGCACAAAGATAAGGCCTGTAGACATGGAAAAGGTGAACATCGATATTGACAAGGCCATAGAGATAGCAGACACCTGCCAAAGAGAGAATTACAAGGGCAATGATCCAAGCAAGGCAGTGATCATCCTCCAGAACCTCGACGATTACGGACAGGTCTTCAATATCACCTTCGTCACCCAGACCATGAAGACCCTTAATTTCAAGATCAGCTCAGACAAGGGAAAGCTCCTGAAGCATGAGTGCGTAGAGCTTTTCAGTATGGACAAAGGCAGCCCTTTGACATCTTAGGATCAGGCAGAACCTGTTTCACATTTCTTTAGTACTAACCTGGGCATTTAAAAGCTTTATCAATACAAAAAGTATATTTCTCAAAAATACGGTTTCAAAAAATAATTAACAAAATATATTTCTAACTTTCATATAATTTATAAATCAATAAGATTTACTGTTTTCTGTCAGTACCTGCTTGGTCCTGACGATCTCATATGATCATATATATCAGGGTGCGTCAAGATGCAGACAAACACAAGATCAGCAAACACAAAGTTCATCAGGATATTCACGTTTTCACAAACTTTGCTGGCATTCCTGCAACCTTTAGATTCTAAAGCACCCCCTATTTTTTGGAATTAGGATGCAGGATGCTAAGGAAGTAGAGCTCTGCTGATGGTGGGCTTAGCCCACCTCAGCACTTTAATTCAGAAAGATGATAGATAAAATCAAACAGCAGACTGGTTCCAACGGCAAGCAGGGATGGCCTGTCGCTGTCAGGGACCGCATATCATTCCCTTCTCCTGAGGAGCTCAGGATCACAGACGCAAACGTGGCTGTCACGTTTCTTTGGACCATGAGGGATGCTATCATCCCCAAGCTGGAGAAGGAGAACCTTGCGCTCGCATCAAATTTCTATACCCCTGCAGGCCTTGCAGGCATGATAAGGAACATCGCCAGCAACCCTTATATCAGGTATGTAGTACTTCTGGGAGAGGAATATTCTTCAAAGTCAAAAGATGATCATAAGGCTTCTCTCACCAGCGGCAATGCTCTAAGGGCTTTCTTTGAGAAGGGCCTCACAGATGAAAGGAAGATCCCTGGCTTTGAGAATAGTGTATACTTTGACAAGAACATACCTACTGAGACGATCAGGAAGGTTAAGCAGGATGTCCAGCTCATAGACCTTAACCTAAAGATGCCCAATGCATCCTTTGAGGAAAAGGTGCAGGAGGTCAACAGGCTGCTGCGTTCACTTGATAAGAAAGAGCCCTTTCTGCAGGAACCCCTCACATTTGAGTATGAGGAATCCTCTGGCTCCTTCCCTTATGAGGGAGGGCCTATAGTCGTACACGGCTCAAATATCCCAGATACCTGGATAAAGGTAATCCACAACATCTACAGGTATGGCAGGAAGAACCTTATGAACGCTGAGACAGACAGGTGGGTGAAGGAGATCAACAACATGGTTGCGGTCATCCATGATCCCCAGAACCTTGACCTTTCGGTGAATCCCTTTCTCGTCCCTCTTACAAAAGAGAAGATCGACGCCTACAGGAAGGAGATACTATCTCCGAAGCTTCCTGAGGGGAAAGCGTACACTTATGGAAACAAGCTCAGGGCTTACAGCCATCCTTCTGCAAAGCAGATACGAGATCTTGTTCAAAGCGATGAATACAAGGATTTTGAGTTCGGCAAAGGCCCGCATGTTGATGCTAATATCAATTATTTAGAGGGAAGGGACAGCT
Source organism: Candidatus Woesearchaeota archaeon (assembly GCA_014729345.1). Classification (GTDB taxonomy): domain Archaea; phylum Nanobdellota; class Nanobdellia; order Woesearchaeales; family WJKB01; genus WJKB01. The sequence goes on from WJKB01000085.1 coordinate 10,924, forward strand.
GCGAGATAGACCAGGTCAATGACATGATCGAGGTTCTTAAGCGCGACCCTTACTCAAAGGCGGTCGTGGCGATGACCTGGCATCCGGCTGAAGAGCTCATGAGAAAGCACAAGTCCAGCCCCTGTCTTGTCCTGCTGCAGGCGATCATACAGGACGAGAAGCTCAACCTTTTCGTGTTCTTCAGGAGCCATGACATGACACAGGGATGGCCTGAGAATGCATACGGCATGGCAGCGATACAGAAAGAGATCGCAGAAGGCGTAGGTGTAAAGCCGGGCATCATGACCATAGTCTCTGGCTCTGCGCAGATATACAACCATTATTATCAGCAGGTCGAGGACATGCTCAGGAAGTACAACAAGCATGAGCAAAATCTCAATGACCCTAAAGGCAATTTCCTTATCGAGATAAAAGGAGGAAAGATAAAGGTCAGCCTTGTCCATCCACAGTCAGGAAAGATCCTGGAGGCTTATGAGGGCAGCACTGCAAAGGAGCTGAGGGACCAGATCTCCAGCAGGTCGATGATAGACACCGGTCACGCTATCTATCTTGGAAGCGAGCTGATGAATGCTGAAAAAGCTCTCAAGGATGGAGTGCTGTATGAGCAGGACATGTAAAAGGCAGTAGACTGTATCAAGCTAAACAGTATTTGCATGAAAAAGAGGTGATTTTATGGAAAAACCCATAAGCTACAATACAATCAAAAAAAATAAAAAGCTTGACGCTTTCATGACAGCATCAGAAGAAGAGAAAGAAGAGATTCAGTAAAAATGGATCCAGGATCGTTAAGGTGCAAACAATATGCAAGTCTATATTGGAGGAATTCCAATAATCTCATCACAGAGGCTCCCTGGGAAGGAGTCACTGCTGATATTCCTTTCAGGATGTGATTTTCGGTGCCCTTTCTGCTATGCTTCGCACATACTTGACTTCAAGCCAGAGATCCAGGAGGATATCAGGCATATCAAAAGGCAGATATCTGATGTCAGGGACCAGGTAAGCGCCGTGGTCCTTACAGGAGGAGAGCCTCTGATGCAGAGAGGCGCGCTTCTGCAGCTCATTAAGCATTCAAAGGAACTGGAGATTTACATCGGTATCGAGACCAACGGAAGCAAGCCTGACATCCTTAAGGAGATCCTTCAGGAAGGCATCGACTATGTGTCTATGGACCTTAAGGCACCTTTTGAGGAAAAGCTGCTCCAGAAAACTACCAGGGCTGGGACGTTTTTCAGGCCTGCTTCCAGGCTGGTATCTGACCTGAAGGAAAGTCTGGCTATCCTGAAACAGTTCCAGGACAGGATCGACCTGGAGTTCAAGACAACTATCGTACCCTCTCTCATGTTCAGGAAAGAGGATCTCATGCAGATAGCTGCAGAGATCAGGGAGATAGATGCAGTATGGGTCTTCCAGCGTTTCAGAAACGAATTTGTCAAAGACAGCAGGTTCAGCCGGCTGGAAAGTCCGGCGCTTGACTTTCTCCAGAACCTGAGAGATTCTATGATAAAAGAATACCCCAACCTCAGGATAGAGATAAGGGACGAGCCTAATCCTCAGATAGCCGTGCCTGAGAATATGACTCCTGAGGAATGAGAGTCTCTTCAGGGATATCCAGCTTCTGTTCAGCTCTTATGTAAGATATGTCTTTTAGTACCTCTGATTAGTATCTCTGCTTCATATCTTAATCACTTAAAAGTAATTACAATATCGAAAGATTTAAATATCAGTAGTCCATAAGTTAGGGCATGCTTAACAACAAGAAAGGAAATATAGCGGTGATTGCAGTTCTCGGCGTTATTATAATTATCATAGTAGTTGCATGGCTTGTAAGTATAGCAGCTAGGGACTGTGACAGGGACCTTGAATGCCCTGGAGAGATGTACTGCGGTTCTGACTTCAGATGCCACAAGCCCGCAGTGCTTGAGAAGACCGAGGTCCATAATGATTTTCACCTTACCTACGCAGCTGTGATAATTGGAGTTGCCATAGTGATAGCAGCTTTCATACTAAGGTACGGCAGGAAAGAGGATGCAGGAAAAGAGGATGATGGACAAAAGGGCAGCTATTATCAGCCTTCACAACCTTCACAGCCCCAGCATTCAAGGATTATGGAACAGCCGCAGGCTTATCCTCATCAACAGGTCTCCCAGAGGGAAGTTCAGCAAGAGAACCAGCAGCAGGAGACATTTGAGCAGGCATATCCAAGACAGCATGATTACAGCAAGGACAAGAATTCCCCCCACAAGCAAATAGGAAGGTTTGGCAGTCATACAGATATACCAAGAGGGAACAACCCTGATGACTGCATGCCAAAGAAAGGCTGAAGAATTATCAGTCCTGTAGCCCTCTGTCTGCCAGGAATTTCTTCACTACATTCCAGATCTCATCACTGATATCCTGCTTTGAGAGCAGCTTTCCGTCACAGGTGCACCTGATGGTCTCCCATTTCCCCTTCTTCTTAAGAAGCTGATAGACCTTGTCAACCTCTTTCAGGTAAGGAAGGTTTCTTTCATGTATATCTTTCTTCGTTCCCTTGAGGTATCTTCTGTTCGCTTTTTTCATGAGAAGGTCCTGGCAGATGCTCAGAGGCATGTCCAGGTGAAGGATCATGTCCTCTTGGGGCATGTTATTCTCCTCATAGTACATCTGGTTAAGCCACTCGATGATCTCTTTTCTCTCCTCCCCTTTTTTCTTTGCTGCTGTATATGCAATATTACTCTGTATGTATCTGTCTGCCACTATGACCCTGCCCTGCTCCAGCCATTCCATGATCCTGCCTTTGAGAGAGAGCATGTCCATAGCAAAAGGCAGGCATACCAGATAAGGGCTTATATCATCGATCTTTCCGAACTCTCCTGAAAGGTACCTTCCTATAAGCTTTCCCCAGAACTTGTCATACTGGGGTATAGAGAAATCAGCAGTCCTGTAGTTGTTTTTCTTCAGCCTTGAAAGGAGCAGTTCCTGCTGTGTGGCTTTTCCACAGCTGTCATTGCCCTCGATCGCGATTAATATACCCCTTTTGGAGCTATTATGATCCATCTTCAGTCAGAAAGTCGTATGCATCGAGAGTATAAAAAGATTTGCATCAGCTGATCCTCAATGTTTTCTCCTTTCTCTTCATGCCGCTCACCAGAGTGACCTTCCTTTTCAGGAGCTTCGACAAGAACTTGACCAGCTCTGCGTTTGCTTTGCCTTTTTCAGGAGCAGCCTTTATGCTCACACGATAGGCGCCTTTCTCCTTGTCAAAGCCCAGTATCTCGTTCTTGTTACTATTGGGCCTTATGATCACCCTGATCCTGCCTTCAACTATCCTCATATTAGATCGACCGAGCCTCTAACTGTAATCACGCCAGATATGCTTGCACTTGGTGCATTTCAGGAATTTGGTAGGAGGCTCGTCTGCTGCCCTGGTCTGCACCTCCCAGTAATATGCCTCTTTGTTGTGGCATTTGGGGCATTCTGCCTTTGTTACAGGGTCGGTCTCAAAGTCCTGCTCCAC
>WJKB01000086.1 GCA_014729345.1 Candidatus Woesearchaeota archaeon
AACTTACAGAGGAGGAGACAACAAGAGGAAAGTATTTTGCCAAGACCAATGCCATAAAGGACGATGACCTTGTCATCGGCCTGAACACTGGCGCCGGCAAGAGATGGGAAAAGAAGAGATGGAGCGAGAAAAAGACCGCAAAGCTTGCTGAAAAGCTTGAAAAAGAGCTGAAAGCAAGGATCATCCTACTGGGAGGTCCTGAAGAGAAGGAAAGAAATGCAATGATAATGGAGCAGAGCAGCGCAAAGCTCATAGACGCAGGCACTGACAACTCTTTAAGGGATTTTGCTTCCAAAATCAGCCTTTGCGACGCAGTGGTCACCTCTGACAGTTTGGCCATGCACATCGCCATAGCGCTGAAAAAGGAAACAGTGGTGCTTTTCGGCCCTACAAGCTATTCTGAGATCGAGCTTTACGGCAGGGGCATGAAGATCATCCCCAAGATGGACTGCCTCTGCTGCTACAGAAACACCTGCAGCATGTCCCCGAACTGCATGGACAGTATAGAGGTAGACCAGGTCTTTTCTGCAGTTAAAGAGCTGGTGTACAGCAAGGCTGCAGACAAAGAAAAAGGCAGCCAGGACAAAGAAAAGGACGCACCAAGCATTTCTGAAAGCAAGGGCAGTATGAACCGCAGCGGCGCTGCAGATTAAAGCTAAAAGCAAAACCTTTATATTGAGCACCCCAATATTTTGACCTTAAGATGATATCCATAATAGTGCCCACGTTCAATGAGGCAAAGAACATAGAAAAGCTTGTTGACAGGATAAACAAGGTCATGGAGAACGAGCGGTTTGAGATAATCGTGGTCGATGACAACAGCCCTGACAACACCTGGAAGATAGCAAAGGAACTTCCGAAAGATAAGCATGTGAGAGTGCTTAGAAGGATAGGGAAGTCAGGACTAAGCAGCGCTGTTGTTGACGGCTTCAAGATCGCAAAAGGAGACCTGATAGGGGTTATAGACGCTGATCTTAGCCATCCTCCTGAGGTTATCCCTGATATCGTCAGGAGGATAAGGGAAGGTGAAGCTGACATGATCATAGGATCAAGGCTTGTCAAGGGAGGAGGCACAGAAGGCTGGCCTGCCCATAGGAAGCTGACCTCAAAGATCGCTACACTGCTTGCAAGGCCTGTAACTCACATAAAAGATCCCATGTCCGGCTTCTTTTTCTTCAGGAAAGAGGTAATTGAAGGCGCAGAGCTGAAGCCAAAGGGCTACAAGATAGGCCTGGAGATCATAGTTAAAGGAAATGCAAAGAAGGTTCTGGAACACCCCATAATGTTCAAGGACAGGACAGCAGGACAGTCAAAGCTTGGGATGAAGCAGAACATGGAGTACCTGCTGCAGCTGGCTGACCTTTACATTCACAAGATCAAGAAGAAGATCAGGGGAAAATGAAGAAAAAAGTTACTCTTGTCTTCCCAAGGTTCAAGTATCCGAGCGGAGATTTCAGCCTGGGACTTGCTTATATAGGCGCTTATCTGAGAGAGAACGTAGAAGGGATAGATATCTCCCAGATAGATACGTCTTATCATCCTTCTATGCAATATGTGCGCGAAAAGCTTGATAAGCACAGCCCTGACATAGTCCTTATCTATACAGACACCCTCATGTTCCAGGATGCTGCAAAAGTTGCCCAGGAATGCAGGAAAAAAGGCATCCATGTGCTTATGGGAGGGCCTCATCCGACCATAATGCCTAAGAAGACAGTGACGCTCAAGGCTGTAGACGCCATCTGCATAGGAGAGGGAGAGATCACCTCAAAAGAGTATATTGATGAGTTTTACGGAGAAAAGAAGTTCGAGAAAGTCAAAGGGGTATGGTATAAAAAGGGAGGAAGGCTTTTCAGGAACAGTCCAAGGCCTGTGATACAGGACCTCGACAAGCTTCCTTTTCCGGCAGTTGACCTTTTCGAGATAGAGACCTATATCCAAAACTTTGTGCAGCTTGATTCCTATGACTCAAGCATCAGAGGGATGAGCCTCATAGCCTCAAGAGGCTGCCCTTACCAGTGCAGCTACTGCCAGCCCACTCTCAAGCACATATTCGGTCCAAAGCTCAGGATAAGGAGCCCTGAGAACATCATAGAGGAGATGAAACAGCTCATCCAGAAGTACAGGATCCAGGCGTTCTATTTTCAGGACGACACCCTCACGGTCTTCAAGGAATGGATGAGAAAGTTCTGCAGTCTCCTGATGAAAGAGAACCTTGGGATTGTCTGGGCCTGCAATACAAGAGCAGACACATATGATGCTGATATGCTGAAGATGATGAAAAAGGCAGGCTGCGTGAAGATCAAGGTAGGCGTAGAGTCCATCACAGACAGGATAAGGAATGGCATATACAGGAAGAATGTTTCCAGAAAGCAGATAGAAGGATTGATCAGGGACTGCAATAAGCTTGGGATACAGGTGGCTGGGTTCTTTATGCTCGGAGCCCCTACTGAGACAGAAAAAGAGGTCTGGAACACCATAAGCTTTGCGGTAAGGTCAGACCTTACAGAAGCAAACTTCTCCATAACAACACCTCTTCCTGAAACAGGGCTCTATAACTATGTCAAGGACAAGGGCTGGACAGTCCCGCATGACTTCAGCTGCTTTGACTATTATCAGGTCAAGAGGCCCAAGATGGCAAAAGAAGAGATAAGCATAAAGAAGCTCAGGTTCTACAAGAAGATAGCCAACTTCTATTTCTATCTTCATCCCAAGAGGTTCTGGAACACTTTCAGGCAGTCCCTGAACCTGAAGAAGCTTTTTCTGAAGCTTAAGAGGCTGTGAGGCAGGATGGATATCAAGGATACACGCATGAAGGATGCTGAAGTGAGAGATGCAGATCTCAAGGACAGAAAGAGGCATGTTTCTGCCAAAGAGACTGTAAGGTGTGACCTTTGCGGTTCAGGAAAGAGCTCGCTGTTGTGTAAGAAACAGGGATTTAGGATCATACAATGCGATAACTGCGGACTTGTGTACGTGAATCCCAGATTGAAAGCAGATGTTCTCGCAGGCATGTACAATAAGGGAAGGGTGAGTCCTGTTATGTACTACAAGCAGACATTAAGGGATGACAGGAAGACCTTCAGGAAAAGGCTGAGGCTCCTCAAGAGATTTGTAAAAAAGCGTGACGCAAGAGTCCTTGATGTAGGATGCAACATCGGAACATTCATGCTCGAGATGAAGAGGCAGGAGGGATGGAAGCCCATGGGAATCGATCTCAACAAAGGCTCTATAGAGCACTGCAGAAAGATGGGGCTTGATGCAAGATGCAGCACTTTCGATGATGTGAAGCTTCCTGACTCATCATTTGACCTTATAGTCATGAATGATTTTCTTGAACATGTCCATTCTCCCACAAAAGCCCTTCAAAAGGCCAACCAACTGCTGAAGAGAGGAGGCAACCTGTTCATAACCACGCCTGACATAGGCAGTCTTGTTGCCAGGCTTTCAGGAAAAAGATGGGTGCATCTCAAGCCTGACGAGCACATATATTTCTTTTCCCAGAAGACCATCAAAAAGATGCTCAAAAAGACCGGTTTTTCCGTAAGGTGGCTTGGCCATCTTGGAAGGTACAGGAGCCTCAGGGTCGTCCTTATCAAGACACAGTCATATTGTACCTGGATATGGAATGTCAGCAGGGCGCTGGGGATTGACCGACTGCTGAGAAAAGTGTCCCTTAGTGTCAACCCGTATGATGAGATGGGTCTTGTAGCGGAGAAAAAGTGATCATTCCTTTTTTATCATGTTGAAGAGAGCCCTTCCTATCCTCGTGTTTACCATCCTGTATACTGAATCGTTGATTTTCTTTGACCTTGTCCCCAGCCACACAGCTGTTCCAAGCATATTGCCGAACTTCATGGTATATAGCCCTTTGTCGCAGAAGGAGTGAGCCTTTTGAAGGGCTTTCTTCCTCTCATATGCTGTGAAATCATCTGTCGCATATATGGGTTCATCCTGCATATAGCTTACCTTGTCAAGATACCTGTCCCTGGGAACAACATATCTTGCATTCCTATCCACCCAACTCTTCAGCTCTGATCCAGGATAAGGCACCATATTGCAGTAGGTGACATCCTTTATGCCCTGCTCTTTTATGAACTTCAGGTCATCCATCACATGTTGGTATGTCTGTCCTGGATGGCCTATGCTGAAGAAAACTCCGAAAGGTACGCCCACTTGCCTTGTTATTTCAAATGTCTCCTTGATCCTTTCAAAAGTGATGTCCTTCTTTATGTTCTTAAGCACCTGCTCGTTAACTGTCTCCACACCGTATATGACCTTCTTAAGGCCGCATTGTTTCAGCCTCTCAAGTAGCTCCCTGTCGATTCGGTCGACCCTTACCCCTCCGAACAGGTTGAAATCTATGTCCAGGCCTTTCTTGTCTGTGAGGTCACAGAACTCCATCACCCTGTCCTTTACCAGCGTAAAGTTATCATCCACAAACTCAAATTTCCTGTATCCTCTTTTGCGCCAGTAAGATACCTCCTTAACCAGGTTTTCCGGACTTCTTGCCCTGAACTTGCTTCCTGTGACAAACTTGACTGAACAGAATATGCACTGGTAAGGACAGCCCCTGGAAGTGTTGATCCTTATGTACCTGTCCCTGCTGCAAAGGTATTTGTCAAACTCAAACTTGGAATATTTGGGATAAGGTATGCTGTCCAGGTCCTGGTTCCAGGGCCTGTCCTCATTCTCCACAACCTCGTCTGTTTGGGCTTTGTCATCGTTTGCATGATTTTCTTTCTTATGATCCTGCCTGTTCTGGAGTTTCTTTCTCCATATAAGACCCTTTATCCCTGAATAGTCTTTGCCTTCTTTCCTCTGCTCTTCAAATGTCCTGCAGAATTCCACGAGTGTCTCCTCACCCTCTCCTTTTATGCCGAAATCGACGCCTTCTACCATCCCTTTCTTCCCCATGCAGGAGATATGAGGCCCTCCGAGGAGTATCCGGAATCCATATTCTTCCTTAAGTCCTGCCAGGAAATCGATCATCTTTTTTGTAGAGGCGAACCTGTAGCTGTATGTGGGCAGCGCGATGACATCAGGCCTGTATCTCTTGATATAGTCTTTGAGGTAGTCAGGACCATAGCCTAATGTCATGTCAACTATCTCATGGTCTATCTCCTGGTTCAGAAGAACCTCGCTCAAAAAACCTATGCCTATGTGCGGATATTCCCCCCTTACCAGAGACTCGTCCAGTTTTGGAACAACAAAAAGCAGTCTCATCACAGGAAAATATCCAATATCAATTTATAAATCTTTCCCAACATGCTCGACATATATTCGACAGCTCTTTCTTCCTGATCTGCCACATCAGTCCAGGGTCCGATCCCTTATCCAGGAATTCACAGGATCAGTCTGAAAAGGTTTACCCTGTACTTGACAATGCCCATGATGTCGCTTATCAGGATCACATAGGAGCCCACAAGCTGCAGCAGCAGGAACTTGAAGAATCCGATGAAACCCACATGCCATTTCCTGTAGAAAAGCTCTGTGAGCCCCACAAGAACGAATCCTATGACAAAATAAAGGCTGAAGAAAGAAAGTACTGAGAGCACTATGTAGAAAGCAGTGAACAGCTCAAAAGGCATTCTTATCCTTTCCTTGTAAAGTTTTGGGAACTTCTTGAAAAGTAGCATGTCTGATATGAAGTACTTCTTTTTCTTCAGAGCTTTCCAGAAGCTTATCTTTTCAGCAGGATGCACCACCACTGCTGATCTGCTGAAGACTATATTTCCTCCTTTGCTCAGCACCTGAAAGGCAAGGTCTGTATCTTCCCTGAAGGGATAGGGATAGCTTGTATCAAAACCTTGTCTTATAACATCCTTCCTGAAAGCAAGGTTGCATGTAGGATAGCCTCCCCCTTCCTTGTTCAGGATGTACTGGGTGAAGGGACCTACGGTCCCTTCAGGCCTTGTAAGGCCTTCCACTCCGTCGATCCTGCCCTTATCAACTCTTTTATCCTTGCCCTGTTTCATATTCTCTAGACCTGATGGGAGGGATCTCTTCTGGAATGCCTTCAGGATGTTCTCCAGCCAGTCCTTTGCAGGCCTGCAGTCATCGTCTGTGAAGGCGATTATCTCTCCTTCTGCCTTCTGGATCCCAAGATTCCTCGCTGAAGCAGGGCCAGCATTCTTCTGGTAAATGTATCTGATAGGGAGTTTCTTTTCAAAGCTCTTGACATTCTCTTTTGTAC
>WJKB01000087.1 GCA_014729345.1 Candidatus Woesearchaeota archaeon
ATGGAGCAGACAAAGGACAATGACAAGCATGTTATCAACTTTGCCATGGCATACGGAGGAAGGCAGGAGGTTGTGGACGCTGCAAAAAAGATAGCTGAGCAGATAAAGCAGGGCAAACTTGATATCGATCAGATAAATGAGGATACTTTCTCAAGAAACCTTTATTTCAACTCAGAGCCTGACCTGATCATAAGGACAGGCGGAGCTCACAGGACATCAAATTTCCTGCTCTGGCAGGCCCATTATTCTGAATGGCTTTTTCTGGAAAAGTTCTGGCCAGAGTTTGAGAAAGAGGATCTTGTAAAGGCCATCGATGACTATGGAAACAGGGAAAGAAGATTTGGTAAGTGAAAGGCACGGCGTGATCTAAGGATGCAATACTTCCAAAAAAGTGGCTCCTGAAAAGTTCAGTGATGCGATCATCAGGTGTTTTCTGAAGAATCACAAGAAAGTCCTGGATGACATTAAGGAATATGCAAAAGATCATCAGGGACAAAGAAATCAAGGACCTTCAGGAGCAAAAAGACCATCAAGGGTACATTCTGCTGCAAATTCTGGGACAGTCTCAGTCCCAAGACTGTTTCTCGACGGTAAAGGGCATGGTCTCAGTCCCAGGACCGGATCGTCTGGACAACACCATCGATCACAGCATCAGGGGTAGAGGCGCCTGCAGCTATCCCCACATTTTCTCTGCCTTTGAACCATCCTTTTTCAAGCTGGGAGCTGTTCTCCACATGATGGGTCTCAGTGACATAAGAGCATCTTTCTGCAAGCCTGGCAGTGTTGGAGGAATGGAACCCGCCGACAACTATCATCATATCCATCTTTTCAGCAAGCTTCTCAGCATTCCTCTGCCTGTCTGAAGTCACAGGACAAAGAGTGTTATGGATCTCAGGGAGCCCACCCTGCTCTTCAAGCCCGGAAAGGACACGCCTGACCTCCTTGAAGATGGTGTCTGCCTGGGTTGTCTGGAAAACTATGGCAGTATTCTCAAGAGGCATGTCCTTGAGGGACAGAGGATCCTCAAGTATGACAGGCTTTTCCAGGCTGCCAGCTATCCCCCTTACCTCTGCATGATCCTTCTTGCCGAAAATGATGACCTTTTTTCCAGACTTTTCAAGCCTTTTGGCAAGGTCCTGCACCTGCCTGACATTCGGGCAGGTGGCATCTATGATATTCAGGCTTGCTGCTTTCTCATATGTAAGGGCAGGCTCTCCATGAGCGCGGATGATCAGATTGCTTATGCCGCCGGCCTCAAGCGCCTCCTTAACTGAACAGACAGTAATGACACCTTTTTTCTCAAGCATCACAGTCACATGACTGTTGTGGACAAGCTCTCCGAGTATGGCTGTGCCTGGAGGCGCGTTCAGTGCTATGTCAACAGCCCTTTTTACACCAAAACAGAAACCTGAACCCTTTGCTATGTGAACATGCATCTAGAACTCCCTTTCTGCCATGTAATCAGCAACAGAAAGCAGAAATTCCTTTGCTTCCTGCCTTATGCCTGATTCCTCAAGCGCGGCTTTTCCCTTGCGGATAAGGCTCTTGGCAAGTTTTCTGCTGTAATCAAGGCTTCCGGTGTCCCTGATGGCCTGCTGGACCTCCCTTATGTCCTTTTCTTCAATGTCAGGGTTTCCGAGACACACCTGAAGCTTCTGCTTCTGAATATTATCAGCCTTTTCCATGGCCTTGAGCACAAGAAGGGTCCTTTTGCCCTCTTTAAGGTCAGATCCGACAGGCTTTCCGGTCTTCTGCTCTGAACCGAACATCCCAAGGATGTCATCCTGGAGCTGGAAAGCCTTTCCTACAGGCACTGCGAACCTGCTGAGCATCCTAAGGTCTTTTTCATTTGCCCCTGCCAGGATCGCGCCTATCTGAAGAGGGGCTTCAAGTGTATAGGCAGCTGTCTTCAGCTCATGGATGTTCTCGATATCCTTCTCAGTTGTCTCTTCCCTTATCTCAGATAGGAGGTCATGCACCTGGCCGAAACATGTTCTCACTATGACATCATTGAAAAGCCTGAGCACCTTGATCTTTTTTTCAGCCCCAAAAGAAGAACCTGCGAGCAGGTCATTACCAAGCGAGGCGCAGATATCACCTGCTATGATGGCCATAGACTCCCCGAACCTCTGCCTATCTGTATCATAAGCAGAAGCAAGCTCAGCATAGGTCTTGTGGACTGTAGGCCCTCCTCTCCTTAGCATGTCCTGGTCCATGACATCATCATGTATCAGAAGGAAGGATTCCATCATCTCAACAGCGAGCGATGCCCTGATCAAAGCTTTCTCATCGTCCCCAGAGCATTCCCTGAAGCATCTGTAGCCGAAGATGCAAAGCACAGGCCTTATCCTCTTTCCGCCCCTGAGGTTAAAATCCTTGATAAGCTCGATCATCTGCCTGGTCTCAGGACTGACAGCTGATTTTGCCCTGCTTTCAAGGTATGTCTCAAGCGCGCTGTCTATCTTTTTCTTGTACTCTTGAAGTACCTGTCTGACATCCATGCAAAGGCAGAATCCAGAGGATTATAAAAAACTAATGGAAAATGACATAAAGAAAAGATGTAACAAAAAAAAGAAAAAGATAACTGCTCAGTCCATGGTATGGCAGGCTCCGTCACTGCATCCATAAGGACAGTCATAAAGCTTGGCAGAGCCTTCATAACCATCATTGTTCATGTCGTATGGGTCGCAGTAGGTCTCTCTCACAGTGTTATTGCCCAGACACCTGTCCTCAAGTATGAAGTCAGGAGGGACGTCCCCGCTTATACTGCCCTTGACGAAATAGTTGATACCGCTGTCATCATCCTTGCAGGGCAGGATGCATTCCTCATCCTCATCATCTATCCGGCTGTCGCAGTCATCGTCTATGCCGTTGTTGCACACTTCAGCAGAAAGAGGGTTTATGTCTGCGTCATAGTCATTGCAGTCCTTGCCTGTCGGACAGGTGTCAGAGATGCCGTTAAAGCCATCCTGGTCAAGGTCAAGGCAGTTGACCTCAGGAGTGACATTCACAACCTTGAGGATACTGTTGTCCTTCTCATCAGATTCTGCGTATAAATTGCCGTAATCGACAAAAAACTCAACCTCATATGTACCCTGCTCAGGGAACCATGCTTCTGACTGGCACTCAACACCGCCTTCCCACCAGTACCCTGTTTGATAGGGCTGTTCAGTCACCTGCGCACTGTAACCACAGCTCTTCTTGATCTCTCCGTTAACCTTTACCAGCACCTTGTCAGATATGTTCAAGGCCTTGTCTGAACTCATGTGTATAAGGCTAAGGAATACAGGATCCTCTTCTGCAGTCACTTCAGAAGGGCCTAGCACGCCTCCAAGTCTGATATTGAATGCAGGGGTGATCGGCGCAGGCACGCATGCTCCGTCTTTGCATCCATGGTCGCATTCGATGCCTGACTGCGCTTTGATGCCTGCAGCGCTGCATCCGTACTCAACAAGCCTGTTGTCGCTCCTGCAGAAGTCAGTCCTCTTCTCGACTTTTCCGTCAGCATAAGTGACTGTTATAGTGCCTTTCACAAAGTAGTTCATGCCTTGGTCAGAGTCTGTGCATGCTGTGATCCTAGGAATGTCTCCTGCCCATTCAAAAAAGCCTGTGGTGTTGGTATGGTCTGAGCACCTGTAGCTATTTCCGGAGATGTTTATAGTCTCACCGAGGTTGGCATCTGAGCAACTTTTCCAGATCTCTCCAGTGCATATATGGCTCTGTTTCCTGCATCTGCCCACAGTTCCTGCGTCGTAAGGCTCAGAAGGAAGATATCCCTGGTCCTCGCACCAGGTGCTTGTACCGCACTGGCCGCATCTCATCCACTGCCAGTCATCATTGCCCATCTTTCTGCACCACCTGTAGTCACTAGGGGTCCTGAAAAGCCTTGCCTCATCGCATGAGACAGAAGAGTCGCAAAGAGGTATTGCGACCTTTAAGGACTGTCTTCTGGTATTATCCTCAATCTCATCGCTTTCAAGGTACTCATCATCCGGATCAATCTCAAAGATAAGGTCATGCTTTCCAACATATCCTTCTGAGATAGGGCCAATAGTCTCTTCATACCTTGTGACAGTGTTAGGCATGATATTGAACCTGAAAGTGGCAAAGGTCTTGGTTATGCCGCTCTTGGAGCGGTTGTAGATCCTGACAGTTACAGGCACAGGCTGAGGATCTGTGCCCAGATAATCCATATACGCGTCTATCACCACAGTCGCATGGTCGCCCACAAAATAAGTATCCTGCCTGAAGAACGCGTTGTCCAGCCTGATGTTCATCTCTCCCTGAAGGTTGGGTATCTCGCAGCCTGAGATGATGACCAAGGCCAGTGCTGAAACAGCAAGAGCCAGCGATGATATGGTCTTTCTGAAATCCTTCATGTAAAACACCTCTCTTTGTTTTTGAACTCTGTCCTCGATACAATATACAAAAATATATATTTATATAGTAAACATTAATCTAATATATAAATATTTTGCTAAAGTATAAATATTTTGCTGAATAAGTATCCAACTGTGGCTTTTTGGCTTATTTTTTGCCAACCTTATCAACACAGTATTTGTACTGTTCAAGTGCCTGCTTGTAGACCTCAGGATCAGCAGGACCTGCCTTCTTGATGGCTTCAGCCTGCTTCTGTATCCATGAAAGCCTTGAACTGATGCCTTTGGGAGTCCCTCCGCTCCTGAGATATGAGTAAGCCTCATCGATAGCAAGATAGACCTCGATCTCGTCAAACAAGGAGTTTATCCTCTTGTGGAAAGGCTTTCCAGGGTCAAGCTTGTGGCTCAAGGACTTGTATTCAGGCTCAACCTCTTCCCTGAACATCCTTTTTGCCTCATCATAATCCTTTTTCCTGATAAGGCTGTAATTCTTCCTGAGCTTCCTGTAGAACTTCCTGGGAGGCGTCATGTTGACTGCTATGAATATCCCAGCCACAGCTGCCAGTGTCAGAAGCACAAGCAGGATCACAGTGTATTGCAGCTTACAGTCTCTCCAGCAGAACTCAGTGAGCTCGCAGGAGCCGTCACCGCACCTGGAGACAGGCTGGGGCTTCTCTGGCTCTTGGCATGGAAGGCATGGGCCGCCGCAGTCAACACCAGTCTCGCCCTGGTTCCTGACCTCATCTGAACAGCTTGGGCAGGGCTTGCAGGGGCCGCCGCAGTCAACACCAGTCTCGCCCTGGTTCTGGATCCTGTCATAGCAAGAGGGAGCAGGAGCTTTTGCAACGCAGTTGTTGTTCCTGCATTCCTGGTCGCCTGCGCAATCTGAATCAACACTGCACTCCACGCAGGGATCGCATGGGCCGCCGCAATCAACACCAGTCTCGCCCTGGTTCTGTATCTTGTCCCAGCATGTAGGTGTATATGTGCATTCCTGCCTTGTCTCAGGCTTGTCATCAGTCGTGCCGCAGAAGTTCCTGTCTATGCAGTTCCTCTTCTGCGTGCCGTCAGCCCTGCAGGTGAACCAGTCAGTGCATACCCAGTTTTCAGTGCAATAGTCCTTTCTTCTTGTCAGGCCGCCTCCGCCGCCGTCCTGGGAAGGGGGCTGTCCTGTCCCTTGAGGGCAGTCGTCAGGGCAGGAAGCATAGGTCTCATCACCGTTGCAGGAGCCGTCACCGCAGTAAGGGCCTGGGATTATGGTGAAATTGGTGAAATGAGGCACTGAAAAGACAAACACAGGCAGTTCATGGCTGATCCTGGAGCATGCTTCGCATTCTTCGCCGTCCATGATGATCACAGGGTTAGTGAAAGTGATGTTGAAAAGCGTGATCACTGCAGAGACATTGAGATGGTACCAGTTAGTGGTGTTTATGGCAACACCATACCGCCCTATAGTTACGGTCTGGTCCAGAGGTGCGCCCACAAGAGTCCAGATATCTTCAGTAAAGTTTATCTGGGCAAGCCCTCCTATGCCAATATACACGTCTGAAGCGTTGAAAAGGTCTATCTGGCTGAAATCAGTGGTGTAATCAGGGTCAAAAGAGTCTGCAAAAGGAACAGTGCATCCATAGATGTTCACAGCATCTCCAGCAGGGGTGTTCAGGCACCTGTCATCTGCATTAGCCACATAGTTGGCAGGAGCAGGGCACTGCTGGACAGTGATGCTCTGGGCAGGGTTACCGTAGCCGTCATTGTCTGAATCATTGTAAAAGACAGTGGGCACATCCTCATCAACAGTCCCGTCGCAATCATTGTCTGTTCCATCGCAGAGCTCTTGAGCGCCTGGATAAGTGTCTGGATCATCATCGTCGCAGTCAAACCCTTCAGGCAGCTCAGAGACATATGCAGGATCAGGAGGGGGACATACAGTCGATACAGTATCTTCATCCCCGAACCCGTCGCCATCTGCGTCAAGATAGAAGGTCTCAATGACCTCATCATCAGCAACACCATCACAATTGTTGTCGATGCCGTCGCAGGGAAAACCGTCTGGCGCTGAGGTATTTATGGAAGCATTGCTGTCATCGCAGTCAGCGCCTCCAGGACAGGTAAGGGTGGTGCCGTTCTCACCATCATTGTCAAGGTCATAGCACTCAGCGCAGTCAGGATCAAGGTAATCAGCAAAGCCGTCGCAGTCATCATCAAGCAGGCTATTATCACAGATCTCCTGGACAGGGGCGCCTGGAACAGCGTCGCATACGACATCCTCCTGGGAATCGCTGCAGATAAGGTTACCAGACATCTTGCACTCCCCAAGTCCGGCAGTACAGGTGTCCCCAACTGCAAAATCCTCATCTATGAGGCCGTCGCAGTCATTGTCGAAGCCGTCGCAAAGCTCTACTTGTCCAGGATTTACAGCAGCCCTGGTATCGTCACAGTCTCCTCCATCTGTGCCAAGCAGAGCGCAGTAAGCAGCCTGATACCATGCCAGAGTGTCGCTGTGATAACCATCTGAGTCCTGGTCGCAGATATCTGCACAGTCAGGATCAGCAATGCCATCGCAGTTGTTGTCGATGCCGTCATAACCATATTCACTATCGCAGCTTTCAGTGATGCCTGGATTCACATCATCATCAAGATCATCACAGTCTCCTGCTGTCTGGGTATCATAGGGAGCATCTGCAGAGCAAAGGCACCTGGAGTCTTCAAGATCACCATAGCTGTCCCTGTCCTCATCCAGGTAGTAGGTTATGCAGTTGGTGGCTCCTTCCTCATCAATATCACCATCGCAGTTGTCATCTTTCTGGTTGCAGATCTCATCTGCACCAGGATTTACATATGCATCAGTGTCATTGCAGTCGCATTCAGCATATCCCAGAGGAGGGCCTCCATCCTCAAGGCAGGCCACATAACCATCATCATCACAGTCATCATCGCAAAGTATGTTGATGGTGTCTGTCCAATAATTGTTGTTCTCGTCCATCTCCCTGAAAGAATCATCAGAATCTATGAACAGCACAGCCCTATAGTCGCCTGATTGAGCAACAGTCACGTCTGTCTGAACATCAAGGACCTGTCCAGGATCAAGCTGAAGATCAAAGGTGCTGCTGAGTGAGTCCAGATAAAAGCTGTACTTGCTGGTGATAGTTGAAGAATCAATATAAAGTACCTGACTATAGACGATTGACTGCTCCCCTTCCTGGACATCAGCAAAGCCGACTGCCACATCCACAGTATCCTCTTCAGGATCTGAAGCTGCAGTGATGCTCAGGACGCTTATATCAAATCCGAAAGGTGTCTCATAGCTCTCTCCAGGAGCGATGAGCCCTGAAACCTGCTGATCCACAACAAACTGGACACCCACATCAGGAGGGAATGTCCGAATCGTCTGGGCATTGATGTCGTAAGTTTCGCCCCTTAAGGAAAAAGATTTTGTGACTCCCTCTGTAAGGGTGTCTTCAGTTTTCAGCGCGGCAAAGCTGGCTGAAAGAACCTTAAGGTCAAGCTGAGGACAGTCTGCAGCGCATGTCTCAAAGTTCTCAAGACCCTCACATATACTGTCTCCGCAGACAGCGCATCTGTCGATGCTGTTATCATCTACGCAGCCGAAAAGGCAGGTCTTTGTAGAATAATCCTGTGAAGGGCAGTTATGCTCGTGAAGCAGATATTCATTATAACAATAGTCCCAAAGCTCAAACTCGACAATGTCCTGATCCTGGTATTCCCTCACAAAGATTCCAGGACCGTAATCAAGGCATATCTCACCTGAAGTGCAGTCAGAAGGACAGGTCAGGGCGTCTTCTGCTGAGCTGCAGACACCATCACCGCAGGCAAGGCCGTCGCAGTCAGCGCAGTCAACATAAGGTTCAAAACCTTCGCAGACATCATCACCGCAGACAGCGCACCTGTCAGCGCCCTCCATCTCAGTGATGCATCCGTAATCGCACTGGCTGGAAGAACCATAGCCGCTGGGACAGCTGGCAATGCTTATCATCTGGACATTCTGGCAGGAGTCCACAAAAATCTCCTCATCCCCTCCTGTATCCCTTATCATCACGCCATCATCATATTCAAAGCAGCCTTCAGAGGTTGTGCAGTCCTGAGGACATTTGGAAGATGTCTCAAAGCCATTGCAGACATTGTCGCCGCAGATCACACAGCTGATGCCCTCATCTATGCTTCCGTCGCAGTCATTGTCCTTGAGGTCGCAAAGTTCTGCAGCAAAAGGATGCACAAGCGCGTCTGAATCATCGCAGTCGCTTCCCCCGCATGATATGTCTGTATAGCCGTCGCTGTCAGCATCGCTGCAGGAGACGACTGAAGGGCAGTCATCATCATCTGTGTCAACATAGCTGTCGCAGTCATTATCTATATTGTCATTACAGACCTCCTGAGCGCCAGGATTTACATAGAGATTGTCATCATCGCAGTCAAGAGGCGGTGAGCATGCTGCTCCTGCTCCAAAGCCATCCTGGTCATTGTCCTCGCAAATGCATTTAGGATCCTCATCATCTGCCAGATAGTTGCAGTCATTGTCGATGCTGTCGTCGCACATCTCTGCTGCGCCAGGATTGATGCCAGGATCTGTGTCGTCGCAGTCAAGGCCGGATGGGCAGTCTGCTGTCTTTGCAGAATAACCGTCCCCATCAGCATCTATACAGGCAGGGTTGCAGTCAGGATCATCACTGTCAAAAAGGCTGTCGCAGTCATTGTCATAGGAATCATCGCATATCTCCTCTGCGCCTGGAAATATATCAGCATCACCATCATCGCAGTCAACCTTTCCGCAGTCGCCTCCGTCAGGAGAAAAGCCGTCAAGGTCCTCATCAGCACAGGCACCCTCCTGGCATGCTCCATTCTCGCAGGTATTTGGGCACTGGAGTGTTATGGCCTTTGCCTGGTCGTCAGGATCCTGGGGATCGCAATAATACTCTGTAAGACATGATCCCTGAAGAACTGCAGGGCATCCGCTGCAGTAATCATCATATGTTGCCTGTTTGAACCCGACAGAGCCGCTTGTATATATCTGGCTCTCTGCTGCCTGGTCAGAGTCAGTGCAAAGACATTGAGGGTCAGCTGTATCAGTCAGCCCGTTGCAGTTATTGTCAAGGTTGTCATCACAGTCTTCAGGCTGGTCTGATACATCTATGTAAAGGCATCCCTGTGAGTCGCACATAAAGCCTGTGTCGCCTGGAGGCTCGCATTCATCAGGGGTGCAGTCTACGCAGCAGCCGATGGTAAGGCTTCCGTCGCAGTTCTCGTCAATACGATTTCCGCAGATCTCTTCAGCCCCTGGATTGACATAAGCCATCTTGTCATCACAATCAACAGGGCCGCATCCTTGTTCTGCATAGAACTTGTCGCCGTCCTTATCAGTGCAATTGATCGCACCCATACATTCTCCATCCTGGCAGCCATCTGGACAGGTATACTGGACCAGGGTGCTCACACCAGAATCACAATAGTACTCGTTAAGCACGTTGGAAGGGGTTGCAGCGCATAACTCAATTGCAGGAAACTGGCTGCTCAGAGAATAGCCCTGCAAAAGGAAATCTACACCTCCATCACTGTCGTAACAGTCAGTGCAGTTATACTCATCAACATCCCCATCACAGTCCTCATCCACCTGGTTAGCGCAGATCTCAGGATGGCCAGGAGATACAGCAGCAGTGCTGTCATCACAGTCGCAGGGATCGCTGCATCCTGACAGGGCTTCTCCTTCTGCACCGCAACTGTCATAGCCGTCACTGTCAAAATCAATGCATGCAAGCTCGCAGATAGAAGGGTCATCGACCACGCCGTTGCAGTCATCATCCATCCCATTGCCGCAGACCTCCTCTGCAGTGGGATGGACCGAGCTGTCAGTATCATCACAGTCATCACCTATCAGGCAGGCATCCTCAGGATCGTCATAGTACCATCCGTCATCGTCGCTGTCCTGGCAGTTAGAAAGATATATGCAGTCCTCTGCTGTATCCACAATACCGTTGCAGTTGTCATCCCTGTTGTTGTCGCAGATCTCAGAAGCGCCTGGATTGACATAAGCCCTCTTGTCATCACAGTCATCAGAACCAGGGCAGACAGGGTCGATCTTGTAATAGCCATCATTGTCCTCATCAGTGCAGGGACATTCCTCATCCTCATCATCTATCAGGCCGTCGCAGTCATTGTCAATATTGTCAGAGCATACTTCTGCCACAAAGGGCCTGACTGCAGGATCAGTATCGTCGCAGTCATCTCCCATAGGGCAGGCAGCAGAGATTGCATAATGTTTGTCGCTGTCTGCATCCCCGCAAGCAGCCAGAATCTCGCAGTCATAATCATCAGTTATCCCATCGCAGTCTGCATCAAAGCCGTTGTTGCAGACCTCCAAAGCTGTAGGGTGTATCTGGGCATTAAGATCATCGCAGTCTGTGCCTGAAGGACAATCATAAGCATCATAACCAGGATAACCATCAGAATCAAGATCTGCGCAGCCGGCAGGAATATCACTGCAGCCGTGAGGATCAGCACCATCTGCAAAACCATCGCAATCATCGTCGATGTTGTTTCCGCAGACCTCTACGGTTGCGATATCCCAGCTTGGATAGACATTAGGTCTTGAATCATCGCAGTCAACAGGACCGCATATGCCTCCCACAGGTGAATAGCCATCCATATCATCATCCCTGCAGAAGCAGTAATCACGGAAAGGGTCAGAGGATGTAAGCATATGCATCTTCTGTATCTCTGAAGCTGAAAGGGCCCTGTCAAAGACAGCGATCTCGTCTATGCTTCCAGAGAAGTGCTCCCCTGTTGTCTCAGCCGAGTCAGTGATCCTGGCTCCGATGTAAAAGTCTCCAGAGGCATGCCTGAGCTGTCCAGAGGCAGATATTGTATTGGCAAGGATACCATCAAAATATATACTCAGGACACTGTCAGAATAGATACCTGTATAATGATGGCGGTACTGATCAGGTATGTTAATAGTTACACTTTGGGGCTGGGACTGATCATCCGTATATACGGTGAAAGCCATCCTGTTGTTGCTGAGCAGCCTTAAAGCATAAGAAAGCTCTCCAGGAGTATCGCTGTCCTGGGCAAGTATGACGGCAGGAGCGTCAAAGGTATTGGGCATAACCCATGCTGCAACTGATATGGAAGAAGACTGTACTGCCGGAGGATCCTTTATCCAGAGCATGGATGCTCCATTGAACATGGCCTCCTCCCTTCCCGAGGTCTCCTGGTTTAATAGGACATCACCTATTATCTCTGCATCAGTGCTGCAGCCGACAAAATCCTCTGCAATGCCTCCAGGCCCTCCCAGAGGATAATAGCTGATAAGGTCATGCTGGTTTCCGAATATCCTGGAGCACCTGCAGAAGTAATCATCTTCATCAGCCAGGGTGTTCAGGTCATTGTCAGTACTGTCTGTACAGAAGTGCTGCTCAGTGCACAAGGGCATAGGGCAGGCCTCGCTGTCCTGGGCGTCGTAGAGCCCGTCGCAGTTATCGTCAAGGGTGTTGTAGCAAAGCTCTGGGGCAGAAGGGTTTATCTCAAAGTTAGTGTCATCACAGTCCTGGGGGCCGCAGGCCAGGGTGTTGGAAGAGCCTGAATATGCATCCAGGTCATTGTCAGGACAGTTTGCAGTGGGAGCAAGGCAGGCACCATCCTGGCAGTCATTGGCGCACGGCCTCTGCTCAGTAAGAGGAGCTGCCTCATCATCATCAGGATCACAGTAATACTCGACAATCTCGTTGCCTGAGCAGTAGTCAGCATAAGCAGATCCCTGGAAAGTCACTGTTGAGGCATTATAGAAGTCCAGCCCGCTGTCAGGATCCTCGCAGAGAAGGTAAGAGGCGCAGTCCTCAGAATCATCAAGGTCTGTGAGGCCGTCGCAGTCCTCATCAAGGCCTCCTGTGCAGACCTCTTCTGAGGGGGTTCCAGGGGTGCAGGTATCGTAAAGCTCTGTACCATCGCAGCTCATCATGCCTGTTGAGGCGCATTCACCCACTCCGCAGGTGGTGGTTTGGCCGTAATCAGTCTCTGCATAACCGTCAGGGGTGGCAGGGTTGCAGTCATTGTCAAGACCGTCGCAGTAGTCAGGATCAGCTGAGACATCTTCATAAAGGCAGCCGTTGCACATCCATCCGGTTGTATCTGGCTGGCATTCGTATGTGCTGTTACACTGGCAGACCCTCACATCATCGAGCCAGTTGTCATCCTCATCCACCCACAGTTCGACATTGCCTTCAGTATCCCTGAGATTCACTGCAAAGTCATATCTCTGGCCCAGTTGAAGATTTGAAAAGGTGCATTGTGGGGAGCTGCTGAAATCAGTGATCTCGCATACAGGAACCCCGTTGTTCCAGTTGTCAACGCAGTTGTCAAAGTCAGAAAGGATGCCGAACTCAGAATATAAGGGCTCTTGTGAGGGACTGAACGTCTCTCCATATGAATAGACCTGTGCGCTGGCATCCTCGCAGATATAGAACTTTGCAGATTCAAGGGGGTTTCCTGACCTTGACTGATAATTTTCAAGGGTGAGGGTGACTGAGGTTGAGGTCACAATACCATCATCAGAAGCCCCGGTTAGCTCAAAGTCAGGATCAGCATCAACATATATATTGTCAAGCCAGTTCCTCTCATCCTCCATCCAGTACTCAGAGAGGTCATAGTGATAGAAAGTGTCATCATGCTCATGGAGCTGGGTCCTGTTATTGAGCCATTCACCTGCTGCTGAGATAGGGGTGTCCCAGTAGCTGTCACTGCTCCAGACCCTCATCTTGTCGCCAGGGGTGCTGTCAAGTGCCACAGGCACGTACCTTACCTGCCCTGTATCTGTCCATTCGTCCGTCGCAGTGCTGTAAGTATAATAGGTGTTGTCCTCGTAGAAGTTGACCACCTGGTTCACCCTGTCGATAGATGCTGCAGTGATCCTTGATGGAGGGGTCCAGCCAAGATCCATCATCGCATCAGCCCAGTTAGGACCATCGATACTTGCAGCCACCACAAATCTGGAGCCATCCCACCGCCAGAACCTGGTCACCCCGTCTTTTTCTCCAGCTCTATAGCAGATACCATCCCTGCAGTAAGCTGCCTCGATAGAGCTGGGAGGACCCTGATCCCATGTAAAATTAGGTATAAAATCCTCCTGGTAATACTTCACACCAGACCTTACAAAATACCTGTCAGTGGTGCCGTCAGGGTTGTTGACAAAATAATCGCAGACATTGCCGTCAGCTGTACAGGAAAAGGCATCCAGATGGTCAGGGACAGGTTGGTTAGGGAACTCTGACTGGAAGAAGCCGGAAAGGCTCTGTCCCTGCTGCCAGACAGCATTAAGGTCGTTCTTTACAGCGGCCTGTGCCATGAAATCATACATGGTGTTCTTTTCCAGCTCGACATGGCATTGATAAGGCGGCTCATAGTCTATCCAGATAAGGTCAAGTTCATCGCATACTTCAAACTCAGCCCTGTTTAGCGAGTATCTGTTCTGGCTGGAGACTGAATGCTCTGCATGCTCACTGACATTGGCATCTCCGTTATTGCATCTATAGAACGCCACATGGCTTATCTCTGCAACAGGCTCCCCATAGGTCTGGACATCCTTGAGCTCAAGTATGACGCCCATGCTCAGGTTGCCCGGATCAAAATCAAGGGTCATGTGGTCTGTGAAAGTATCAGAAATGTCTGAAAGCCTGAAGCTCGGCTCATATCCGATCCTTATATCATCTGCCCAGCTGTCAGGCTCTTCAAGGCCAGCCTCCCAGTAATCTGTGCCTGAAGAAACATTCTCTGCCCTGACATTGACTACAAAATCATACATCATGCCGGGTTTCAGGCCTGTGATTGTACAGGGATCCACATCAGGAACAGGCATGCCGCTGATATCTTGGTAGCATGATGTTATCGGCTGCCATCCTGCTACGCACGGCTGCCTTACAAGGAGGTTATCAGGATCCTGGTGCTCACCGTAACGGATCACCTCTTCTGTGGCATTGGGACAGATGTGGAAAATCACATCCTTAAGCTCAGCATCAGGGTTATAAAGGGCCAGGTCATCCACCTGTATGGTGACTGTGTCTCCCCTGATATAACCATGCTCGTCAGCTCCCGGTATGGAGATGCTGAAATCAGGATCAAGGGTGACTTTTACGTCATGGATCCAGTTGTCTGCCTCTTCCATATAGAGCTCGCCTGCAGAAGGCTGACCATCAGTCTCCTCAGTGATCACATTGACTATAAAGTCATATGTCCTTCCGTCTTCAAGGCCGCTGAAGGTGCAGGTCAGATCCTGCAGGGATGAAGGGTCTACAGGATCTCCTGCATTATAGACCCTGCACTCTGGCCTGCCGACCCACTGGCTGCACTGCTTCCAGTGCTTTTTCTCAATAGCTTCCTCTGGCCATTCCTTGTATTCATATACCTCTGCTGAGCCGTCTTTGCAGTAGAAGAAACTGACGCTTACAATGTCTGTGCCTGCAGGTATGTCAAGGTCAGCGAGCTGGACAGTCACAGATGTCTCTCCTATGATAGAACCGCTCTGGGCCTGGGAGCTGACAAGCCTGTATTGGGGATCCCCCATGCCTGGAAGGGTGATGGCCCTGCCAGCAGTACGGATCTCACAACCAGACAATGCAAACACGATAAGAACTAACGCTATGAAAGATACCCTCTTTTTGTCCAGCATATAAATAGTTTGCAGACAATAGTATATAAATTTATTGAAAATTTTAGGTCTAATTACATCCAGGCAAGGCTGTTGATCAGACGCTGGTAAAGAAAAGGTCATGGCATATCATGGTATATACAGCGCTCTGAATTATCTGACCACAGCAACCTGGATGGTGATGTTGTTGTCCTTCTCATCAAGCTCAGCGATGAGGTTTGGGCTGTCAGCAGCGAATTTGAGCACATACCTGCCTGGCCTGGAAGAAGGCTGCACAGCACATCTGGCAGAACCGATACCAGGGCTGAAAAAGACAGGACAGACAGCTGTCAACACGCCATCCCTATAGATAGAAACATCAGAGGAAAGACCCTGAAAGGGAGTGTCAAGCTCATAACTGATTGCAAACCTGGCAGGACTTCCTACGCGGAGATCTGAAACAGGCTCTGCATCAAGAAGCCTTATATTGGCCACAGGCCTGACAAATATGGCGGCTAAAGCAGAATTGTCCTGCTCGTCAGTCTCTGCAAGAAGGTTTTCCTCGTCCACAGTTATGATCAGGCGATGCTTTCCAGGCTCCCTGAACTTCTCAGAACGGACAGTGCAAGATGCCCTGTTCCTGCCAGGCTCAAGAAGGGCTGTGCATGTCTCCACTGAGCCGTCGATATGCACAAAAACCTCAGCAGCGACGCTTTCATCCCTTGGGCTTGAAAGCTCATAATCAAGAAGGATAACAGCAGGCCTGTTGATGTTTATGTCTTCTGCAGAAGCCTGCAGGAGCCTTATGTTCATCCCCTGCTCTGCTGCCCTGCCTGTAGGGTCAAGTTCGCAGCCGCATATAACCATCAGTGCCGAGGCAAAGGCAAACAGTATCATCCCTTTTTTCATACATAGGCAAGAAAACAGACTAATATTTAAATATGATGCATATTTAGGCGGTCTCATGCAGGAAAACGAGAACAGCCAGGAGCCCGAAAAGGCAGAATGGGATGAACAGAGAAGATGGAAAGGGCCTGTGAGGCTGCTTACAGCCCTGTTCCTCATGCTTATCATAATAATGATGACAGTACCTTATTACAGCATAAGGATGGATCCAGAGCCAGGAAGGATAATGAAGCTGGAAGAGGTGCAGATGCTCTTGTCAGACAAAAGCGGCAATGAAACATATGCAGGCGGGAAAAGCATCGCCAGGATGGTGGATGCTGATGACCCCCAGATAAAGCTGATAGCAGACAGGATTGCAAGCTCTGCCTGCGGCTCAGAGGATGTCTGCCAGGCAAAAGCCCTTTTTTATTTTGTGAGGGACGAGCTTGACTATGTCTCAGACCCGAACGCTTACGAATATGTCAAGCCGCCGGCATTGTCCATAATTTCAGGAGGGGGCGACTGCGACGACGCGTCTGTGCTTCTGGCAAGCCTTCTTGAAGCAGTCGGGATAGAAACAAGGTTTGCGTTTGTACCAGGGCATGTTTTTGTGCAGGCAAGGATCCCAAAAGCCCTGAAAAGATACAGGTATGAGGAAGACTGGGTCAATCTTGATCCAGCATGCAGCAGCTGCGGCTTCGGAGAGATATCGTATTCTGTAGCCAAAAAAGAGATGACTTTTGCAGGATAAGGCCGGCTATCTTGGGCCTCCCTGCTGCTGCATGATCATAAGATCTTCGGTGGTAAGCTTTTCTCCCCTCTTTATCTTCTCATGGACCTCATTCTCCAGGGACTTAAGCTTCTTCTTCTCCCTTTTCTGCTTCTCATGCCTGGTCTCTTCCCTGAAATCAGAGACTTTCTCGTTGATGGAGTTCAGTCCGGAGAGCTCTTCCTTCAGCCTGTTGTTGACATCAGTAAACTTAGCCTTCAGCTCAAAGAATCTCTTGTAAGCCTCTTCTTCCTTCTGCTTGAGCTCGTCTATCTGCCTGGACTTTTCAAGCATCTCCTCATGCTTTTCCTGGGACTGGTCTGCCATGTTCTGGATCTTCTTGTGTACATCCTCAGCCTCTTTCTTCTGGCGGTCGATCTCCCTTGAAAGCTCATGTATCTTATCCCAGACATCACTTACCTGCTTGGCCTCCTCATATTGCTTCTTGAGGCCCTTTATCTTCTTCATAAGCTCTTTTTCCTTGTCAAATGAGATGGCAGAGGTCTCCATTGTTTCCTCAAGCCTTGAAATATCACTTTTTATCTGCGCAGGGTTGCCCTTGATACCATCCTTTTTCGAGACCTCAGACTCCTCTTTCTTGAGCTTCTTTATCTGCTCGATGAGCTTCTTTATGCTGTCATTAAGCTCGTCACGCCTCTTCTTAGCATCCTTGACCTCCTTGGTGAGGCTGTTCCTAGAACTCTTAAGGGACTTTACCTCCCCGATAAGGTCCCTTATCTCCTTGCCGACAGAATCTTTCTTCTTGAACCATCTCTCTTTCTGATCATTCAGCTGGTTAAGCTCTTTCCGCAGTTCTCTAACCTTTTTCTGCTTCTCGTCCAGCCTTTCAAATAGCCCTTTCTTCTCTTTTTCTGTCAGCATTCCCACTCACGTTTACTTGATAAGTTATCTGCATTTTTCAAGGGAAAAGGAAAAAAATCCTTATCCGAACAGTGCTCCAAGTCCGGCAGCAGCCTGTTCTTCAGATTTCTTCTCTTCTTCTTCCTTTTTCTTCTCGTCTTGCTTAGCCTCTCCACCTTCAGCAGGAGCTCCTCCTTCTGCTGGAGCAGCAGCTGCTGGAGCAGCGGCAGCGACAGCCTGTGTCTCGATGGCCTTCTCTATGTCAACGCCATCAAGCGCAGCGACCAGTGCCTTTATCCTGGCATCGTCAGGAGTGACACCTGCTGCTTCCAGGACCTTCTTGACTGTTGCCTCGTCGATCTTGCCACCTGCTTTGTGGATAAGCATTGCAGCGTATACGTATTCCATTTTGTCTACCTCCATTCAGTATTATGAATCTGTTTTTCACTTCATGTTCTGCGCAGATCCCCTCTTGAGGACCTGCTGAGCGATCTCTTCCTGTTTCCTGAACTCCTCATCCTTTGCTTCCTGTTCTTTGCTCTTGTCCTTGTCATCACTTTCACTTTTGTCATCTGCCTTTTCTTTCTCACCTTTGTAGGTCTCGGAAACGCTTTCAGCGCTTTCCTTGACATTGATGTCTTTTGCAGAACCACTCTTGAGGACCTGCTGAGCGACATCCTCCTGCTTTTTCTGATGTATCTCCCTGCCCACGTCAGGCAGCGGCTCTTCCTCTTTCTTATCTATCTCTTTCATCTCCTCAACCAGGTCTTCAGCGCTCGGCATCGGAGACTCGTGCTTCTTTACCTCTTCTACCATCCCTGCAATCTTCTTGTCCTCAATATTCTCATCAGCAGGCTTACCTGACTGCTTTTTTCCCACAGGCTCATCTTTTTTCTCTTCTAATGATCTTTCTTTAGGAACATCTTCTGGTTTTGACTGGATCTCTTTTTCCGGTTCAGGAGCAGGTCCTGGTTTCTGCTCAGAAGCAGGCTCAGGTTTATGCTCAGCAGACTTCTCTTCAGGTTTAACCTCTGGTTTAGGCTGCTCAGGAACAGATGACTCAGACTGCTTTTCAGAAGGCTTCTCCTCAACAGGCTTCTGCTCAGGCTTTGCTCCTGTCTCGATATTGCCTGCTGTTTTCACCCCAAGAGCTTCTCTCTCTGCCTTTGCAAGAATATCGTCGACAACAGCATCTGCCATTATCTCCTGCGAAAGAGCAACTGCTCTTGAATCATTATATGCTTTTGCGATCATGGTTTCGACAGTCTCTTCTGTGGGATATCCTGCCTCAACAGCAAGGTTGAAAGCCCATCTTGCCGCTGTCTGCAGGTTATTGACATACTCTTCCTCATCTATGTCAAGCACGTCCTTAGTAAGTATCTGGCCTTTCTCAAGCACAGCAACCAGGTCCAGCCCTATCTCCATAGGCTTGATATTCAGCCTGGAAAGAAGCTCTGCTGCTTTGGGCTTTATCTCCTCGCCCTCTTTTACCACAACAGCATCCTCTGTTATGGTTATCTTGCCTTCCTGCACCTGTGTCTTGATGCCTAATGATCCCAACTCCCCGATGATAGGGCCAGGAGCGAAAGGGGTCGGACCTGCAGGCACCACAAGGTCAGAAGGAGCGGTCTGGCCTGCTTTTGCAGGCGCCTTGCTCTTGTTCTTCTTAAGTATCTTGAAAAGCGCAAAAGGGTTCTCGCTGGTGAAAAGAAGTGCAGGCATGCCCTTCAGATGAGGTACAAGTTCCTCTATGCCTTTTTTCTTGTCCTTGACATGCTCTATGGCTATCTTCATAAGCCTTCTTTTTGTCATGACAAGGATGATCTTGTCCCTGAGGTTCTTCATCATGTTCTGAAGCTGCTGGGCAGGCAGGTTTTCCATGTTCACTGCCCCGATTATCTCAGAACCGGTGATGAGCTTTTCAAGCTCAGTTACGACCTTTTTCTTGTATTCAGAAACATGAGCCTGGGGCTTGTTGCTTCCCCTTTTCTTGTTTTTTTTTGAATGCTTTGCAGGTTCAGGTTTTTTATGCTTATCATCAGCATCTTCAGGAGCCTGCTGCACAGGGCTTTGGGGCTCTTTCTGCTCTGGTGCCTGAGGCTGTGACAACTGCTCCTGCTCTTTTTCAGGAGAAGGGTTTTCAGCGACTTTATCAGACGCATCTTCCTTGCTCAGCTGTTCCTCACTCATCTTTTTTCTGCTCCTCAGAATCCTTTTCAGGGGCTTGCTTTTCTGCAGCTTGCTTTTCTGCAGATGATTCTTCTGCAGCTTCCTGAGTCTCCTCTTTAACATCTTTTGCTGAGCTCTCCTCAGCAGCTTTTTCTGCGGCTGCGACAGTATCCTTGGCTGGTTCTTCCTCTCCAGGTCCAGGCTTGCTTTTTTCCTCGCCTTTCTCTTCCTCTTCCTCAGGCTTTTCCCCTATCTTTACAGGAGGGCCCATGGTGAGTTTAAGATACACTGCGCGGACATTGTTCTCAGAAGGGAGCGCATGCGCAACTGCATTGTAAATAGTCATGATATTGTCAGCGACTTCCTTGTCATCAGAATCCTCCTTTCCGACCATGGTCTGGATGTTTCCCTGTGTCTTGGCAAGTATCCTCACGGTCTTCTGGAGCCTGCTATACACAGACTTCAGGTTGGCGTTGGGAGGGACGATCTGGCCTGCTTTTGGGTTGGGCATCTTGCCTGCTGTGCCCAAGTATTTACCGAAAGTCTGGGCCACCTTTGGCATGATGTTTGCCTGCGCCAGAAAATAGTCATAGGAGTGGGCCAGCTTCTTGAGCTGCTTCTTGTCAGTCCATTTGGGAAAATCATCCACGCTGATACACTCATCCATGATCTCCTTTGCCTGTGAAAGAAGCTCAGGGCCCACAAACGCGCATACAGAATTCTTCTTTCCCTTAGGATAATGAAGGGTGATAAAGATGTCAACCTGGTTTTCAGGCTTCTTGAGATCAAGGCTCCTGAGAGCTATGATAAGATCGATAGTCTGCTTGAAATTTCTTTTAGGAGAAACTTCCCTTAGATTTTGCAATGCTGTCGTTACTTCTTGATGCTTCATTCTTCCCTCCTATCCGCTCATGGATAGTGATAGTGGGTAATATAAGTGGAAAACTTGCAGGGGATTTATAAAGATTTTGGTTTTTTTGCCCCTTTGCTCACCAAGGAGGCATCCTCTACAACAAGCCTGCCTGTGCAGCTATTCTCCATCTCAACCCTGGAGTTCCTTATGCTGATTTTTTTGCTGAAAAGAGGGCAGTCAAGCACAAGGGACTCTGCCTCCCCTCCTTCAAAAGCGATATTGATGCCTATCCTGTCATTGAGGTTAACAAGCCTGTCAATATCCTTAAATGTCATGCTTCTACCCAGCCATGTGCTGTCAAGCCCTTCGCAGGCAACTGCTGTCAGCATGATATCAAAGCCCTGCCCGAGGATGTCGCGCATAAGCTTTTCCTGGTCCATATGCCAGAGAGGGGAAAAGACCTTGAGGCCGAGCTTGCGGGCAAGCTTCTCTATCCTCTCTTTCTGGTAGGTGGAGTACAATGCTCCAGTGGTTATGCCCTGGATGCCGTATCTTTCCACAGCCTTTTTCAGGGCTTTCTCAAGATCCTTCAGTTCTTTCTCTTTCTCGCCTTTTGTCTCAAAAGAGAACAAGGGAATACCCATGGCCTCTGCCTGGAAGCTGACCATGCTGATGGCAGGGGTATGGAACATATAAGAATCAGGGTTAAGCGACCTCATGTTTATGATACAGCCCAGAGGAAAGCCCTGCTTTTTCATAAGGTATGCTGCGTATATGCTGTCTTTTCCTCCTGAAACCAAGGCTCCAAGCCTGGGAAAAGGGAGGAACTGTTCGAGATATCTCTTTCTGAGCCTGAAGCCATTCCTTGAAGCCAGCCTCTTCAGGGCCTTGTCAGACCTTGAACCGTACTGGGCAGCCCTCTTTTTCCTGTAAGCGATAGTTTTAGGAAGATATCTTTCAGCTACCTGCCTGAAAACCTGCTTGTCATGCCTGCCAAGTTTGAGAATGCCTGGAATCCTGAGGCTGTACCTTACAACATCGTTGTCAAGGAAAGGAAGAAGAAGCCTCACCCTGCAGGAGGATGACATGAGGTAATCCCTGTAAGTGTCTCTCTCATGCATCTGCTTAAGGCCTTTGACGCACTCCTTGTTTATGTCCTCTGAAAGCTTGTGCCTCTCATAGCCTGCAAAAATCTCTTCAGAACCCAGGCCTGAGAACATGAACCTGATGCCGTCTTTCCTGGCTCTGCGGCAGGCTGCCAAGACAGGGACAGCAACGCCTGTCTTTACCACACTGGCCTCCTGGAGCATGACGACTGTCTCCTGAGCAAGTGCCTCGACCTGCTTCAGGCTGAGCCGGATGACCTTGAGCCTGAGGCCAAGCGCTTTTGCTGTCTTTTTTGCATAAGAAAGGTCCTCTGCCTCTGCGATGCTGCTATCACTTACGACCACAGTATAAAGGACAGGGCTTTTTCCGAGGCTTTTGCAGACAGCTGCTATGAAAGAGCTGTCAACACCTCCTGAGAAAAGTATGCCGAAATCCTCATCAGGCAGCCTTTTTTCAACAGCCTTAACCAGAAGTTCTTCAAGCTTTTGCCTGATTACAGCAGGAGGCTTGCTGTGGACCGGCTTGACAGGGTAGAATCTCCTCCTGATCTTCCTGACCTTACCTGTCTTCCTGTCAAATACCAAGGCTGTCTGGGGGTCAAGCTCAGACGAGCCTGGAAATCTTTTTCTGCTCATCCGCAGGTCCTTTCCCTTAATGCTGTAGAACAAGGGCATTATGCCCAGAAGGTCCCTGACAAGGACTGTCTTGCTGCCTGCCTGCGCCTCAAAAGAATAAGGCTGTTCAAGACTGCGGGCAAGATCAAGGACTTCTCTTACTGACTTGAAGGAACTTTTCATCAGAACTAATCTTTATCGCCAGGACCAGACCCAGGCTCTTCCTTTTTCTTCTCTTGCTTGTCTTCAGGTTTGGTCTGCTCTTGCTCAGCTTCTGGCTGCTTCTTTTTATCAGGTTCCGGCTGTTCTTTACCTTTGGCAGGCCCCTGTTTCTCTTCAGACTCCTGGACAGGCTTTTCTTCAGGCTTGCCACCTTTTGGAGAGGCTGGCTGCTTGGACTCCTTACTTTCTCCGGATCCTTTTCCCTGGAATTCTGTATAACCGCAGGCTCCGCAGGTAAGCCTGTCCTTGTGAGCTGCGAGGAAGACTCCAGGGCCGCATTTAGGGCAGAACTTTGTCTTTCTCTTCAGCTCTTCGCCAGCTTTTTCATACTTGCTCCATTTATGGCTGGTCTTCTTAAGCTTGACTTCCTGCTTCTTGTCGTCTTTGCCCTTGCCCTTGTCTGCCATTCATTATCACCTATGATTATTCTTTCTTCTCTTCTGAGGCCTGCTCCTTTGGAGCCTCTTCCTGCTTCTCCTCAGCAGGCTTCTCCTCAACAGGCTTCTCCTCAGGCTTGCCATCCTTTGGCTCTTCCTTTGGAGCTTCAGGTTTTGGAGCTTCGGAAGCTTTTTCCCCGCCGCCTTCAGCAGGCTGAGCGCCGCCTTTCTGCTTCTTCTTCCTCTCTTCAGCGCTCTTCATAGCCTCTTCAGAACCATAGATATAGGCTGAAACCTTTGCCTTTCTCTGGCCGTAGATGTTCTTTATCTGCTTTATCTTCACAAGCTTCTGGTCAGCCTTTTCAGAGTCAGCGATCTGCCTGGCCACCTGCTCATTTGAAGGGGTGGCAGCGCTGTATTCAAGCTCCCCTTTCAGCTCTTTCCTTAAGAGCAGGGGATTCTCCTTCTTTTCAGTGATATTTATCATGAGAACTACCTTACCTTTATGGCATACTCGCCTTTGACCTCTATGCCTATCTTCTTGGCGATCTCTGACTTGTTAGCGTCAAGCACGTGGATCCTTCCCTGCCAGTTCGTGGAGAACTGGTTCTTCTTGCATATAGGGCATTCATTGCCATCGACAAATATCTTGCATTCCTTGCATACTTTCTTTTTCATCTACTTCTTCTCCTTTTTCTTGGTCTTTGACTCTTTTTTGGGTTTCTCCTGCTTGTCCTCGCTTTTCTTGGACTCTTTCTTATCTTGCTTTTCTTCCTCAAGCCAGTCAAGCTTTCCCAGGCCAGGCTGCCTCATGGTCAGTCCGAGCTTTGGATTGGTTATCTCCTTGAAAGAGACTGCGATGATCCTTGCCTTGCACTTGTCGCCCACCTTAAGGGTCCTTTTAGATTCCTTACCTGCAAGGGTCTTGTCCTTGCTGAAACTTACAAAATCATCCATGGTCTGGCTGATGTGGATCATGCCCTCGATAGGACCAAGCGACATAAAAGCTCCGAAATCAGCGATATCTCTTATCTTTCCCAGCAGGACCTCGTTCAGCTCAGGCTTGAAAGTAAGTAGGCTGAACTTGGTCTCATAAAAAGACGCTCCGTCACCTGGTATGATAGTGCCTTCGCCTATCCAGTCTACTGAAGAGACATCCACGACTATGCCCAGGTCCTGGGATATGAAACCATGGTACTTCCTCCGGATCCGCTTCAGAACAGCCTCACTTACCTCAAGGCCGAAAAGGTCCGGAGGAACCCTGATATGGTCCTGCAATTCTATCTTATAAAACATTTTGTCTATTTCCCCACGAGTTGGAATAAGGGTTTCATTTAAAAATCTTTGGTTTTTCAGCCTATTTTTCGAGTACAAGATGGGTCTTCTGGCGCATGATGATTACAGGGCACTGGAGCCTTTTCTTCAGCTCCTTGTCCTGGGTCGCTATGATCACGTCGTCCTTCCTGGACATCTCTGCAAGGAGGGTATCAACATCCTTTGAAGACCATGTCCTGATCTTTTTCACAGCTTTGGCCCTTATGAACGAGAGGCCCAGCCTGGCAGCGAGCCTATGCTTACTGCCCTGCTCAGAAGAGACCTTCTTGAGCTCGTCGAGCGTCTTGTCAAGTACATATATCCTATAACTGAAACCGCAGATACGGTCGATCTCAGAAAAGATATCTACATGGAACTGGTACGGTATGAGCAAAAAGTTGGTGTCAAGTATTATCTTTTTCATCTGCTCTTTCCAACTAATCAGTGTATATTAATGTTGTGGTTGCGTCCTGTAAGATCCTGCAAACATAAGCTTGATGATTGCATGGCGCCTTGTTGTCTGCAGCTCGCTGCTGCATCTTCTTGTTCAGAGAGCGTCCAGGGGATTACCTATACCCTTTGTGTGGATTACAGATGATCTTATGTAGATACTTGTTGTCCTGGCGCTCGAATGCCCAAGAAGAGCCTGTATCTTCTGGATAGGCACCCCTGCGTCATAGAGATGAGAGGCAAAGCTTGCCCTTATAGCATGAGGGAATACCCTTCTTCTGATGCCAGCTTTTCTGGCTGCGCCTCTCACTATGTTTTCAGCAGTCTCCCTTGTGATATGTTTTCCTCTATTGCTCATAAACAAATACCCATCCTTGTCTGTCAGCTCGTTGCACAGCTGCTCTGATATGATAGTAAGCCTATCCTTCTTTCCCTTGCCCTCTTGCACCCTCAACTGCATGTTGTCAAAGTCAATATGCTCAGATCTGACTTTCACCAGCTCTCCGCTTCTAACACCTGTAGAATAAAGAAACCTTATCATAAGCTTATGCATAGGATTTTCACAAGCATGTATCAGCGAATTGATCTCCTGCTTTGAAAGCACAACAGGGATCGCCTTCGGCAGCTTAAGCCTTCTTATTCTTGTAAACAGCCTTCTGCCCAGATAACCGTCATAAAAGGAGCAAAGAGCAGCTATAGTCAGATTGATGGTCCTTGGCTTTCTGCTTTTGTCTATAAGGCAGTTGATATATGCCTTGATATCAGAGGTTCTTACAAATTTCGGCTCTTTTTGAGCCCATCCAAGGAATTTCCTGTTAGCGTACTCATAAGCATCAACTGTCTGGGAGCTCAGGTTTCTGAGCTTCAGATCCAGCACATATCCCTTTAGTGTATTGACTGTTTCATCTGTGAGAGGGTTTGGCATAAGATGCCTGAAGTACTCTGCCTTAATATATCCTTTGGAACATTTTCCGGAGATATGAAGCCAATGACCGGAAGACATCATCATCCACACAGATACACACACCGTACACAGTAGCCCATAACCCACTTATAACCTTTATAAATCCCCTCCAAAACACCAACACAGACCATATAAACCAAGAATATGAGGGATTTTGATTAATCGATGTTAAGTTCAATTGTGTTTAAGTTCTCTTTTCTTTTAGAAAAAGAAACAAAAGGGGGGAGTTCGGTCTTCCAGACATATACACTCGCTACGCTCGAAAATTTATATTAAAAAAGGGGGAGTTCTAAAAAAATGATTGGGGAGTTTTGTCTAATCATTCCGGGTTAATTTTCTGGATATGATATGAAGCTATTCTTATTAAAATTATAAATAAAAGATCGCAAA
>WJKB01000088.1 GCA_014729345.1 Candidatus Woesearchaeota archaeon
GATTTTATAGATTTTGTTTTGGTGTTTACCGGGTTCAGGCGTTTGTCGGCTTCACCGTCTTCTATTTTTTTAACCAACCATGAATTCTCCTGATAATCAGTTTTGATCAACACATAACCGCCCTTAAGCTTTTCGCCCTCCAACCATACTTCTATTTTTCCGTCCCCGTAAGATTTTTTCATATCAGCACCATCATCTTTTTTGGCTGCCCTGATATTTTTATATGTCCCTTTGTCCCATACCATCACGGTACCGCCCCCATATTCGCCTTCCGGGATAACGCCTTCAAAATCGGCATAATCCATGGGATGATCCTCTGTCTCTATGGCCAGCCTCTTCTCCTCAGGGTTCAGGGAAGGGCCTTTTGGCACAGCCCATGACTTGAGCACACCCTCTACCTCAATCCTGAAGTCATAGTGCATGTTCCTTGCATCATGCTTCTGCACCACAAAGATGGGTTTTTTTGAAGATCTTGCCTTCTTTTTGCCTTCAGGCTCAGAGGTTTTGCTGAACTTCCTCTTCTTTCTGTACTTTTCCAGGGCCATCATTCCGCCTCCAGGATGCATTCTTTCAGTTCCTTATCATCCCTCATCCTCAGGAATGCAGGAGCCCTTATTATCTTGTCTTTTGAGAATTCCAGGTATCTTACCTCGCAGATGTACTTCGGCTTAACCCACTTGACATCCTTGCTTCCCTTGTACCTGACTGGAGGTTTTTCAATCCTGATATTCTTGAGTTTCTCATGAAGCTTCTTCAGAAACGTTTCTGTGAAACCGGTCCCTACTCTTCCTATGTATCTGAGTTTCTTCTTATCACCGATCTCTTCATATGCTGCCAATGCGAGCGCAGATATCACTCTTTTCTCATGGGTATAGCCGACTATTATACAGTCCATGGTCTTCAGGAACTTGATCTTAAGCCATACAGGGGCTCTTTTGCCAGGATAATACCTGCTGTCTTTCTTCTTTGCCATCACGCCCTCAAGTTTTCTTTTCTGTATCTCTTTCCAGAGCTTTTTTCCGTTGACTGTTGAGAATATGATCTCCATGTTCTCTCCGTTGCTCACTGTCTCCATCAGTATCTTCTTTCTCCCTGCAAACCCCGTGTCTGTAAGGTCTTTGCCGTCTTTCCTGAGTATGTCGAAAACCACATATGTTGCAGGATACTGGTCGCTTCTTATGGCTATCAAAAACTTTTTCTCTATCTGGTCCCTTTTCTGCAGCAGCCTGAAACTGGGATTCCCTTTCTGGTCATACACTATAATCTCTCCGTCAAGGACGCAGCTTTCTGCATCGATATCACCGGAAAGCTCAAGTTCAGGATACTTCCTGGTTATGTCTTTCTGTCTCCTGTTGACCAGCTCCATCCTGCTCTTGTTGAGGTAGAGCAAAGCTCTGGTGCCGTCAAGCTTCGGCTCAAAGATATATCCTTTTCTTGAAAGCAAGTCCTTGTCTCCGAGCCTTGCCAGCATGGGCCTTATCCTTCCGGATGCTTTTTTCATGCCTTTTCCGGATGGATCTTTCCTTTTCATATTATCCCAAGCCCCACAAGAGCTGCGACCAAGAGCAGACCTACCAGCGTGAACTCCCTGATGTATCTTACCTTGGCAAGGTATTTCGAGAACTTGAAGACGATGAATATCTGCAGAAGGCCTGCAGCCAGCACTCCAGCCCCTACCCATAACTGGTCGCTGAATCCTCTCATCATGATCACCAGATACACCATAAGGTCATCCAGGCTGGTTGCGGCTACTGTCAGGAAGCCTATACCTGTCAGCGCAGGTAGCCTGGTGTGCTTCGGAAGCTCTTGCAAAAACCTGCTCTTATGGTTTTTCTTCTTCCTTAGGTATATCACGACAGCCAGCAGAGATATCAAGGCTGCGCTGATCCAGTTCCTGTAAGGTATTCTTCTGAAAAATCCTGAGAACAAGATCGCCAGGATCAGTACGCATACATTGGATAGCATCATGCCCAGCGCAAAGTATAGCCTGCCTGTCCGTGTCTTCAAAAGGGAAGCTGCTATGGGCAGATGAGAGATAGTGTCGTCTGTTCCTGTCAGGATATTTGCCATAAACCCTTCAAACAACAGCAGCAGGCTCATCTTTCCACGCTTGCCTTCAGGGCTTCCATCAGCCTTTTCTTTTTTTCAGGCTTTTTGACCTCAACACCTTTTATTTCCTCTCCTTTGATGACCTTCTTTATGGCCTTTTTCAGCTCTTCAGCAAAAGTGTCCCTGAACTCTTTGATGTTGAACTCCTCTGTATAAAGCCTATCGACCAGCTCTTTAGCAAGCTTGACCTCCTCTTTCTTCAGTTTCGGTGCTGTCTTAAGCTCCTCGATCCTGCTCATGTCCCTTATCTCATAAGCGTAGTTCAAGGTTGTGAGCAGCAGCCCTTCCTTGTAGCTCTGGATCGCGCAGATATGCTGTTTTTCCCTCATCACGAATTTTCCTATAGCGGTCTTGGCAGTGGACTGCAGCACCTCTTTGAAAAGCGCAAAGGCCTTCTCATCCGCTTTCTCCGGAGCCACATAGTAGTGGTGGTCAAAGTATATGGGGTCTATCTGGTTGGAGTCTATTATCTCGGTAATCTCTATCTCGTCTGTCTTTTCAGGCCTGAGCTTTTCCAGCTTTTTCTTTGTCAGCACAAAGAAGTTGCCCTTCTTTATCTTCAGACCTTTCACCACATCTTCCCAGTCAACCTCTTCCTTGCATTTCTTGCACCATCTCTTGTACCTTATAGGTGTGTTGCATTTCTTGTGAAGCAGCCTGAAGCCTGGCGCCTCTGATTCTACAGCAGAATATAGCTTCACAGGGATGTTGACC
>WJKB01000089.1 GCA_014729345.1 Candidatus Woesearchaeota archaeon
ATTCCACCTGAAAACTATAGATATCCTGCTCCTTTAAATATTTAATCAATTTCCCAGAAATACAGTAAAAAAGCAAATAGTGTTAGTTTTTGCTGCTGCCTCTAGATTATGTCTTCCTCAGCGATGACCATGAAATCACCGACTGCGATGACTGCTGAGAAAGGGATAAGTATATGGCCTGCCTTATCTTTCTCAAGCTCAAGCTTGTCTGTGTATGAGGTAGGGTTCTGCAGCAGAAGATGGATAAGCTCTCCGCTTCTCGTCTCAAAGATGATATCCCCCACCTCTCCAAACTTCTTTCCGGTCTTGCTGACCACTGTTTTTCCGATCAGTTGTTTTGAAAACTTCTTATCTTCTTCAGCCATGTTATCCCCTCACGTAACAGTGAAACTTCATAGTACTAAACTTCTATAACAGTATAGAATTAAGTTATATTTAAAGGTTCTGGTTTTGAAACATCCAAAGCAGACTTGAACCTAGAAGTTCCTGTGTACGCTCTCAAGAACAGCTCTTGCCAAAACCGTGCTCTTAGGGTTCACCGATAGAGGGTCTGGGCCGTATACCCTGCCTGGTTCCACAAGCGTTGGGATTCTTTGCAGCACTGCAGTGCAGAGATACAAAGACAAAATCAGCTGAGCTGTACTTGTTTGTAGCTGCTACATATGCATTAAGCCTCCTTTTTTGCATTCCTTCACCTGAACCCTCATAATCAAGCACCTCAACATGGTATCCTTTCTGTCTGAGACCAGCTGCCATCACACCGACTATCTGCCTGTTGAACTCATTCTCGTAATACTCTTTTCCGTCCAGCCTGCCGATGGCTCC
Organism: Candidatus Woesearchaeota archaeon; assembly: GCA_014729345.1. GTDB lineage: Archaea > Nanobdellota > Nanobdellia > Woesearchaeales > WJKB01 > WJKB01. The sequence continues at coordinate 826 of WJKB01000089.1, forward strand.
GCAGTCATGTTTTCCATGACCAACTGCCAGGACGATGTTCCTGGTATTGTTCTTTGAGGCGTAATCATACACCCCTTCTGCACATGACCTGCTGAAACTTCCCAGGTTCCTGAGATCGCTGAAATATCTCATATCCAGCGCATTGCTCATGAAGAAGGACTCGATAAGTATAGAGGGGATCCTGGTATTCCTAAGAACATAAAGAGGTCCGGAATGGATTAAGGCTTTACCATCAGTAAGCTTCCTGTACGGAAGGGTCTCCTGGAACTCGCCTTCCTCAAGAGCATCCTCAATCCCTCTTGGATCTGTTGGATTCAATTATTTCCTTTGATTGAAATCAGGAGCACGTCACTTAAGGCAATGCTCCCTGAGCCCGCATTTCAGGCACTTATTGCGGTTTTTGCAGACAGGAGGGGCATGATCTGACCTGAGCAAATCACTGACTCTCTTCACAAGTTCCTGGACCTCATGCTTAAGAAAGGGATTAACCACTATCTTTCTTCTTTTCTTTGAAGCAGAATCAAGGTAGTCAACGTACCCCTTACAGACATTTGAGCCTAGCACATCCTCTATGAGAAGGGCATACGCGCCTATCTGGATCTTGTGGGAAGGCCATACTCCCTGTTTGGGTATCTGGCCGGTCTTGAGCTCCACAGGCACATACTCATCATCATACTTCTCCAAACAGTCCACCCTGCCCTTCAGCTGCAGGCTTTCGGACTCAAGCCTGACCTCTGACATTATCCTTGGCGTAAGCATGTCCCAAAGCTCGTCGCCGAAGACCTCATACTTCTGGATGAATGAAGAGATAAGCTCTGCCCTTGACCGGCTCTCTGCCATGACCAGGGGCCATGCCTGTCTGAACACGTCAGAAGGACTGAGACCGACCTTTTTGATCCTCTGCATGTTTCTGGAGATGCTTTTCTTCAGAAACCTGGAATGCTTCTGTTTGTATACCTGAAATATGGAATCAAAGTCAAAGTCGCGGATGTTCTTGACGATGCCCTCGTCGTTCTTGTTGATAAATTCATAGGTCTCGTGCCTGACACTGCCCTTTACAAGGACATCTTTGGGAGGCTCCTCCAACCTTTTTACAAGGGTAAGATAAAGCTTTCTGGGGCAGTAGATATATGCTGACAGATGAGTTACAGAAATTTTCATGGATTCTCCCATGTTTTGATGATTTAAAAAACTTCCGGCAGCAAACAAGATGATTCAGAAAAGATTAATACCGCCTTGTCAACTGTTCTCATGAAGGAAAAAAAGGTGGGGGTAAACGACAAGATGCAGAAAGGTTATGTCTACTATCTCACAGAGCCTACTGGCAGGAACCTTGACCCTGAGTTAAAGCCTGAGCTGACCCCTAAAGAGATGCTAGAACTGGGTGTTCGGAGGCAAGTACACGACAGACTGCAAGGATGAGTTCCCAAAGTCATGGTTCAGGAACGCAAAACTCTGCAAGGAGAAGCATGACCCTGAACTCAACTATTTCAAGGTAAACGCGTCCCAGACCCTTTCAGTATGGAAGAAGAAAGGCTGGATACACAAGGAGGATCCAAGAGGGTGGTTCCAGTGGTACTGCAGGTACTACAGGGGGAGAAGGATGCCTAAAGAGGACAAGCGGCAGATAAAAAGATGGAAAGCGATAGAAAGACATGTTTCCCAGATAACAAAAACCGAACGGTAAATACCCTGCCTCATAGAAATTCAGTGAATTTCTAGGATGATCAGAAATCAATCCTTGATTTCTGACATTTAGGCAGGGGATTAGTTCGGTTTTTGGGATTGAAAATCTCGCACTAAAGTGCGGGGTATTTGAATCCCAATGAAAATGCCGCAAGCGAGATTTTCAATAAAGAAGAACTGCAGGAAAAAGGACCTAGAATGCAGGTCAAAACAAAGACAGGTACTGCTTCACTGGGCCTATGACAGCAGGAAGATATGAAGGGTATCCGCTGCCATGAGGAGACTGCGCAATGCTTGAGCTGCCATACCCAAGCAGAAAGCCCGGCAAAACATTTATATAGCATATACGATGTGAAAGACCTGATGAACACGCAACAAAGGTTTGAGCTTATCAAGGAAGTCGGGGAAGAGATCGTAACAGAGGAAGAGCTGCTGGAGCTGCTGGACAAGAAGAAGAATCCTGTAGCGTATGACGGCTTTGAGCCTTCCGGCCAGATGCATATCGCCCAGGGGATAATGAGGACTATCAATGTCAACAAGATGATCAAGGCAGGCTGCAGATTCAAGATGTGGGTGGCTGACTGGTTCGCGCTGATGAACAACAAGATGGGCGGGGACCTGGAAAGGATCAGGACAACCGGCGATTACTTTATCGAGATATGGAAAGCCTGCGGCATGAAGACAAGCAACATCGACTTTGTCTGGGCGAAAGACGTGGTTACAAAAGAGGACCACTGGAAGACCACCATCGACGTAGCCAGAAACTCGACTGTCAAGAGGATCGTCAGATGCTCCCAGATCATGGGAAGGAAGGTAGGAGAAAGCCTAAGCGCAGCGCAGATAATCTACCCTTGCATGCAGGCAGCTGACGTGTTCCACCTCAAATGCGACATCACCCAGCTGGGTATGGACCAGAGAAAGGTGAACATGCTCGCAAGGGAAGTTGGCCCTAAGATCGGCTTCTGGAAGCCTGTTGTTGTAAGCCATCATATGCTGCTCGGACTATCCAAGCCTGAGACAAGATCCAAAGACCCTGCAGACATGCTACTTGAGATGAAGATGTCAAAGTCAAAGCCTGATTCCGCCATCTTCATGACTGACGATGAGGAAGATATAAAGAGGAAGATGAGCAAGGCATACTGTCCTGAAGGAGAGACCAACCTTAACCCTGTGCTTGAGTACTGCAAGTACATGATATTCGAAAGGTTCGATGAGATGAAGATCGAGAGGCCAGCAAAGTTCGGAGGGGACGTGACATACAAAAACTATGAGGAGCTTGAGCAGAGCTTTGCCAAGAAAGAGCTCCATCCTATGGACCTTAAGCAGGCCACTTCAGCCAAGATAAACGAGATGCTAGAGCCTGTCAGGAAACATTTTGAGAAGAACCAGAAAGCAAAAGAGCTTCTTGAGGAGGTCAGAAGTTTCAGGGTCACAAGATGAACCTGTCTGAAACCTGGAAATGAAGATATCAGTCCTGCCTTATCACTGCTGAAGCATGCTTTTTCTTGAAATACTTGTCCACGACCCTGGCAATATCTTTCTGGGTGACCTTCTTTATCCTTGAAACATATCTTTTTGAGTCCTCTGCAGTGCTTGAAAAGGCCCACGCAGCTATGGTGTCGGCCATCTCCCTGTTATCCTCATTGGAAAGAAGATAATCCCCTTCTATAGACCGCTTGGCCTCAAGAAGCTCCCTGGAGCTGACATCTTTCAACAGCTCAAGCTCCTGCAGAACGACTTTTCGGACCAGGGAAAGGTTGTTCTTGTCTGTGCTTACATACACTGCAAAAAAACCGTAGTCAAAGCCAGACTCATAGCTGGCACCGACATCGTATGCAAGTCCCCTCTTCTGCCTTATCTCCTGGAAAAGCCTTCCGCTCAAGCCCTTGGCAAGAACAGCCCTGATCACATCAAGCACATAGCTGTCAGGATGAGATCTTCTAACAGCATCAAAACCTAAAACAAGATACGACTGGAGAACAGGCTTTTTCTCTGCAAAAGAAGAGGCAGACGGTTTTTTGCTTATCCTCTGAGCAGGGATCCTGCGATTCACCATGTCACCGAAATATCTCCTGATAATCCTCAAGGGAGAGCTGAAATCCCCCACTATAGATATCACCATGTTGGAAGGGACATAATACCTGTGGTGATACCTTACCAGATCCTTCCGACACATCCTCTTGAGGTCAGAAACCGTGCCATAAGTGGGATTTGCCAGGGAGCTTTTACCGTAAAGCGCTTTCTGGAACAGCACCCATTGGTGAAACCTGGGCTGGTCTGTGACCATCTTGATCTCTGAAAGGACTATCTTCCTCTCCCTCTCAAGTATCTTCTCGTCAAACAGAGGGTTTTGGATAATGTCAGAAAGGACATCTACACCCTTTTCAAGATGCTTGCTCAGGACATTGACATAGTAGGAGGTCCTCTCATTAGAAGTAAAGGCGCTTATCTCGCCGCCGATCCCCTCGATCTCCCCAGCTATCTGCAAGGCTGTCCTGCTTGTGGTGCCCTCAAAGAGCATATGCTCGATAAAATGGCTGATGCCTCTTTGACCCTTTTTCTCGTCGATGCTGCCTGCCTTTACGGTCACTTCGACAGCTACAGACCTGCCTGGCCTGCGTTCCAGAAGCACAGTCAGTTCGTTGGAAAGCCTTATTTTTCTCATATAACAGTTAATTTTAAATAGGTATATAATTCTTTCTAAATCATGAAACTGAAAGAGATGCAGAAGTTGCTCAAGAAAAAGAAGCTGGACATGGCGCTTTTCTTTGCAGACGATCCGAACATATACTATTTCACACAGATGCAGTACCTGAACTTTTCAGCCCTGTGCATACCGTCAGAAGGATATCCTATCCTGGCTGTGCCAAAGATGGACATGGCAAGGGCAAGGTCAGAGAGCAGGATAAAGAAGCCGGTCTGCTTCGAGAAAAAGAAAAAGATAACAAGTTTTCTTTCTGAACAGCTTGAAAAAAGAAAGGTAAGACATGAAAGGATAGGGATAAACAAGGCCCATATGACAGTGATGCATCTTTCAAGGATAAAAAAAGGGCTCAAAGGCAGATACTATGATATCTCTGAAGAATGCAAGCAGATAAGAGGGATGAAGCATCAGGAAGAGATAAGACATATCAGAAAAGCCTGCAGGATAGCTGACAGCGCCATGCAGATGGTGATAAACAATTTCAGGTTCTCCACTGAAACAGATGTGGAAGCAGCCCTTGACTTCTATGCAAAACAGCAGGGAGCTGACCTGGCGTTCAAGACCATAGTGGCCTCAGGGAAGAACAGCAGTTTTCCCCACCACACCACCAAGCACAAGAAACTCCAGAAAGGGTTCTGCATCATAGATTATGGGGTCAGGTACAAGGGGTACTGCTCGGACATGACCAGGACATTGTACCTGGGCAGGCCGACCAGGAAAGAGAGGGAGCAATACCACAAAGTCCTGAACGTGCAGGAGAAAGCCATACTTACAGCAGAGCCTGGAAAGACCTGCGGAGAGATCGACAGGGCAGCAAGAAACTCACTGGGAGAGAGATTTACCCACGGACTGGGCCACGGCGTGGGAGTTGAGATACATGAATACCCTTCATTCGGGCCTGAATCCAGGGACAGGCTGGAGAAGGATATGGTGTTCACCATAGAACCGGGCATCTATATGAACGGCCGGTTTGGCATACGCATAGAGGATACAGTACTGCTCAGGGACAGGGCTGTTCCCCTCACAAAAACGACCAAAGAGCTGGTAACTATCCGGATATAGCCAAAAGAATAAAAACGGATGGCGGCAGTTGAGGAGGATCACAGAACATGAAATACAATGATAAAGCTTTCAAAAAGGAGGTAAAAGCCTATGAGAAAGAACTTGCAGACAAGGTTGAAGGCCTAAAAGGCAAACTTTTCTTTGTAGAGGTGGATTTCAGGAACAGGAAAGCATTCCATTCGATAGCTCCGCTTTCAAAGGCGATACACAACATGGAAGCAGAGATGCACCTGGTGATATACACAGAGGAGTCAGAGAACACAAGGCTCCTGAAAGAGGTCTGGAACGTATATGGAGAGAAGAAAAAAAGGCTCAAGACACCAAAAGTGAATGCCATGATGGGATTCATCAGGGAAGTCAACAAGAGGACAAAGACAAAGGTGTTTGAGGAGATATTCCAGCCGCCTGAGATATACCTGAAGAGCGAAGAGAAGGGCTTCAGGGGGACTATCTCTGTAGACTACAGGTACAGATGGTTCAGGAAGTACAAGCAAAATGATATCGAAGAAACTTCAAGGACCATATGGAAACAGGGATATGACCTCAAGAGAGGGGAGAGGGTATCGATAGGGATGGTGCTTCTTCCTGCTGACAAGAACCAGGAACTGCCTCTGGAAGATTATCTTGACTCCTTTTCCATATCATATTCAATGGGCAAGACCGCAAAAAAGATGGGCGCCCAGATAGTCATGGGTGCATCAACCGACAAGTTCTCTGTACTGGCGAGGTCAATAAGGTCCACTGACCTTATGAGCACGCTACTGGGATGCGAGATCGAGAAAGATATAGATGAGGAAGTATTCAAGAAGTTCAAGAGATGGTCGAAGATCATGGGCTTCAGCAAACTTAAGACAGCCCAGGCATCGTTCAATATACACGGGAAAGGATATCCTGGAAAACTGTTCTTTGCAGACAATATTGGATATCCCACCCCTGACAGGAAGACAAGATGGAGCAGCGTGGGAAGGATGCTGCTGAAAGACAGGTTTGAGCCCCAGACAGCGCTTGAACCGAGGGATCCCAAGCTGAGATATGGCATAACAGAGACGCTTCCCATCGACATCTTCATCGACACCTGCAATGTGGACTATGAAAAGATAGGCAAAAGGAACAGGAAGATAAAGAAGATACTTGACAGATGCGACTTCATTAGGGTCATCGGAAAACAGGTGGGCAAGTACAAGACTGATTTTACAGTCAACCTGGTGAAGCCTGACGGAACCAGGAGACAATTCATAGCGCATGACTGCGATGTAAGGACAATGATCGACGAGGAGTTCTACAAAGAGACAGGGATAAAGGCAGGAAACTACGCAAACTTCCCTGGTGGAGAGGCTTTTGTAACCCCAGAAGAGGTCAAGGGGGTGATAGTAGGTGATGTGGTGATAAACGTCGACCAGAGCTACAGGATTCCTGACAGCAACCCTCTGATAATCTCAGTAGAGGACGGCAAGTATGATATAGTGGAGGGCCCGAAGAAGCTTATAGAGACCATGAAAAGGGAAAGGAAAGAGGCCATGGAGAGGATCAGGAACTATGAGAAAGCAGGAAGCTTGCCCAGAAGCCTCACAAAGATGTTCAGGGAGAATTTCTACCAGATAGGCGAGTTTGCAGTAAACCTTAACCCAAAAGCGAGGTTATGCGACTATCTGATCGTAAACGAGAAGATCGCAAAGATGATACACGTGGCACTGGGGATGGGATTTGACCCTGACAAGAAAACAGTATATCACTGGGACATTGTCATCAATTCTCCCAGGCAGAATATGGACATATACGGCGTAGACAGCAACAAGAAGGTCCACTGGGTCATAAGAAAGGGCAAGTTTGTTGTTTAGGTCGGACCTGCGCGAACTTAACCCAAAGATTTTTAAAGGAGCAAGGCCTAAAAATCAAGATGACAAGCCAAGATGAGGAAAAGAACATACTGGATTCTGTTATCTACAACTACACCAGCAACATGCAGGCTATAGAGGACGAGAACCGGATACTCAAGCAGACAGCTGAAAACCTCAAGAAAGAGCTTGAAAGGTTCAGGAAGACGCCCCTGCTGGTATGCGAAGTGATGGACATAAGGGGTGAGCAGGCGGTAATCAAGCTGCAGAACGGAAACGAGTTCCTGGTGGAGATAAGCGAGGAAGCAAAAGGCCTAATGCCAGGAGATATGGCGCTTGCAGAACAGAAAAACCTCACCATAGTCAGGAAAATATCAATCTCAAAGAAGTTCAATGTTGAAAAGTTTGTCATAATCGAGAAGCCCACAGTGAAGTGGAAGGATGTAGGAGGGCTGGATGAGCAGGCAGAAGAGATCAAGGAAGTGGTGGAGCTGCCGCTCAAAAAGCCTGAACTGTTCAGGCAAGTGGGAATCCAGCCCCCGAAAGGCATACTTCTCTACGGAGAACCGGGAACAGGAAAGACCCTGCTTGCAAAGGCAGTGGCAGCAAGTACGAATTCAACGTTCATAGAGGTTGTAGGCTCTGAGCTGGTCCAGAAGTTCATAGGAGAAGGGGCAAAACAGGTCAAGGAGATATTTAACCTGGCAAGGTCAAAGGCTCCTGCGATAGTATTCATAGATGAGATAGATGCTTTAGCTGCAAAAAGGATAGAGATAGGAACCTCAGGGGAGAGGGAGGTGCAGAGGACGTTCATGCAGCTGCTGGCTGAGATAGACGGATTCAAGCACCTGGGAAATGTCAAGGTTGTCGGATGCACAAACAGGAAAGATATATTGGACCCTGCTATACTGAGGCCTGGAAGGCTTGACAGGCTCATAAAGATACCTCTTCCAGACAAGGAAGGCAGGCTTGAGATATTCAGGATACATTCAAAGGACATGAAGACAGAGAAAGGCATGAACATCAAGACTATCGTCAACAAGATGGAAGGGTTTTCAGGGGCAGAGATAAGGGCAGCATGCACAGAAGCAGGGTATTATGCTATAAGGGAGAACCGAACAACCGCGACCAAAGAGGATTTTGAGAGAGGGATCATAAAGGTCAGGCAGGAAGAGATGAGTGAAGGGGAAGATTACATGAGGATGTTCGGTTAGGCAAGCTACAAACTTTTCACCATACCCAACAGCAGGTCAAACCTCTCATATCCTGAATTCTTGTTGAAATGGCCTGCACCCTCCACAACTATCAGCTTCTTGCCGAGCTTGTCCGCCAAAAACTTTGCCTTTTCCAGAGAGACGTAAGGGTCATCATCTGAATGGAGAAGGCAGAAGTTACTGCAGTTATCCTTAATATCCTTCCAATCAAAATCTTTTTCCACAAATGTCCTGTTGATGCAGTCAAATCTTCGGATACCAAGAGGCTGGGCAAACCCTGCAACCAGAAAAGCTGCTTTGGCAGGGTGTTTCTCAAGCACAGTAAGGATGAAAGCCGCCCCAAGACTGTGCCCTATGAGGATGGTGTCTTCCCCCATGTATCCGGCGTAATCATCAAAAACAGCAAGCCAATTTTCAAGTGTCTGGTCCTCAGGAGTGGGAAAACCAGGTACAAAAACCCTGTTTCCCTGGCTTTCCAGCCTTTGTCTTAACCAGGGGACCCAGTTCTCTTCTGGGCTGCCGTAAGCTCCATGGATGATGATAATATCTGCCATCTGTCAAACCTTAGTTCAAAGATAGATAGCGCACGCTCATCAGTTACATCCGTCAGTCATCGCCGAAGCTCCTCTGGTGTTCACGATTTCATCGCGTGCGCATCTAAGAATAAGGGCAGTGCGTTTATAAAGATTTGGGGAAAAAAGAGTTTTTTTGGCCAAAAATCATTATTCAGCCTACAGCCATACTGGTCTTTGGAGTCAGTCTTCATGCATGTTGTTGGTTGATCGTTGCTGCTTTTTGCACTGGTCTATAAGAAAACCAGAAACAAGCTGCATCATCCTTGCAAAATGCCCTGAACCTGAAAACCTGTGGTCAGCGCCCTCGATGATCTCAAGCTTGCAGTCATGGATCATGCTGCAGATATTCTTGCTCTGCTCTACAGGTACAGTCTTGTCTGCACTTCCATGCACGATAAAGGTAGGGATATTGATCCTTTCCGCTGCCTTATAACCATCATTTTTGTCAATGTTCTCATAAAAGGAGTAATTGATCCTGAACTCTCTTCCATCAGGTTTTTTCTTGATTCTGAAACCTTTCTCTTTCCATCCCTGCAATTCAGTTTCAGACAGTTCTTGGTCATACTTATCCTGATAGCTGGACACAGGGCATTTAAGGGCCAAGCAGAAGAGATCATCTGTCTTTGAAGCTGCCATGATCGATGATATGCCTCCAAAACTGCAGCCAAAAAGACCTATCTTTGAGTATCCATTATCTTTCAGTAACCTGATCGCAGACAGAATGTCATCAACAGCCCTGGTGACTGTCAGATCCTCATATTCTCCTTGACTTTCACCGTGCGCGAAGAAGTCAAACCTGAAAGACGAGAAACCTGCTTTGTTGAGTCTCTCCTCCATTCCTGTATAGGTTGCCCTGTCCTTGTTTGAGGTGCTTCCATGAGCACAGATTATTATAGGCACAGAACTGTCACCCGAAGGGTCTGAAAGGATCCCAACCACCCTGTTCCCTTCACTGTCCTTGAACACTATCTTTTCCTTCATCTTCTTTTTTATCTGGAATCAATATATTTCCTGACCCTCTTCAAGCCAAGCTCGATCCTTTCACTGTCCAGAGCGTAAGAGAACCTTACCCTTTTGGGTGCTCCAAACCAGTCACCTATGTAGGTGATGACCTTGTGCTTCTTGAACATGTCCAAAACAAACCTTTTTGGCTCCGGGATCTTCGGAAGTACGTAGAAAGCTCCTTCAGGCTTCCAAAGCTCAAGTCCGAGCCCTACAAGCCCTTCATATATCATGTCCCTTCTCTGCTCCCATATCTTCAGCTGGTCTTGCACAAACCTCTTGGGAACCTTTGTGGCCTCAAAAGCCATCTCTTGGCCTAGGATGTTCGTGTTCATAGAGGTATGAGTCTTCATAGCGATAACCTTATCCACAAAATCCTGATCAAGGCTCCAAAGATAGCCAACCCTGAACCCACACATGGCAAATGTTTTGGAAAAAGAGTTTATGGTTATGACATGAGGGCCGCTGAGAAGATAGTTTTCGCGGACATACATAAGATCCTTATATACCTCATCAGAGAGAATGTATATGTTCAGGTCAGCACAGAGTTTCTCAATCTTCTTGAGGGTCTTTACATCCTCGACCCTGCCTGTGGGGTTTGAGGGAGAATTGATGATCACTGCCCTGCAGCCCCTGATCTTCCTGTCAAGATCATCAAAATCTATCCTGCCTTCAACAAGATCCGTATATACAGGCTCCATACCAGCAAACCTCACCATGTGAGGGTAGGAATAATAGTAAGGTCTTCCCAGCAGAACCTTTTTTCCGCCCACATCGCTGATTGTCCTTAGGGAAAGGTCAAGCGCCTCGCTTGCACCGTTTGTTATGACAAAATTCTCAGGAGATGAAGCAGGGTACTGCCTTGCCAGGGCCTGCCTCAGGTTAACCTGCCCCTGTATCAGCCCGTACTTAAAGCTAGTATAATCCGGAAGTATCTCATAAACCTGCTTCGGAGGCGGAAGGTCAGGCTGGCCAGAGCCAAAGCTTATGATCTCTGGTCCTTCCACCCCTATAAACATAGATGGTGAGAGCTGTTTTTGCTGCGCCATGCTCCACATATGACCGCAACAAGTTAAAAAACTATCGGAAAATCAGAAGTATCTGTGGGATGATATTTCAGACGAGATCCTTGAGCTCACTTATATCATCTATGATGATGTCAGGGTCAGCTGTCTGCAGCAGCTCTTTTGGATGGTAGCCCCAGGTTATGGCAACAGACCTTACACCTCCCAACTTGGCGGTCTCAATATCATGTAGCATGTCTCCGACATAGGCTGTCTCTTCCGGCCTGAAGCTGTTGCTCTCAAGCACCTCCCTGATTGCCTTTCTCTTGTCAAAAACAGGGGCGTTTATCTGGAGGAAAGAATCTTGAAAACCTGAATCCCTGAGTTCAGCCTCTATCTCTCCTCTGACATGCGCGCTGAGCATCACAATATTGATGTTTTTGTTTTCCAGATATTCAAGGATATCTTTCACGCCTGGATACAGCTTTGGACGCGGAAAGGCAGCAAGCTCCTCCTCAAACATTCTTTGGAGCTGTGCCATGTTTGCATCTGGGATATACTTATGATACCAGTCCTTATAAGGCAGACGGAATTCCTGCCTGAACCTTTCCAGAGATATCGATTCCAGACCAAACCGCCGGAAAACACCCATCACAGACCTATAGACTGCCATGATATCATCGCTGAGCGTACCGCTCCAGTCAAAAATCATGTTTCTTATCATCTTGTGTTTTTCGTCTTTCATCAATATTCAACTTAATGTGATTAACTACATGACCCTAAAATCCACACATATCCTGTAGATCCTGGGTCCGAACTGGCCGCATTTGACTGTCCTGAGTATCCTGCACTGTTTCTTGGCACTCTTGCAGGCCTTCTTGATCTTTTCTTTTGCTTCATAGAACTTGTCGATGTGGAGGAAGTCATAGAAATGTATCACTGCACCTTTTTTTGCAGCCTTGAGGGCTGTGTCCAAAAAATCTTCAGCTGACCTGGGTAAAGGCATGGCGATTCTGTCAAACTTTCCCAGCTTGGGCACCACTTCCCTGACATCTCCCTGGTGAAGCTCTACATTGTCAAGCTTGTTGATCCTGGCATTCTCTTCAGCATAATTGTGGGCAACAGGATTTATCTCAACCCCCACCACCTTCTTGGGAGACCTGTTCTTTGCGATAACACAGACATAAGGGCCAACCCCTGAAAACATTATCATGACATCCTCTTTATCCTTGACCTGCTCCATGACTCTCTTCCTTTCAGTGCTAAGCCTTGGAGAAAAGTAGCATTTTTCAACATTTAGCTTAAGTCTTACATTTGTCTCCTTGTATTCAGTCTCTTTTCTCCTGGCGCCTGCGATTATCTTGAGCTTCTGGGTCCTGAAAGGGCCCTGGTGGACTCCTGCTTTCCTGCAGACCACCTTTATGTTCTTATGAAGTCCCAGCAGGGTCTTTCCGATCAATTTCTCCTTGTCCCTAAGCTCTTCAGGGATCTCGATTATGGCTATATCTCCAACAGTATCAAAGCTCCTGACAGACTTCTCGACCTTTTTTGGAGGCAGTTTTCCCTTCAAAGCCTGCTTTAGGTTCAGGGGCTTATTGATGTTTTTCTTGTTCTTTTTCACATGGTCCACATCCTACAATAGTTTTTCATCTTTCCCGGCCTCATAGAATAATAAGGTACACCCCTGCCAGCATTATGACACAGGCGATGCCCTTGGCCATAAGGTTCTTCTCATGAAAGAGTCTTCCTCCGATCAAGGTATCTATAAGCGTCGATAGCCTCTTGATGGGCACCACCAAAGCTACATAGGCAAAAGACAGCGCCTGGAAGTAGGCCAATGATGAGATAACTGCGAAAACAGATGAGAGGAATATCCATATGCCTGATATCTTCATGCCGTGATTAACCCCTCTTATACCGTCGTAAAAGAAAGACAGCAGGGCAAAAAGGTTGACTGTAGCGAAAAGCCAGAAGAAGAAGTTCATAGTGAAGGGATCAACATTTGACATCGAAACCTTTTCAGCGATGGCAGACAGGCTGAACATGAAGATCGCCAGGAAGATCAGAGGGATATACTTTGACCTGGTGATACTTTTCAAAGGGTATAGAAGGTCCTTATGCTTGTGGTCGACTCCGAGCACGTAACCGCCTATGGCGATAGAAGATATCCCTACCAGCTGCAAGGGAGTTATCTGCTCGCCGAGCCACAGAACAGAGAAGAAAAGAAGGAACACCGGCCCGAAATTCATGAAAGGCGCAGCCACGCTGAGTTCAAGATGCCTGAAAGCTTTCATCATGAACACTATGCCTATCGACGCTGCGAAAGACGCGAGGTATATCACCAGCAACACCTGGTATCCCACGCTAAAATTCACCCATGGGATGAACACAAGGGATATGAGAAAATTGAACATGACCCATACAGTGGAGAATTCCATGGCATGCTCTTTGCGGAGCGCTTTTTTCCTGAGCATGTGGGAAAATGCTGTCATGACCGCTGCCAGCAGGGCAAAGATAAACCAGTCCATCCTAAAAAAACTCCCCCAATCCTTTCTGGGACTTGCTTTTCATCTCCTTGACAAGCTTTTCCATAGTGCTGTTCACCCTCTCTTCGGAAAAGTCATGCTTCTCGACCAATATCTCCCTAATCCTGCTGATGTCAGGCTCTTTCCAGGAAAGGCTGTAACTGTCTGACAAAGGCATTTTCTTGAAAAGGTAGAATATCTCGTTCCAATCAACCTCATTATGCTTGCCCCATCCGACCTTTTTGAAAAGAGCGTCAAGATCTCCTTTGGATTCCCTGACAAGCTTAAGGGCGTTCTTAGGGCCGATGCCTTTTATCCCTCCTGGATTGTAATCGGTGCCGACCAGCATGCCGACAGCGATGAGCTGGTCATTGTCGATCCCCAGGGAGTTGAGGGTCTCTGCCATGTCTATGATCTCAGGCTTGATGACCTTGTATCCAAGCTTTCCGGAAATCTTTTTCCTACCTGATATGGACAGGTTCCTGACCAGCTTGGGACTGCCGAAAAGGAAACAGTCAGCATCCTGTGAGGCCACTGCAAAGGCGTCGCCTTTTTTAACAAGGTAAGAAGCCTGAGCCTCCCCTTCTGAAGGGGCCTGCACCACCGGCAGCCCCAAAGCATCTATAAGCTCCTTAGCCTCACTTATCATATCACCGGTAAGCCTTGAGGTCCTTGAGGCATATTTCTTCATCTCAGCAATATCTTTCTTCTCAACTGCAATCCTGTATTTCTTTTCTGCCTCAAGCTTTGCAGCACGCCTTTTTTTCCTTTCCCTGGTCTTGAGTTCAGGGGCTTTGCCGTCAAAAACATAGGCAAGCTTCAGGCCCCGCGTCATGAGGTTTGCTGTCCTTGAGAAAAGGCCTGTGAGATGAGAGGTGACGTTGCCATGGCTGTCCATCAGGGGAGTTCCGTCCCTCTGCCTTATGATGGAAAGGAACTGGTAAAGCCATAATGAGGAATCGACTGCAAACACTTTTCCATCAAGGTCTGATATCTCAACCTCTTTTTTTTCAAGCAGATCTGTTATCTGTACTCCCATTTTC
>WJKB01000090.1 GCA_014729345.1 Candidatus Woesearchaeota archaeon
GAAAGAAAGAGCTAGCAAGGAAGGAGAGACAGAATCAGAAAGCGATGCTGCTGATGGCAAGACAGAAAGAGAAAAGGGAAAAAAGACAACAGAAAGAGAAGCAACGGAAGGAAAAAGAAAGAAAGAAGAAAGAGGAAAGGAAGAGAAAAGAGCTTGAGAAGAAGAAAAAGGAGGAAAAAAAGAGAAAAGATGAGCAGCAGGAGAAAAAGAAAAGAGAGAAAGAGGCCAAAAGACAGGCTGCTCTGAAGAAGAAAGAAGAAAAGAGAAAGAAAAAAGAACAGGAAAGGATACAGAAAAAAATAGACAAAGAGGCTGAAAAGCTGGCAAGAGAAAGGATCAGACAGGAAAAGAAAAAAGAGAAAGGGTTGCAGAAGAAAGCAAAAACAGCTGCCAAAGCAGGAGCAGCATCAGGATTATTCTACTGGTTATCAAAGAGAAGGGCTGAAAAGCAGAAAAGAAAGGCTGAAAAGAAAGCCAAGAAAGAAGCAGAAAAAAACAAGAAACTTGCTGAAAAACAGGCAAGACAGAAGCAAAAGCTGGCTGAGAAAAAGAGAAAAGAAAAAGAGAAAGACAGGCTCAAACAGGAGAAGGAGGCAGCAAGGCTGGCTGCGATAAAAGATAAGGAAAGGCGCAGGAGAGAGATGGACAAAGAGAGACAGAAGCTCGCAAAACAGAAAGAAAAGGAGAAGCAAAGACTGGAGAAAGAGAAGGAGAAGCTCAAAAAGAAGAGAGAGAAAGAAAAGAGGAAACTGGCCAGGCTGAGAGAGAAAGAAAAGAAAAAGCTCAGGAAACAAAAGGAAAAGCAAAAGGCCAGAGAGAAAAGACAGAAAGAAAAACAGGCAAAGCTTGCCGAAAAAAAGCGCAGAAAAGAGGAGAAACCCAAAAAAAGAAAAAAAGGCGCATCTCATATCAGGGTAGCCAAGGCAGGAAAAAAGGCAGAAAAGAAAGTAAAAAATAAGCAGAAGAAAAAAAAGAATGACCCCATAAGGTCAGAAGACAGGGAAAAAAGAGCCTCAAGAATATTTGAGGTGCTGATAGTATCGCTTCTCATGGTTTTCGCTGTATCATTGATATATTTTTTCCAGGAATTCTTTTTGGCATACATCTATTATATAGTTGCAGGTATTGTTCTGCTGGTCATAGCCATAGCGGTCATTTCCTATTACAGCAGAAGCAAGCGATGATCCATGAAGGCAGGATCACATCAATATCCAGTCTTTTTGCTAAGAATATATATTGTTCATAAAGAGATGAGCCCCAAGATCTCTCCAAGCTTGTAGATCATCCCAAAAACGAATACCATGATCAGGATCAGACCTACCATCCTATGCCTTTTGATGCTGAACTCTGGTTTCCTTTCGCAGACTTTCTTGCTCTTCCACAGCATCAACACAGCCAGTATTCCTGTGAGCCCGCCTGAGACCACTCCGGTGATGTCTATGACCCTGAAAAAAGCGTTCGTTATCCCGACCAAGGTTATGGCAATCGTTATCAGCAGGGGCACCATCACTGTCAGCAGCGTGGACCTGAAAGGCTTGAGATGGTAATCATACATGTACATCTCTTTGAGGGCCAGGCCCAGGGCAAGGAAAGAGGTTGCCATGGTCAGCATCCCAAACACTGTGCCGAACAGCAGCATATTTTGCCCCATCACCTCTCCAAGGCCTATGATCGCCTCCTCTGTGATGTTTTCAGCTCCAGTAACCCCTACCACCACTGTTGCAAAGAGGATATACACCAGCATTGGTATGATACTACCTATCATTATGGCTTTCTTCATCTTTTCCCTGTGAAGAACCAGTTCTTCCCTTAGCTCAGGTATGGCAGCGCTGCCCAGAAAGGCGAAAAGAACCACTCCATAAGGGACAAAAAGCCTCGCAGGATAAAACCCTGTGAGATTCTCTGTATCTATCCATCCGAACGAGAGTACTGAGATAAGCAGCACTACCACAAGCACAAAACCGACCATATACAGCTCAGAATTGCCCACTGCCTTGAGTCCCCTATATATCAGCATGCTTACCGCAACGAAAAACATAAGCGACCATACAATAGGGGAGCCTATGCCTGTAAGCACCTGAAAAAACTCTCCTTCCTTGATAAGGTAAGCTATAAGGGCTCCGTAGATCCCGAATATCATCGCAAATGCAGCCAGCCTTCTTCCCCATCTTCCCAGATAGATGGTGGCATAGCCTGTGAGCTGGTGGTTTCCCTTTGTCCTAAGAGTGACCTCTCCGAGAAAAAGGTTCATGCACAGCACAGCCAGACCTATAAGCACTATGTCTATGATACCTGTCACCAGGCCGGCTTTTGCCACAACATAAGGTATCCCAAGGATTCCGGCGCCTATCACAGTACCAACTAGCGTGGCCACAGCCATATACACCTCTTTTTTCGGCATATGATGCCTGTGATTCTCTTTCTATAAATACTTTTCTTTTGAAAAGAACAAAAGATCTCACAAAAAAAGAAAAAAACAAAAGAAAAAAATGGGGCTGCTGGGATTTGAATTCCTGTGCCATGAGCAAGATCTTATCAAACTCATGACATCCCAGATCCGGTGGTCTCTTCCTTGAAGCATAAGCTCCAACAGACCATAGTATTAATCATCACTACAGATAATCTGCAGCTCATCGCTCCAAAACTGGAGCCACCTATTCTAGCCAGGTTATACTACAGCCCCGAATAGTCCAAAAGAATAATATCTGTTTTATAAATCTTACTAAAAAATGATGGTGTCGCCTATCTCAGTGGCTTTCACAGAACCTGCTGGCATCTCGATGACATACTTGCAGTTTTTCTCAGGTGTGTAGACCTCAAAAGGCCTGAAATTCTTCTTTATATCGACTACTTTCCGGCTCTGGTCAAGAAAGAGCACATCAATAGGATAGAAGACGAACCACATGTGCAGACTCCTGATCCTCTCGCTGCTGAACTCAAACACAAACGCCCTGTTCTCAAGCCTTTTCCTGAACATCAGCCCCGTGGCCTTGCTCCACAAGGACCTGCACAGCCTGTGATCGTCAACAAGGTCAAACCCTATCGAGCTGTTGGTTATCATCACTGTTCGCCCTTGACATCAGCTGTTTTCTCGAAGACTATCCCTGCATACCCGACAGCCGTTGCATAATCCCCCATCAGGTCTGCTGAGGTGTAGTACTGCAGCAGTCGCCCCTTTTTCGCTCCCAGCAGTTTGGCGCATTCCACTGCCGCTGCTACAGGATGCTTTCCGCAGATGGTCGCGCCCTTATCATCCACATATTCAAGGAACCTGTAAGCATCAAGCTTGGCTATCAGCTCTGCTGCCCCCTTATCAAGACCGTAAAGCTTCTCCTTGACATTGTCAGCAAAAGGAGTGTACCCGTAACTTACCCCGTAATGCGTGAAATCGCTTGAAGCTATAACCAGTATTCTCTTTCCAGTCATCTTAGAGGCCTTCACTATGCCGCGGGCAGCCTCGTCAAAGGGAATGTCTTCGGAGATGATTATGGGACATATCCTGAGGTTCTGCAGGTAATCCCTGTTCACGAACTGGAGAAAAGGAAGCTGCACCTCGATGCTGTGCTCCATCCTGTGCGGCCTTTCATCCACCTTGAGGTTGCTGTTCTGCTCAACTGCTCTCGCAAACTCCTTGTCTGTCTGCACTGTGCCGAAAGGGGTCTGCCAGTCCTGAATAGATATCGCTGAGGGAAGGCCGTTGTGGCTCACTCCGAGCATCACATAGACATCAGGCAGCTTTGTCTCTCCCACTGCCTTATAGACCCACGAGGCGCAGGGCCCGCTGAAGGGATAGCCTGCATGCGGAGCCACAGCAGCCACCACCTGCCTGTCCCTTTTCTTCACAGGCAGACCTCCTGCCCCTTTCCTATGCGAGAAACATCTTTGAAGCTGCTTTTCCAGCAGCTCAAAATCAGCCTCATAGAACTGTCCTGCAACTATCGGTTTCCTTATCATAGAAGATATAGATTGAGGCATTTATTAATATTTTTTGGTTATTTCACTTTCGCATAAAGATAAGCGTCCTCAAAATCCTTGCTCAACCTTGTCCTGACCACCTTCCGCATCAGTCCTTCCCTCTTATAGCCTGCTTTTTCAGCAACCTTTATGCTTCCTTTATTTTTTGGATGCACCCATATCTCGATCCTTCTGAGCTTGAACTTGGTAAAGCCTATCTTCTCCATCTGCTTGACAGCTTTTGTGGCGATTCCCCTGCCCCAGTAATTCTCGTCGAGAAAATAACCTATCTCACCTATATAGGACCTGTCATGCTGCCTGACCTTTATGCCTATGGCTCCGACCACTTTTCCGTCATAGACAACCGTATAGTTGTGCTGCAGATTCTTCCTCCTTCTCTCAGGCATGCTTTTCAGATATTCGATCTCCTCCTCAAGACTCTTCGGCCTGTAGCCAAAATAATGGAACTTGTCACTATTCAGGATATCAAAAAACCTTTTTGCATCAGATACTCTCTGAGGCCTTATCTTCATCTTTATCTTTGCCATAGTACAGCGATTATGCGCAACATATATAAATCTATTCTATATCCCCAGGCATATGCGGGGGTAGCAAAGTGGTCAAACAAAGGCTGATCAGGGCCTATCTGGACCATATGTGCAGGCTTCAGGGGCCTGTGGCTTAGTGCCTTCGGGGGTTCGAAACAGTTCCATCAAAAACGCCCAGGCGTTTTTGTGTGCCAGAAATAGAAGATTTCTGAGCATTTCGCCACCTGGGAGCGAAGCGGGTTTCGCGACTTCATAGCTCAAACCCACGAACAGAGGCCGCTTTCGTGCATGTGGAAAATCTGCGAACTTCCCCTCCCCCGCATCTTTTCTAAAAGATTTAAATACAAAAACAGCATAAGACAACAAAATGACCAAATACACAATACTAGACTGCTACACAGACGAGCCAGCCGGCCTTGGGGTCCCCCCTTATCTGGGCACTTATCCCAGGTATATCGCAGGATACCTTTCAGAGGAGCAGGGGTCAGAGATGACTTACCTGACCATAGATGACCTTCGACTTTGGAAAAAATATGATGGCAAGGTGCCTGTCACAAAAAAAAGCCAGAAGACTGATATCAGGGTATATAACCTCACCAGCAACAGCCGGTCTGTACCTGATATTCTGCAGACGACCGATGTTCTCATAGTCATCCTGGGAGTGCATACGCCTGGGAAGTACCTTTCAGCTATCCCAGGCACGTTGAAGGAGGTTCTCCCCCTGATAAGCCACCTGCATTGTGAGAAGATACTGACAGGTCCTGCTGTCTATGGAACCTCGCTGTACGGCGGCAGGTTTGCGGAAAAAGCTGACCTTTCTGTCTTTGATGGTGTAAAGGATTATGATTTCAGCTATGATGAGATTGCAGGGTATGCTATAGAAGGAAGCAGCATAATAAGTCAGATACCTGACATCCGCATGATCGAGATCGAGACTTCAAAAGGATGCAGCAGGAAGAGACACTGCAGTTTCTGCACAGAGCCTTTGAAGCATAGACTTGAATTCAGGAAGATAAAGGACATTACTGCTGAAATCAATGCTTTCTACAAGCTTGGATGCAGATATTTCCGCCTTGGAAAACAAAGCTGCTTCTATTCCTATCCTGATGCTGAGAAACTTCTGAAAACGGTCAGGAAACAGTGTCCAGGGATAACGGTGCTCCATATCGACAATGCAAACCCCGTGAAGGTCATTGAGGATAAGACCGAAGCAGACAGCAGCATAACAAAAGCTGTTGTAAAGTACTGTACACCTGGCAACATAGCTGCGTTCGGCGCAGAATCTTTCGACCCAAAGGTATATGAAGCCAATCATCTCAATGCTACCGCAGAGCAGACGTATGAGGCAGTCAGGATCCTTAACAGGTTCGGAGCAGGAAGGGGGGAAAACGGCATGCCCAGGTTTCTGCCAGGTATCAATATCCTGCTTGGACTGGCAGAAGAGGACAAGGAGACACTTGAGATAAACTATCGATGGCTTAAGAGGATGCTTGATGAGAATCTCCTTCTCAGGAGGATAAACATCAGGCAGATAAGCATATTCCCGGGCACTATGATGTATGAGAAAGTAGGGAACAGGTATCTCAGGAAGAACAGGAAGTATTACTGGAGCTGGAGGAAAAAGATCAGGACTGAGATTGACCTGCCTATGCTGAAAAATCTCTGTCCAGAGGATACTTTGCTTAAGGATGTCAGGGCAGAGATATATGATGGCAAAACCACATTTGGAAGGCAATTAGGGACATATCCTCTGATAGTTGGTACAAGAGAAAGGCTGGAACTGGACAGTTCTTATGATGTAAAGATAACAGGATACATGCTGAGAAGCCTGATAGGCGAGGTCATCAGCAAGGTATAGCACGATATAACCTATTTCTTTTCAATCCTTTTCTTATCAGCGATATCCAGCATCCTGCCATGCAGGTCAGCAAACTTGTTGCTCAGTTCTATCAGCTGGTCGGTAAGCTTGTCATGCTTCTTTTCAGTGTCCTTTCTCACCCATCTGAGCTCTTCTTCTGCTTTTGCCTTGTGCTTTTTCAGCTCTTTCACTTCTTCCTGCAGGCTTATGATCCTTGCCTTCTGTGTAAAGATAATCTTCTCCCGCAGCTGCTTTGAATCCGCTTTCCAAAAGTCAAACAGTCCCATTGTCTCACCTCAGTTTCTGAATTCATATTTAAGTATCAGCCTGCTGGTCCTTAGCCTGAACCATGCCAAGAAGGCAAGTATGCTTCCTGCCAGGCCTGAAAAGAACGCCAGCAGCATAAGGTTGATCCAGCTGAAAAGCATATCC
>WJKB01000091.1 GCA_014729345.1 Candidatus Woesearchaeota archaeon
GGCTTACAAGACACAAGCCCTGTTTGCAGAGGTGCACCCAGATATCGCAGACCAGGCAGGAATAACTGTTGCAGGACAACAGCTGCAGACCATCAACGAGGATATGCTTTCGCAGATGTCTCAAAGCGCCCCTGATGACATAGAGAAAGAGCTGACACAGGATAATATCGAGTCATATGATTCGCAAAACAACATCTTGACCCTAAAGGACGGCACCAAGATCAACCATGATGAGAGTTACAGCACCTGGTCCATGATAGAGACTGTTGAGGAAAAGAAAAAGAAGACCACCACCGCAAAGACCTATGACCGTACAGACAAGACAGTAACTATAGAAAAGTCCACTGAAAAAGAGGGCGTGCTCTCTGAAAAGGAGAAGAAACAGGTAAAGTATGACAACCAAGGCAACATTGAGTGGACCAAGGAGACTGACTACACTATAGATGATGAAGGCAGGATCACTGAGGAGGTTACAGTGACCACTGACGCTGACGGCGAGCCCGCTGAGCTGACTATCCTTAAGGACGGAGAACAGCTGACAGCTGAATGGGATGAGGACAATAAAGAGGCTCGGGGTGATGAGGATGCGAAAAAAGCCCTGGACAAGAAGCATGCCCAGTACAAGAGCAGCCAGTACTTCCGCAGGTTTGAGGGTGCGCTGCAGACAGGCATAGGTTTCGGAGGCTATTCAAGCCTGTTCCTATCTGACGAGGATATCACTGAGTGGAGGAACTCCATAGACAGGCTTTTCTCCACAGCTTATCTCGGCTCAGAATACTGGGTCAGCGACATCTGCTATGAATACTCTGACCTGGAAAGCCAGTCCATGCTTTACGTGGAGACTCCCACAGGCATGCTTAGCCTTGCTGCGCATGTCGAGGCTGAAAGGAGCCAGCCTATAACAGACCCTGCCAACGCAACTACAGAATACATCTACAAGATAACCTACTCTGTGAGCAATCCTGAGGAGAGCGGCTACGGAAGTCTTGGTTTCAATGTCTATCTTTATCCCGGGCCTGTGGCCCTTTACACCAGTGACCAGTCCTGCGGCGAAGGCGATACTGTGGCAGCCATAGGATCAGCCACTATCGTACAGTACAGCGCCAATGTTTATGAGAAGATCTGCATAGATTTTAATCAGGATGTTTATACAGCAGGAAAGGAGAAACGAAACAGTGTCTGCAACACCATCACTACTTATGAAGGCGAGGCAGAGCCTTATGAGGGTGAGACAGGCGCAACAGGTACAGGGACTGAAGGTGCCGAGACAGCAGAAGGGGAAGAGACTCCAGAGATCGCGGATATCTGAACTTCATATTCAGAGGTGGACCAAGTGAAGAGAAAAGGCAAGGACGGAATAAACAGTAGGGGAAAGAAGCCCGGAAAGGCCGGTATGGCTGACAAGACCAGAGATGACAGTGTAGCAAAAAGGATGATGGAATGGTTCAGGAACACTGCTTTCTACAGCTCCTTCAAGGATATTGATATGAGGTTTCTTCTGGTGATGGCATTTGAGGCCTGCTTTGTCCTTATCTCTTCTGTCATGGTCAAGCTTTGGGCGTTTTCCATAGAGCAGAAAGGCCTGCAGGTAATGGGTATAGACCTGGGTAATGTGCTGTCCACGGCGCCTGGTGCAGCAGACTCCTATCTTTCATCCATAAAAGAGTTCATCATGTATTCAGTCGCTTCTATGTTTGTTGTCTTCCTTGCGCTCCTGCTCCTGTGGTGCCTCTACAATGCCCTTGTGTGGACCACTATCCTCAGGAAAAGACTGACCTTTTCCTATTATGTGTTTTTTGTCTGTCTTCATTTTCCACTCGCCCTGCTGACGCTGATAATAGGGCTGCCCCTGATGCTGATGGTGATGTTCCTCATGTTTGTCATGCAGCCGCTGGCCCAGACACCTGCGCTGGGCTATTTTGTCGCCCTTCCTGCGATTATCCTGGTTATAGGGCCCCTGATGTATTATGTCTGGGCTTTCGTGACCTATGCTTACTATCTTTTTACCCAAAGGTTTTATGATTATCGGTCTGCGAAAAAGCTTAAGGATATCCGGTTCAGCTTTTCAGAGGTCATGCATAAGATAGGGCAGTTGTACGTGGCTTTTGTTGTCATGGAGCTGGTCTTTTTCGCAATCTTCCACCTTTATTACCTGCTTGACCTCCTGCCCAAGGTGCTTGGGATGGTACTGGGCTTTGCCCTGTTGCTTGCCTATTCAGCATGGATAAGGTTCTATTTCAAGCAGGTAATAGAAAGATGACCTCGATGGCTTCAATATGTCAGGAAGGATAGCAATGTGCTTTGGCTGATGAGGTCTGATCCAATACCATCAAGATAGGCACTCAATATATGATGATCATATGTTATGTTCAGCGTATGATCATCAATATATGATTATCAATATATGTAATGATCAAATACTATAATCAGCATACAACATGTGTTTAAAAAAGAGAGGTAACATGAGAAAGAAAGGACAGGTGACCCTGTTCGTGATACTTGGGATAATGGTACTCCTTTCCATATCCCTTTTCTTCTATTTCCGCCTCTCGCAGATAGAGGTGCCTGAAGTGACCCCTCCTGAGTACGTGCCTGTGCAGGACTATGTGGAAGCCTGCATCTATGATACAGGAGAGGAGGCCATAAGGCAGATAGGCCTTCATGGAGGGTATGTTGAGATACCCTTTCAGATAGACAGGGACCCTTCAGCTTATCTTGGGCTGGACAGCCAGGGCCTGCTCAAGATCCCTTACTGGTACCACAACATGCAGAACAGGTACCCCTCTGTGAGCTTCATGGAATCACAGATAAGTGATTTTGTTGAACAGAACCTTGACCGCTGTCTTAGGGATTTTGAGCCCATGAGCGAATCTTTCGAGGTCACTCCAAGGGGTGATATCGAGGTTACCACAACTATCGCAGAGGATGATGTGGTCATAGAGGTGGACTACATCCTTAATGTCAGGCTTTTGGGGGAGGACACAGAGTCGCATATAGGCAGGTTCAGCACAGATTTTAACGTCAGGCTCAAGAGACTTTATGATCTTGCTGTCAGGCTTCTGGAAAAGGAGAACGAGCAGACCTTCCTCGAGAATGCGACCCTTGACCTTATGGCCATGGACAGCCAGATACCTTTTACCCAGATGTACATCAGCTGCCAGAGGAAGAACTGGTTCCAGCAGGATATAGAGGAGGAGATAGAGACCCTGCTCACCTACTATACTCCCAGGTTCAGGGTAAAGGACACTGCACATGCACCTTTTGCCGCAGACCAGGAGACCTATGACTATTTCGGCTCTTTCACCCTGAAAGATATATATGAGGGCAAAAGGCCTGACAGGGAGCTGCCTGAAGATGCTTATGACTATTTCCATCACTTTTTCGACATCGGCATAGACCGGACTGACCTTAAGGCAGGCTTTATCTACCAGCCAGGGTGGGGCATGAACCTGGTGGTCAGGCCGAGCGATGGTGGAGGGCTTATGTATTCTGATACAGCAAGGGGAAGTACGGACTATTTCAGGTTCTTCTGCCTGAACATACACCACTTTACGTATGACCTTTCCTATCCTTTGATGGTCGTACTCAAGGATGAAGAGGCCTTTGGGGGTCAGGGTTATTCTTTCCGGTTTGCCATGCCTGTGATCATAGACCATAACCAGCCCGACAGGAAGGTTGTCGGCACCACGCTTTTCGAGACCCCTTCTGAATACATAGACTTCTGCGGCGAGAAAGGTGATGATATATATGATATTCGGGCTCTTGGGGTGGATGAGTCAGGCTTTGCAAACATGGAGATCGACGATGTGAACATCTCATACGACTGCTACAAGTTCATCTGCAGGCTCGGGTCCACCACTGCCGAAGAGGGCGCTTATAAGCTCAAGACCCAGCTTCCTGAAAGCTGTTCCCATGGTTATCTTTTGGCTGAAAAGCAGGGTTACCTTTCTGCAAGGCAGCAGGTGCTTGAAGAGAAGCAGATATTCATACCTATACAGAAGCTCAAGGAGATGGATTTTGAGGTGCTTAGAAGAAAGTATTTTGGCAGGGACCCCCCTCATCTGGCTTCAGAAGACCTGCCCCTTGATGATCAGACCAGTGTCATGATGATAATATACAACTATGATGAGGATTCATACTACAATTTCAGGGAATTCCCTGTGGCTGAGGATGCGACTGAGGATCTCAGCAAAGTCGAGCTTATAGAGGACACTACGAAGTATGAGCTGAACCTCATGCTGCTCGACGAGGACGGCCTCATACTTGGAGGCTATGTAGGCAACTGGAGCGTGTCTTGGCAGGAGGTCGCTGACAGCGGAAAGGTGACTTTCAGGGTCGTCGAGTACATACCCACCCCTGTGACAGAAGAGGAGACTTATGACGCGCTGAACTACCTGCAGACAGACACAGAGTACCAGGAGCAGCTCAGGCCTGTGCTCAGCTGAGGGCGGCAGGTCAAAGGCAGGCGATAAGGAGCTGAAAGATGGCAAACAGAAGAAGAGCAGAACAAAGAGCAGA
>WJKB01000092.1 GCA_014729345.1 Candidatus Woesearchaeota archaeon
GGATGATGTCATAGAGACAGAGAAACAGCTTGTGAAAGAGGCAAAGAAAGAGAGGATGATGACTGACAGGCTTGAGAAAAAGATGGACTCCATGGACAAGAGGATAAAGGAGTACATGGCTGCCAGGGATCAGAGGCTCAAGAGGGTGGAAGAGCTGGAGAGGAAGATAAAGCTCAAGCTTGCAGGAGAATCAGAAGAGATAAACATCATAGAATCACAGCTGATGAAGATGCAGGAAAGGTACGATGCCCTGAAAGAGCAGGATCAGCATGATGAAGAGACTATCAGGAACATGCAGAACAGGATAAACTCCCTCAAAAGAGTGGTCAAAAGGATCAGAAAGTGATTATTTTTCTTCTAAAAAAATAAAAAAAATGATTTACGTCATCTATAGATCTTTTGCCATCACTGTCTTCCTGCCGTTAGCTTCTGCTCGTGCGCAAGCATCCTTGACAAGCTGCTCTATCTTTGCACTCAAGGCGTCAGCAAGATCACCAGCGATGTTATAACCTTTTGCAACGTCTTTAATCTTTGCTTTCACTACTAGGCTGTCTGCCATCTAAAACCACCTCGTTTTATAGTTTTTAGTCGATATGAAATACCTAAAAATCTATCATTTATAAAGATTATGTTTTTTTTGTTTGTAGACATCCGTTTTTCTGAATATAGATATCTTCACCTGTGCCCGAACCAGAACACAAGTTTGTCTTTCTTTTTCTCATCCAGCCTGCAAAACCCGAACCTTTCCAGCTGGACCACATCGCCTTGTTTCAGTTTCTCAAGTTTTTTCTCTCCATAGCCTTTCACAACTCGTCTATCCTCATCAGGCATGTGGACCTCAACCTTCACGACATCTTTTGCAGGCAGCCAGTGGATTATCCTGCCTCCCTGCTCCTTGAAATTCTCATATCCGGTCGGGTCAAACTTGAACTTGTCCCTATCTTTGACAAGATTCAGGCAGTCCATGAGCCTGTTCAGCATTCCGTCTTTCATGGAATCGACATCCTCTTTGCAGAGATAGAACAGCTCTCCTGTCTTGAATTTTCTTTTTCCTCTTTTTGGGTGATCAGGATGCAGCTCCAGCTCAACTTTTTGCGAAGGGGCTCCCTTTATCCTCACTTTCACAGGGTCCCATACAAAAAAGTACCTGTTGGCTACAGGGTCGACGATATCCCTGTTGAAGGCATCAAGGCTTTTGAAAAAATCCTTCTTTGTCACTGTCTTGTCTGCCTGGCTCAGCCCTATATCCACCGCCCAGTTGATGAACGCCTCTGGCTGGTATCCTCTTCTTCTCAAGGCAAGAAGAAAAGGCAGCCTGATGTCATCCCAACCTTCATACTTTCCTTCTTCTATCAGCACTCTTGTCTTTGAGCAGCTTATGGGCATGCCCTCAAAGTTGAGCCTTCCGACAAAAAGTGATTCAGGAACAGGCTTTTGAAAATATCTGTAAAGGTACTCCTGCCTCTTGGCATTGTCCATATGGTCCTTTGCCCTTATTATATGGGTCATACAGCCTTCAACATCATCGACAAAAACTGCCAGGTTCATGAGGGGCCATACCCTATGCTTTGTACCCTGCCTGGGGTGCTTATGCTCATTTATCCTCATCAGGGGGAAGTCCCTCATCGCAGGGTTCTTGTGGTTTATGTCTGTCTTGAGCCTGAGCACAGCTTCTCCTGCCTTGTATCCGGAAAACATCTTCTCAAACCTGAGTACCTGTTCCTTTTTTGGAATATCCCTGCAGGGGCATGCTTTCTTCTCAAATACCAGCTTCCTGAACCTGTCAGTATCACATTCGCAAACATAGGCCTTTTCCATCTCCACGAGTTTCTGCGCATAGTCATAGTATACTCCCAGCCTTCCGCTCTGTATCCAGACCTCATGGATTCTGTCCTTTGTCAGCCATCTTGCATCCTCAGGCAGCAGGTCGTATGCCTTTTTGTAGATGTTCTCAGGATTGGTGTCCTCAATCCTCAGTATCAGTTTTCCATCATATCTCCTGCAGTATTCAGAGGTCAATGAGATAGCATATGCATGCCCTATATGCATGGGCCCTGAAGGAGAAGGCGCGAACCTCATGACCACCTTCCCTTTTTTTGCACCCTTTAGCTCAGGAAGCTCCCTTTTTTTCTCCTGCTTGGGTTTTTCCTCAAGAAGCGATGGATCAAGCTGCATTATCTCCTCCTTCTGCTGCTCAGGAGTGAGCTTGTTGACTTCAGCACATACTTCTGCAGCTTTTCTGCCTATCTCTGAGGCTTTTGTCCTTAGCTTAGAGTCAAGGTTAAGTACTTTACCGACCACAGCTCCAGGATTGGCCTTTCCGTCAAACCTGGCGGCGTTCTGCAGCGCAAATTTCCTGATCTCTTTCTCAATATCCATGAGATGATGATATCAGAAATAGTTTATAAATGTATTGCAATCAGGCATCTTTGCTTTCATGAACACTTGCTGCCAGGAGCAATAGGTCAGGGATCCTGTCTGTTGTGCCCTGGTACTGCGCCATCCAAAAAGCAGCATCCATATCTTCTACAGATGGAGGAATCTCTCCAGAGACCATTCGCCTATATATCTCCCTGGCCAGGGTCTCAAATGAGCTTTTTATCCTTTCCGGATCCTGGGTCATCGCCTGGGTCCCGTAGTGTTCCATCCCAGGAGGATACCAGCTTGTAGTGGCCAAAAATGCACGCTCTTTCTGAACAGGGCATGTAATTCCCATGGACGCTGATATTACCCGGCTTTCATGCATGAAAACAGTTGCGATGCCTGTTTCAAAACTGGATACCATACCATCATTACTTGTCATGAAGATAGCTGCGGACCTTATCTCTGTAAGATCATATGTGGCTATCTGCAAGTTGGTGATGCCGACCCTCAGACCAATATCTTTGTAGCTTGCATCAAACGCATTGGTCAAGATCCTGCGAGGAGTCTGCCTGCAGGTCAGCCTGAAATTATTGGCGCTGGCAGCAAGATCACTCTCTACTGCTTGGACAAATACGCTTGGAAAAATGCAGTCATCCAGGTACCTTACATCCTGGACTGATCTGACCAGATTACTGTACATCGCCTGTATCATGGTCTTCCGCCTTTTTGTATCTTTCCTTCACTTCCCTATAAGCATCGGCAGCAGCCATTATAAGGCAGGAGGAATCTGACAGCATCTCTCTGCATTCTGCGAGAATGACAGTCTTTTCTGCCTGTTGTAGCTCGTCTGGAATGCCCTTACTGTCAGGATCATCCTGATAGTGCATGTCCAGCGAACAGTTGAGCAGATAATCCAGTTTTTCATAGGCCTGCTCCTGGCTTTCCGGGTGCAGGTAACCTTCAGAAACACCAGATGCTTCAGGATAGAACACAGTAGATATCTGTATATCCATATCAGTGGCATCATATAGAAATGATATCACCCCATCCTCATGCAGCATCACGTTTACGACCTTGTCGATCCCTGAACTTGCGTAGTATGAAATGCTATCTGCATTGTCTTCGCCCATACACTCATCATCAGGGATATATTGCAGGTAGACTACAGGGTTATGGATGACATTTTCTTCAGGAAGCTTTTCTTCCAGAGTACCATGCTCATCCTCTTCCGGCTGCCATCCCTGATAGCTCAAGAAGTCTGGGACATTTTCTTGTTCATAATCTTCAGGCTCATCGGTTTCAATATAACCTTCATAGATCAAAACCATGGATATGGCTTCCAGGTTTCTTGGAGCTCCATCCATGAGATGGAGAGTATTCCTTCCGAAAAGAAGCTCTATCTCATTATCATCATGCCGGTACAACATCTCCTCAGATTCCCTCTGTTTTCTGAAGCCTGCTGCTTCATTCTCATCTGAGGGGTAGTCTTCAGGAATATTCATTGTATATCGCTGGTCAATAAGGGCCATGACTGCCTCTGTAAATTCAAAAAGGCTTTCGCTCAGGTAGCACTCGACGATCGGATTCTTGCCTATATCCATCTTTTCCGCAAGCCTTTCGCATATCTCATCAAACATGCAATCCGTGATTGGCCATCACTTTATAAATATTATGGAAACTACACTACTCCAAGAGAGTAAAATATCTGAGACAGACATCCAAAAGATGGTACCTCCAGACAGATCACCATCAGGACAGTTCACCATCAGCGAAAGATTTATAAACATCCTCTGTGCACCACTGATCAACACAAAGACTTGGGGAAACTTTAATTTGGGGAAAAGTATGGCAACAAGAAAGACAAGCACAATACCAAAAGCGCCTGTAGGCAGGATCCTTATGAAAGCAGGTGCAAAAAGGGTCAGCCAGTCTGCCATGGACACTTTCTCGGATATTATACACCAGATGGCTGTCGAGATCGCTGAAAAATCTGTGATGATCGCAAAGCATGCAGGCAGGAAGACAGTTCATGAAGATGATATCAAGCTTGCTGCTAGGTAGCAAAGCTTTTCTGATGACTGGACAGATTGAATTGCTGGAAAGGTGCCTGGCTGCAATTAAAAACCTTTTTATATGGGCGTATTCTACTTTTGCACTATGGGCTCATGGTCTAATGGTATGACGCTCGCTTGGCTATTTGACAAAGGTCAAAACCAGACAGCGGGAGACTCCGGGTTCGACACAGATCTTTCGCCATCGCAGAAACGAGGTTTCTAGAGCCTCAAGAAGCAAAGCTTTTTGGGTTTGAAATGAAGCCGGCATCCGGCCTGAAGGCCTCAACCACTGAACTCAGATGATATGTGAAAGTATTTGCGAATGTCCCGGTGAGTCCATATCATATTCAAAAAAATGAACAAGAGACAGCTTTTGGAACTGGTCAGCACAACAGATATGGATATCCAGAAGGCAAAGGCCGCTGTTGTCGGAGCCAGTTACATATACCATGCATATAGGGATGCAGAGGACATTACCGGAGTGAGCATCTCACCCACTCTTGAGATACATAAGGAGGATAATGATTTCTTCCAGATAATGCCTGAAAGCAAGATGGAGGAAGCTGCCTTAAGCAATTATGAGCTTGCGATGGAGGACAGCCTCAAGAAGAGGATCCGGGAAAGATCTGCCACCATGGCAAAGATAGAGCAGGCATGGGAGAAGTTCCAGGGCTCATCACATGATATCACCTCGATCATCGCATTTATGAGGGAATTCCTTGAACACAGCACTGTCTGGTGGAAGTACAGCTCCATACTTGAGGAGAAGGGGAAAGTGATCGAGAAGAAGGTCACACCCATCTTACAGGAAAACCATGGGATGTCATTTTCAGAAGCAAGCGAGGCAGTAGGCATCCTCTCACATCCGGAAAATCCCTCTTTCTATACTGTCGAAAGGAAGAGGTTCCTCAACATATGTGCAGGGATCATCCAGGATAAAGAATCTTTGGAAGCAATCAGATCATCAGATATCCAGGCATTAGAAAACAACAGGTCCTTTGTGAGAGCATTCAGGTCATACAAGAAGGATTATTTCTTTATCAAGACCAATTTCTATGACAGGACCATCCTTACTCCTGCACTGTTTGCAGCTGATATCAAGGCAGAGATCAGAGGCAAGAGCCTGAAAGATATCAAGAATGACATCAGTTCGTTTGATACAGAGGCAAGAAACCTGAAGAAAAAGAAAAAAGACCTCCTCAGCAGGATAAAGCTTTCAGATGAAGAGAAAAAGAACATAAGGTTCGCTGTCCTGATGACAGAGTGGCATGACACGAGAAAACTTAAAATGATGAAGCAGTTTTTCTATCTGTACGACATATGCCACAAGGTTGCAGATATCAGGGATGTCAGGTATGACTTTATAGCCAAAATGATGATGCAGGAGTTCCTCAAGTTCCTTGAAACCGGAAAAGCGCTGGAGCAGGATGAATACAACAGGAGGAAGGGAGATTTTGCCATACTTTACCAGAAAGGCCGGCCGGAAGTGTTCTTCTACGGCAGGGATGTTGTAAAGATTTTGGATGCATGCAAAAAAAGAGATGAAAAGACTGCTGAGCTTAAGGGAGCGGTCGCCTCAAAAGGCAGGGGTGAGACCAGGGTATTGGGAAAAGTCAGGATAGTGAAAGATCCGGCAAAAGACCTGCTCAACACAGGAGATATCCTGGTCACGTCCATGACACGCATCGAGTTTGTCCCCCTGATGAAGAAGGCGAAAGCTATCATAACTGATGAAGGAGGCATCGCATGCCACGCAGCGATAGTCTCGAGAGAGCTTGGCATACCATGCATCACAGGCACTAAAAGCGCAACAGACTCTCTCAGAGACGGCGACAAGGTTGAGATGGACATGCATTCAGGGAGTATAAGGCTAAAATCGAAAAGTATTTGAATACTGGCTCAAAACTTCTTGAAGTGGTATCATGAACAAGCATAAAAAAGGGGTGTATGAGGCTATTGTTGAGAAGTACCCTGCAAAATACGATCCTGAGCAGGTTGTCACGCAGGACGAGCTGCTTCCTGAGGAAGAGCCCATCAACCTTGACAAAATGTTTGACCCTGGAGAGGCTCCTGTAGGAGAAGAACTCAAGGAAGAAGAAGAAGATCCTGGCTATCAGAAAAATAAGTTTACCTACAACCTGCAGGGACAGGATGCTTCCAAAAGGATAGGTATGGAGATTCCTGAATACGAGCCAGAGCCTGTCAAGGATGTCATCGCCCCTTCTCCTCCGGTAAAAGAGCCTGCCCCAGCCGAAGAGCCTCCCCCCAACGGGAGGCATCCTCCTGAGACTATTGATGCTGTCATAGAGAAAGAGAAGAAGAAAGGAAAAGGGAAGCCCAGGAAGAAAAAAACAGGCAGAAAGGGCAAGGACAAACAAATACGAATTGACATAGAAGATAAAAGATGAAAATAGGACTGATATGCGACAGTTCTTTCGCCAACTGGGAGCGAAGTGCGACCTAGGCTACACCAAGATCACACAAAAACAAAGAAAAAAAAACAGAAGAAACATGAAAATAGGACTGACATCAGACACACACGACAATTACCCGAACATAAAGAAAGCTATCGAGATATTCAAGAAAAAAGGCGTGACGATGGTCCTTCATGCAGGCGACCTTGTTGCTCCTGTGAATGTCCCGCTTTTCAGGGACTTTGACTTCAAACTCGCAAAAGGCAATTGTGATGGGGATGTTGAAGCATTGATGGAGAAGATAGACAATATAGATGGAGAATTCTATGATGATATAGGCTTCTTTGATGTCCACAGCAAGAAGTTTGCATTATACCATGGAAAGAACGAGATACAGCTTCAATCCCTGATAGACTCACAAGATTTTGATTATATAATCACAGGCCACACCCATAAGAAAAGGGATGACAAGATCGGAAGGACAAGGGTGATAAACCCAGGAGGACATTACCCTGACCCTGCGGAGAAGCCGCACACCATCGCAATACTTGATCTGGAAAAAGATGTTGTTGAGTTTGTGGAGATCAGATAAAAAGATTTATTAACACCAACAAGATGATACATTGATTTAGATGACAAGATGAGACGCCCACCAAGAGTATTAGTACCAGGATTAGTAACAGACCATTGTCATGACAATATGTACGGTGTACTATTGCACTATTCAGTTCTCCATCCATCAGGTCTGGGACAAGAAGCAGCACATGCTGTATCTGCATTTCGATCATCAGCAGAAGCAAGACCTGTTTTGGAAGGATTATCCAGAAGAATGTATTGGACAGATCAAGGATCACAAGATGGACATTAGAAAACACAAACAGTTAGTAAAAGCTGCCCTAGAGGAAGACATAGGTATAGGAGATGTCACTTCAAGGTTCACAATTCCCGACGATCTCAAGGCCAAAGGGGTCATCATCGCAAAAGAACCCGGCATAATATCAGGGCTGGCTCTTACAAAACTGGCTTTCCAGCTTGTGGATCCTGCATTCACTTTCTGTTCCAGCATCAGTGATGGTGACAGGGTTAAGAAAGGACAGCCTGTGATGATGGTCGAGGGGTTTGCCCAGCCCATGCTCACGGCTGAGAGGACTGCACTGAACTTCCTGTCAAGGCTTAGCGGCATCTCCACACTTACAGGCCTCTACGTGGACAAGGTAATACATACGAAGACCAAGATAATGGACACAAGAAAGACCACCCCTGGCTGGAGAGAACTGGAAAAATACGCAGTCAGGATGGGGGGAGGGACAAACCATAGGATGGGCCTCTATGACATGGCTCTTGTCAAAGACAACCACATCATAGCAAGAAGAGGGATACTTAATGCAGTTGCCTGCCTGCCCAAGGACGTGGAGACAGAGATAGAGATAGAGTCCCTTGAACAATTGGAGGAGGCTCTTTCATCAAGGGCAGACTGGATAATGCTCGATAACATGCCTGCAGAAGACATGAAAAAAGCTGTGAAGCTCATCGCAGGCAAAAAGATTGTCGAAGCTTCAGGAGGAGTCAGCCTGGAGAACGTCAGGTCGATCGCAGAGACAGGTATTGATTTCGTATCTGTCGGAGCTCTTACCCACTCAGCAAAAGCACTTGACCTGAGCATGAAGATCAGTCTGGAATGAGGAAAAAAAATGTGTCTGGCAATACCTGGAAAAGTGGAAAAAGTGATGAAAGACAAGGTAATAGTCTGTTATGATGCTGAAAAAAGAGAAGCAAAATTTATAGGCATAGAACTGAAAAAAGGCGATTATGTCCTTGTGCAGCAGGGTTTTGTAGTCAACAGGATGGATAAGAAATCTGCAGAAGATTCTCTCAAGGCATGGCGCTCAATCCAGTGACTTCATGGCCTCTACATTCTGTCTCGTATAATTATCCAGGTTCTGGGCCTGTTTCTTTGAAAGCCTGTAAGCTGCGAAATCCCAATGCAGTGCCACCTTGTCCCTTTTCCTCACATCAGGAAGGAAATCCCTGTTGTAGTGCACCTTGAGTTCTGTCTTTTCTCCGTAATCCACAGACCCGGCCATTACCAGCGGCACAGTGTTTACCATAATGCTGCTTCCACTGATTTTCTTCACCTCTCCGATGCTTATCCTGCATTTGTCCGTGTTTCTCAGTGTTGGAGCGATCTTTCCTGTAATCGTATGGATGTGGAGACAGTGAAAGCTGTGGTGCGGATTGACCCCTTTTGGTATGTTGCCTGCAAGCTCCTTGGCTGTCTCTTTCGGCAGACCTCTTTTGGTGAATTTCCTCAGGATCATCTGCCTGATGTCAGAAGGCTTCACTTTCTCAAGCAGGCTATTGCCTATCCAGTATGCCTCAACAACATCATAGTCAAAAGTCTTCCTGCTGTTCTTTGATGCTATGAGTTCCAGGTAAGGTACCAGCGCTTCAAACCTTGAAAGGAAATCAGATGCCTTTTTCCTGCTTCCTCTTCCACAGATGTATTCATAAAGAACGCTGTGGATATCATCAGGCCCGCAGAACTTGAGCCTGTTCGGCATGAACGAGAACCTTGCGGCAAGGTCCAGAGCATCCTTTTTCATCTTCTTGCGCTCCATGGAAGGAAGACCTTGATGCTGTCAGCGATATCTGAAAGAGCGGCTGCCAGCAGCACCCCTGATAATAGCATGAGCATCCCGGCTGCCTGCAGGGTAGTCAACTGCGCATCCAGGAAAGCATAAGAAAGTGAGGTAGTGATCACGCTTCCGAGCATCAGCACCGCCGATGCGGTCGTCACCTTTATGTGCTTCAGCCCGGTATACCATGAAGCCACATACAAGAGCAAAAAAAGGGAGGTAAGCGCTGTCCAATGCCACTGCGATGCGCTTAAGGCTGCTATGCCTGATATGCTTCCGGTCACTGCCAGGAAAAGCAGAATAAACAGCGACCCGAAAAGCATCCTTCCGAAAGCCACATGTATCCCTTCCATGGTCTTGAGGACGTGCTTTGAGAACACGTTTTCAGCAGACCAGAGTACTGTCGCAGCAAGTACCATCAGGGCTCCGAGACCGATTGATGCCTGTGAGAGTCCCAGAAGCAGGGCGTTTCCTGCCAGAAGCAGAGCTCCTGCAGCGATCATCCCTTTTGTTACCCTTTCCTTAAGGAATATCATCGCGAATGCTGCAACAAATATGAACATGGTCTTATGGATGAACCCTGCCGTCACCCCGTCAGTGAGCTGAAGACCCCTGAAAAAGAGAAGGAAAGGGACTGACCCTCCCAGAAGGCCTACAAGCGCAAGGCTTCCCCACTGCTTTGCTGAAAATTCCCTGAGCACCCTATGCT
Organism: Candidatus Woesearchaeota archaeon; assembly: GCA_014729345.1. Classification (GTDB taxonomy): domain Archaea; phylum Nanobdellota; class Nanobdellia; order Woesearchaeales; family WJKB01; genus WJKB01. The sequence continues at coordinate 10,178 of WJKB01000092.1, forward strand.
CCTTAAGCCCGAGTATTACGCACATGAGAAATGCAGCCACAGCGCTGTTCTTGAGGAAGGTGAACAAGTAAGGATCTGCTCCAGAAACTGCAAGCTTGTTGACAAACACAGAGAAACCGCTGACTACAGCGGTAAACAGCACCAGCATACCACCTGTCTTTTTTTCCATACTGCCTGTAATGACAGGGTTCTATTTATATTTTACTGTACCATTTATATAGTACCTGGTATGAGTGTTGATTATGAAAACGATTCTTGTCTTCGGCAATGAGCTGGTCAGGGAGGACAGCCTTGCAAAAGAGATTTCAAGGGAGATAAGGATGCCTGGAGTGCGTTTTGTGCAGTGCTTGTCGCCAGAAGAAATCCTCAACTACAAGGATGACACGATCTGCATCCTTGATGTTGTCAAGGGCATAGACAAGGTTGAGGTGATAGATGATCTTGAGATCCTCAAATCCAGGAAGCTCTGCTCAGCGCATGATCTTGACCTTTCATTCTTCCTGAAGATTATGAAAAAGCATGGCATGCTCAGGTCCAAAGTAAGGATAATCGGCGTTCCGATGGATGGAGACAGGGCAAAGACAAAGAAACAGTTAACAGACTTTTTGAAAAAGGATTTGCTGGATGAGAATTGATCTTCTTGTCACTGCGCGGCCTGTGGGATATCTAAATATCTTTCTACGGCAGACCTTCAACCTCAAGAAAGTGGGTAGAGCATGATATGCATGGGTCATAAGCCCTTATGAGTTTCTCCAGCTGGTCGACTATTTTCTCTTTCTTCAGCTTAAGTATTCCCGGCAGGAGCAGCTTGATATCATCCTCGATCTGCCTTAGGTTCTGCGCAGTCGGCACTATGATGTTAGAGTCAAGCACGCATCCTGACTTGTTGAACTTGTACTCGTGGAAAAGCAAGCCTCTGGGAGCTTCCACAGTGGCATATCCCCTGCCAGCCTTGGGCTTGATCTCCGGTCTCTGCTCATCCTTAAGCTTAAGGTTCTCAAGTATCTGTATAGCCCTGTCAACGCACCAGACCATCTCCACTGCCTGGGCCACATTGTTGTAGAAAGGGTTTTGGATAGGGGTCTTTGTCTTCAGCGCTCTCTTGGCATTGTAGCTCAGTTCCTTGTAGTTGAGGTTCAGCCTTGCAAGAGGGCCCACCATGTAGCTCTTTCCTTCTGCTACCGCGAACTTTGCAGTCGAATAAGGCTCAAGGTACTCCTTGAAATGCCTCGGATAGTTCTTTGTCTGTATGCACTTCTCTCCGAAGCATCTAATGTGGCCGTCGATAAGAGGATAGCTGTTCTTTTTCTGTAGCGAGAAGTATTCTGTCTTTCTCTCGAACTTAGGGTATTTCAGCTTCTGCCAGAATGCAGCAGCCTCCACGAACTCCTGCTTTCTTTCTTTCAGTTCCTGGAGCAGCCACTGAAGCTTGCTCTCTGTAGGGAGCTTGCTGAATCCTCCAGGCACAGCTGTCATCGGATGGACGTCCCTGCCTCCTATCACAGTCACGATATCATTTCCCAATTTTTTGAGCATGAGCCCTCTCTTTACATGCTTGCTGTATCTGGCAGGCAGGTCAAGGACGCTGGTCCCGCCCACATAGTCAGGAAGCGCAAGAAAAAAAAGGTGCAGGGCATGGCTCTGTATCCAGCCCCCTATGTTGAGCAGCTCCCTGAGCAGCTTTGTCTGCTGGCTTACCTTTACGTCAAACGCCTTCTCGATCGCCTGCAGGCAGCAGGTGGTATGGGACGGGCCGCAAATGCCGCAGATCCTGCTGGTCATGCTGGCTATCTCCTCATAGCTTCTTCCCACAACTATAGCCTCAAAGAACCTTGGGCTCTCAAAGACCTCCATCCTCGCTTCCTTCACTTCTCCGTCTTCTATCTTGACGTTGAGCCTGGCATGCCCTTCTATCTTTGCTATATGGTCCAGTTGCAGTTTTTTTGTCATAAGTCACACGTCCTGAATTTTTCTCCGGCAAACTTGATCAGTATCCTCTTGAGATCTTCAGAGGTTGCCCCTTTCTTCTCAAATATCTCTATCTCCCTCTTGATGTTAGCGTCTTTGAGCGGACCCCTGCATCCGTGGCACATCACCTCATTTGAGGGGCAGACAGCGTCGCACCCCCCATGCGTGACAGGCCCCAGGCAGAAATGACCCTGTTCCAGAAGGCAGGGGTTCTCTTTCTTCCGGCACTCCACGCAGACCGGAAAATCAGGCTCCTTGGGCTTTTTCTCCAGGAGCAGGTCCTTGAACACTCTTACGAACTCATCCTTGTCCGGAGGACAGCCTCTCATGTTGTAGTCCACCTTGATGAACTTCTCAAGAGGTTCAGCTTTTTCTGAATGTAGGTATGAGGTGTTGCGATATACTGTCTTCTCCACTTTCTTCTCATCAAGAAAGTTCTTTATGCTGGGTATGCCCCCATAGGTGGCGCAAGTGCCAAGAGCGACCAGGAAATTTGTCCTTTTCCTTACATCCTTGAGTTTCTCCTCCTCTTCCTTGGTGGTTATAGCCCCTTCTACAAAGCAGATATCATACTTCCCTTTCTCATCCCTCTCCTCCAGGATGGGGAACCTCATGACCTTTACCTTGTCAAGAAGGTCCATTATCTCAGGGCAGTTCAGCATCTCTACCTGGCAGCCCTCGCAGCCGGTAAAGCTCCACACTCCTACCTTAGGTTTTGCCATTTTAGTCGATCAGGCTTTTTGCATCTATATAGCTGAATACAGGTCCGTCCTCGCATATCCTCTTGCCGTTGACCATGCACCTGCCGCATTTCCCCACTCCGCATTTCATGTGTCTCTCCAGGCTGACCCATATCTGCCTGTCATCAAAACCAAGTTCCTCAAGCAGCTGCACCACGAACCTTATCATCACAGGGGGTCCGCAGATTATCACAGCAGTATTATCCTTATTAAGTTTTGCCTTTTCAAGCAGGTCTGTGACAACTCCGACATTGCCTTTCCACTTGTTGTCAGCCTTGTCGACGGTCAGTTTCAGGTCGTATTGCTTTTTCCATGATTCTATTTCCCTGCTGAAAAGTATATCATCAGGCTCCCTGAAGCCCAGGAATATGCTGACATCGTTGAAGCTGTCCCTGTTTTCTGTGACGTATTCCAGCACACCTCTCAAAGGCGCTGCTCCTGTGCCTCCTCCGATGATCAGGATATTTTTCCCGAAAAAGTCGTCCATAGGATAACCTTTTCCGTAAGGCCCCCTGATACCCACCTTGTCTCCTGGCTTGAGCTCAAGCAGGGCTCTGGTAACATTGCCCACCCCTCTCACACAAAGGTCAAGATAGTCCCTGCTGCAGGAGCATACTGATATGGGGCATTCGCCTATCCCAAGCAGGCTGACCTCGAAAAACTGTCCTGGCTCATATTCTTTCTCAGACTTCAGTCGGATGATGCTTGTGTCATCTGTCTCTTTCATCACCTTGTCCACTTTCACGAGCTCCGGCAGGTAAGGATTCTCCTCTGTCATGTTTTCCCCCTTGATCTTTTCTTTTTGCCTGTCTTTTTGGATAC
>WJKB01000093.1 GCA_014729345.1 Candidatus Woesearchaeota archaeon
CAGAAGATGCACCTTCAGACCTGGCGATAGGTGCCAGATACATACTGACACCAGAGATATTTGATTGTATAGCGCAGACCAAGCCAGGCAAAGGGGGAGAGATACAGCTCACTGACGCGATCAAGATACTTAAACAGAGACAGACAATACATGCCTACAGATTCAAAGGCATGAGGCATGACATAGGCAACAGGCTGGATTACATGAAAGCGCAGGTGGCCTTTGCGCTCAACAGGGATGATATCGGAGAGGCTTTCAGGAAGTTTCTCAAGAATATGGAGATGGATAAGATGGAGCCGGATCAGGATGGAAAAGCAGAAGACAGATAAAGCGGGCACTGGCAGGAAAAAGACAGTGCTTATCACAGGAGGGGCAGGTTTTCTGGGAAGCCACCTTTGCGAACACTGCCTCAACAAAGGAGAACATGTAATATGTGTGGACAATTTCTTCACAGGAAGCAAGGATAACATCAAGCACCTGATGGAGAACCCCAACTTCGAGATAATAGAGCATGATATAATTGACCCTTTCTTTGCAGACAAGCATGTAGACCAGATATACAACCTTGCCTGTCCGGCAAGTCCTGTGCACTACCAGTTCAATGCCATCAGGACCATAAAGGCAAATGTCCTGGGGATGATCAACATGCTCGGGCTTGCGATGAAACACAAGGCAAGAATACTGCAGGCCTCTACCTCAGAGGTATACGGTGACCCACAGGAGCATCCTCAAAAGGAGAGCTACTGGGGGAACGTGAACTGCATAGGGATAAGGGCATGTTATGATGAAGGCAAAAGAGTTGCAGAGACGCTGTGCTTTGACTATCACAGGCAGAACAACGTGGACATCAGGGTAGTGAGGATCTTCAACACCTACGGCCCAAGGATGGCTGCAGATGACGGAAGGGTGGTGAGCAACTTCATAGTGCAGGCCCTGAAAGGCGAGAACCTCACGGTGTACGGAGACGGCAAACAGACCAGAAGCTTCTGCTATGTCACTGACCTGATAGAGGGAATCTACAGGATGATGAACCAAGACAACCTTAAAGGGCCTGTCAATCTTGGAAATCCAGGAGAGTTCACCATACTCCAGCTTGCTGAAAAGATAATCGATACTAGCAGAAGCAGCTCAAAGATAGTATTCAAGCCGCTTCCAAAGGATGATCCGGTCATGAGAAGGCCTGATATCACGCTGGCAAAGGAAAAACTTAAATGGGAGCCTGCCATACAGCTTGATGAAGGCTTGAAGAATACAGTGGAATACTTCAAGAGTACTGTTAAGCTTTGAAGCCTTTGGAGCAAGATGAAGCCGGAGCCAAAGATAAAGGTCTGCATGCTGTCCACCATGTACCTCAGGTACAGGAACGATACCCGGGGCCTAATGGTCTTTGAGACCAACAGGAACCTTCTAAAGCAGGGCATTGATGTCTCTGTGGTGGCCCCTAACGACCAGGGATGCAAGAGTTTTGAAGTTATGGATGGAGTCCAGATATACAGGTTCAGCTATTTTCTGCCAAAGAAGCTCCAGAAGCTGGCATATGGCTCAGGAATACCCACAAACCTTAGGAAAAGTGTGCTTGCAAAGCTGCAGATAGTTCCCTTCTTCCTGGCTTTTCTTATGAAAACTATAAAGGTCAGCAGGAAATGTGACATAATCCACTGCCAATGGATAGCATCCGGATTCATAGGGCTGCTAGCAGGAAAGTTCACAAAAAAACCTGTTGTTGTGACAGTAAGAAGGGTTGGCAGGCGAGGTATCATGAAGATGATCAACAGGTATGTGCTTAAAAGGGCAGATTATGTGATCTTCAATTCGTCTTACACCCAGAAGGAATCGCTGAAGACAGCCAGACCAGAGACCTACAGTGTAATACACAACTCTATCGATACAGATAAATTCAGGCCTATGAAGACAGACCTGAAGAAAGAGCTCGGGATAGAGGGCAAGAAGATGATTTTCTCCATGGGCCTTCTTGTAGAGAAAAAAGGTTTTGACTACCTGCTGAAAGCAATGCCTGAGGTGCTGAAGGAGAATAAGGATGCGGTTCTTGTGATAGCAGGTGGGGGAGAACAGGAGAAAGAGCTGAAAGCACTGTCCAAAGAGCTCGGGATAGATGACCATGTGAAGTTTGTCGGGACTGTCTCAGCTGAAAAGACTCCTGAATACTACAACGCCTCAGATCTTTTTGTCCTGGCCTCGATAGTCGACTCCAAGGGAGAGACAGAAACACTGGGGGTCGTTCTGATGGAGGCCCTGGCCTGCGGAAAGCCGGTTGTTACCACAGATGTGGGAGGGATACCTGATGTTGTTTCAGAAGAATGCGGGTATCTGGTCAGGCCCAAAGATCCTGGAAAGCTCTCAGAAAAGATCAACCTGCTTCTTTCTGATAAGAAAAAGGCAGAAAACATGGGCAGTAAGGGCAGGAAAAGGATGCTGAAATTTTTTGACTGGGAAAGATCAGGCAACAGCACCATGGAAGCATACAAAAAAGTTCTTGACAAGCAGAAGCCAAAGCTTAGATAATCCATAATATTTAAAAGAGATGAGTCGTTCCTCACGCAGATGAGAGTTTTGCTTGTACAGCCGGAAGATATCGCGCAGAATTACATACCTAAAAGACCAACTCTTGGGATAGGTTATCTTGCTGCAGTGCTGGAAAAAGACCATGAAGTGAGGATTTTTGACGCAAGGCTGCGTAAAGAAAGGTTTGAAAATATACTCAAAGAGTTCAAGCCTCAACTTGTAGGTTATACACTCACTTCTCTTGTACTGAAGCAGGCCAAAGAGCTAATGCAGAAAGCAAAGACCATGCTGCCAGGGGTTACCAATGTCATAGGAGGTCCAGAGGTAACCCTGCTTGTTGAAAAGATGCTCAGCCCTGAGTACGTTGATTTTGCAGTTGCAGGCGAGGGAGAGCATTCTTTTAGAGAGCTTGTTTCAAGACTGGAGAAAGGCAAAGACTACGAAGATATCAAAGGCCTGGCGTACAAGAGAGATGGAAAGATTATATCGAATCCGCACGAATACATCCAGGTTCTTGACAAACTTCCTTTCCCTGCATGGCACCTATTTTCTCTTAAGAATTACAGGAAGGATCCGTCAAAGATCAAGTTTGCGATAATGACCTCAAGAGGATGCCCTTACCATTGCAGCTTTTGTGATTCCACAAAGATAAACGGAAACTATAGGGTAAGATCAGCCAGCAACGTAGTTGATGAGTTGGAATTCATGCATAAGCGATATGGCGCAAGGAGCTTTCAGTTCATGGATGACAATTTTGCTATCCACCGCGACAGGGTTGCTGAGATCTGTGATGAGATCATCAGGAGAGGTCTGAACATAACATGGGTTGTGGGGCAGGGATTCCTTCCTTCAAGAGGTGATTATGAAATATTCAAGAAGATGAAGGACTCTGGATGCATCGTGGTTTATTTTGGCATCGAGAGCGCAGATGATGAAGTGCTGAGGAACATAAGAAAGCCTTTTACAGTCGAACAGGCCAGAAAAGCGATAAAAGCAGCAAAAAAGGCAGGACTGATAGTCAAGGCGCCATTTATCTCAGGACTTCCAGGCGCAACATATGAGAAGGAACGCAAATACATAGATTTTTTCAGGGAAACAGGTATTGATATGCCGAAGATGGGACAACTGATCCCTTTCCCAGGCACTGACATGTATGACTGGGTAAAGGAGAACGCAAAACTGCTTGTGCCCATCGAAAGCATCCACACAGATTTCTCCCAGACAAAAGGGGCCTTAGGCACAGACCTTATCAGGCCTGCGTTCGAGACAGAAGACTTTCCCCTGAAAGACAGGATTAAGGTATACAAGGAGTTCACAGAGGAATCCAAAAAGTACATACTACAGAAAAACTTTGGCAGACCTCTTGGCTACCTTCTCTATATGGGATCCAGGATAAGGCTTATGAGATATCTTGGTGTAAAGATGCTTGACATCTACTATGAGCAGTTCTGACTTTCAGCTGCTTATCCTCACCAACCTTACTTGTATCCCAGTTCTTGCATGAGACTGCCGCAGATATCGTGGAACTGTCTTTTTTGTTCATCACTCCAATGCTTGTATCCTGGGAATCCTCCCTCCTTTTTGGACACATTGATCCTCTTTTCAAGAATTCCCCTCCATGAACCTAATATCGGCCTGTTGTCCATGGATGTAGCAAATTCCAGCAGCTTTTCAAGATTCTTGTACCTGTCTTTTGCTTTGAATATATCCTCGAACCTGACCACGGTTGCATTCTTGTCTTTTCTTGCCATCTCTATCTGGAACCTGTTTATCTGCACCCAAGACCAGCAGATCTTTTCAAATCTGGACATCCTGTTCCAAGTTTTTTGAAACTTTTGCTGCCCATGGCTGAACATATGGGGGTTCAGTCTTTTTCCAAAAAGGTTCATGATGTCTGTCCTGGAGAACCATATCTTATGGTTCATCCTTGATCTCACCCAGTCTTTTCCATCCCTCACTATGCAGATTATCCTGTAGTTGCTGAAGACCTCAGGTATAATATCAACAAGTCCGTAGAGCTGGTTGTTTGACTCTACATAGAACTCCTGGGGGAAACTGTTTACAAAATCTTCCCTCTGTCTCCTCAAGGAATTTACAATATCCTTTCTTGCTCTTGTTCCAGTGACATTGTGGTTTGAAAGCGACCTCATGCCTCTTTTTCCGAACAATTTGCCGAACCCTGAGCTGAAAAAACCAAAATGCCTGAATACAAAAAGGTAATGCTCAAGGCTGAAGCTGCGAAGATAAAGGGTGTCAGGCTCGTGGCAAGATACGCAGTCAGGCAGTACTTTCTGAAAAAGCCTTGCGAAAAACTTTGTTCCTGTCCTCCCTCCAGAGATTATGAATATTGTCTTTTTTTTGATCATTTTATCTCACGTAACTGCTTTCTGCTGTCTTTTAAATATTTTTGGTAATCTTTGCATGGTCAGCAGGTGGATATCCTTGGAAAAACGACAGTACTTATGAGAGTTTGGCGGTAAAAGAAAAGGATATGGCAAGCAGATGCTTGACGATCAGCACAAGGAGATACATGGCGAGACTTATGGTAAGGGGCACTCCCACTAGAGTGAAAAGATACACTCCGATAGCCTGTCTTATGCCGATACCGCTCGGGGTGATGGCAAAGACAACCGCAAGTCTTGCGATGCTTGATACAAGGACAGTGTTGATAAGCGAGACGTCAGTACCCAGGGTCTTGAAAGCAAACATCAGCATAAGGCCTCCTGCGATCAGGGCAGCGACAGTGGAAAGCATGTTAAGTAGTATTAAGCGCCAGTGAGAGCGTATCATGGTCCTGAAATGCGAGGTTATGCCTGAAAGATGCTTCAGATATCTTTCTGGAACCAGCCTTATCACAATCTTTCTGGTCGCCCTAAGGTAGAAGAGCATGTAAAGCACCAGCAGGGCTGCGGCCCCTGCAAGAAAGACGAATCCTGCTGTCCTGATATCATAAAACTTCACAAAAGCAAAAAACATCACTGTAAGTGTCAAAAAAAAGGTGATAGCCTTGTCGAGCACGAAAGTTGAGGTGAATATCCCGTAGTTGATATCATGCTTTTTCTTAAGGAGGTACATCACAGGTATTGCTGAAGCAGAAAGAGGAAGTATGGTAGAGCCGACAAAATTGACGATCTGATATCTGAGCATGTCCATAAATCCTATCTTTCTGACAGCAGAGAAAAGGATCTTTAGATTGGTTGATGCGAACACTATCTCAAGGAACCTGAAAAAAACCAGCGGCAGAAGGTATAGCGGCTGGATGCTTGATATTATCACCTTCAGAAGATCGAGATCCACCTTTGAGATAAGTATTATCAGTATTATGATTCCGATAACATACCTCAAAAATTTTTTGATTATCCCTTTCATTAAGTATGCTCCTTAAGTATTTTGCAGGTCATCTCCTGAGCATGTCTGCCAGGAACCCAAAGATGATGATCTGGACGCCTGTAATCAGGAAAAGCGCTGAAAGAATGACCCTGGGGATTCCTCCCACACTACCTGTCTGGGCAAGGGTCACAACTATCCAGATACCCAGGCCCATGCCTGCAAGTATAAAAAAAGCTCCGAGGAGTCCAAAAAAACCCAGAGGGGCGAAATCTCTGTATATCCTCAGTATGTTCAGCCATGACCTGAAAGCATACCTGACCGATGACTTGAAAAGCCTGCTTGGCCTTGTCTTTCTTGCATATATGGGTATCTCAGCTATCCTGAAGTTATGCCTGGCAGCCCTAATGATCTGCTCATGCGTATATGTGAAGGTGTTGATATAGTCTATCTCCCCGGCAACATCCTTTGTGAATGCCCTGAAACCGCTGGTTGCATCTGTTATCCTTGTCCTTGTAAGCATGCTTATGGCCCTGGACATCAGCCGGTTTCCCAGCCTCTTCATAAAGGGCATGGCTTCTATCTTTCCAAGGAACCTGCTTCCGATCACAAGATCATAGCCCTGCTCAACCTTCTTGATCAGTTCAGGGATATGCTTTGCATCATACTGCCCATCTGCATCAGTATGCACTATAATATCCGCATCCATCTCAAGGCACTGCTGCATCTCAACCTTGAATGTCTCAGCCAGCCCTTTGTTATGAGAGTTCCTAAAAACAGCCGCTCCTGCCTTCTTTGCCACCTCAGATGTTTTGTCAGAGCTTCCATCATCAACCACCAGAATCTGGTAGTCATAACCTGTCTTTTTCATCACGCCTTTTATCTCTTCAAGGACATCCGGAAGCGTCTTCTCCTCATTGAATGCAGGGATAGTTATTACAGCTTTCATGACCTCATATTATGGAAAGTTATTTAAATAGATTTCGGTATTTGGGGTTATAAGGGTGTTTTGATGGAACTATCGACAATATTGCTATTTTTCGTCTATGCCTGGGGATTCGGGTTCATCCTGTCCTGGTTTGACAAAAGCAAGAACATCTATGAGAAGAATATCATGAGGCTGGGCTACGGCCTTGCTTTCATGGGATTCCTTTTCGCCTTGTTCAGCCTGCTTAAGATACCTATCGACTGGAGGATATTTCTCGTGCTTGCTGTCCTGGGACCACTAGTGCATGTCCTGCGCACAGGCAAGTACAAGGACATCAGATCAGGATTAAAGGCCAGGATGCCCAGTCTTAACATACTGCTTCTGCTGGTGATATTCGGAGTCTCTCTGAACATGTACCTTTCCGGAGCCTTCTCATACCCTTATCTTGAGGATGATGATCCATGGAGCCATGCATCAGGAGCAAAATACATATCGATAGAAAAGACAGCATACGAGAGTGTCGAAGATAATTTCTTCCTTTATATCGATGCAAGACCTCCAAACTATGATGGGATCATGGGTCTGCTGCTGCAGACATCTGAGAAAATAAGCGACGTGCTCAAGACATTCAATTCCATGTTTATCTGCCTGGGCCTGCTTTTCTTCTATTTCTTTGCAAAACAGGTCATGGGCAGCGCGAACAAGGCGCTTTTTGCCACTGCTGTGCTGGCGATGCTCCCTGCGTATTTCACCCACTTCATCTGGTCGCATACACTTGTGATAGCCCTATTCTTTCCAGCCCTATATGCGTTCAACAGGATCGAGAAGGACAGGCTTTGGATAATACCTGCTGCGTTCAGCATAGCAGGCATACTTCTTACCCAGGAGACCCAGTCTATCAAGTTTGCTGTACTGATAGCAGGTTATTTTGTCATCAAGACGATTGTCAGGAAAAAGATAGACTGGTATCAGCTCGCTGCGCCTGTTGCAGGATTCCTGCTTTCACTGGTATGGTGGCTGCCGATGCTGGTCAGGTACGGAAGTGTCAGATACATGTACAAATGGGGGATGCAGGGATATCCCCTTGATTATGTCTCCCCGGAGAAGTATGTGCATCCTTCCATCACAGAATACTGGGGGATGCTTGGAACAGCTACAAGGCAGCATGGGGTCTATACCCTGTCTGATTTCTTCACAATAACAGAGAAGGCCAGCATGATGAATGTCTCCATAGCGATAGGCTTTGTGGCAATGAGCCTTGCTGTGCTTGGGATCATCTACCTTGCACTTAAGCTGAGAAAGACCGAAAAGAAGAGGGAATACTGTCTTTTTGCGCTTTTCTTCTTTGCATTCACGTACCTGGGAGCCAACGGAGGGATGCACTGGTGGAGCCCTTTTGCCCTGTTCTCATTCAGGTTCTGGCTTATACTTGCTGCGGCAGTGGCACTGCTGGCAGCAGAAGGAGCTGAGATGCTTAAGCAGTTCTTGAAAGGAAACAGGATGCTCCAGACAGGGCTTGTCATACTGCTGTTGCTCATGGTATTCTACACATCAGGCGATGCTAAATGGGAAGTCAACACAGGGCAATGGGGTCCTGGAGGAGGATGGGTGAATGCAGAAGAACTTCAGGGCTATCTTGCGCTTACCCAGCTTCCGCCTGACACCAAGGTATTCCCTTTCACCAGCCAGAGGCAAGGCAGGGCAGGCGAAAGGATAATAGGGCTTGACAAGTTCTTCTGCAGGTGGTGCGAGGAAGAGAATGATTACAGTGACTGGTATGACAGGGATGTTGAGAATGTGTATGACTTCCTTAAGAGAAACAGGTACGAGTACGCGCTGTTTGACTCGCACATCATAGAGCAGGAAGGCGTGAACGAGTCAAACGAGCTTCTGCAGCGTTATATTGATTCAGGCAATTTCCAGGCAGTCTTCAGCAATGAGGGTTCGGTTCTGCTGAAGGTGGAGTGATATCTTACTCCTTGAAGAACCTGACGGTTATGTAAGGGGGAAGAAACTGTCTTATGAGATTCTTCTCATCCTTTCCAAATCCTCTGAGCAGTACAAGGCTGATGCCATATATAACTGCGCAAACCGCTATGAATATGATTATATGCATCTTCCTGTAAAGCAGGAACATGGCTATGGTCATGACAACGGTTGCAATCAAAGGCTTGATGATGACCTTGAGGTAATTGATCCTGTAGTTGTTTCTTCTGGTCCAGAAGGCAAGCATGCAGAAATTTAGGATTTCAGTCGCTACAGTGGCGATGCTTGCGCCGATATAGCTATATATCGGAATCAGTATGAGATTGAGGACTACATTGAAGACAACAGCGATGCTCACTGAAAAGGTGAAAAGTTTTTCCTTGCCAATGGAATTGAGCAGATGTCCCATCAAAAGATTAAAGTACAGGAACAGCAGACCCCAGATGATTATCTGCAGTGCTATAGGCGAATGCTGTAAAAACCCCGGCTGCCCATATACTATTTCTATCGCAGGTTTTGCAGTGAATGTTACTCCTGCTGCTATGGGAAACGCTATGATAGCAAGATAGTAGAAACTTTTCTCGTAGAGGAATCTCAGATATTTTTTCGACTTGACATGAAGCCTTGACATCACTGGAAATATGACAGTCATTATAACAGCAGGGAAAATAGTTAGGGTGCGGTGGATCTTATAAGATGCCTCGTACCAACCTGCAACAGCATAATCTTTCATATAGGTGAGCATGACATTATCTATCCTGTAATATAAGATTGTAAACATGCCTGTGAACCAAAAAGGAGCGCCTTTGATAAAGAGTCTTTTCCAGACATCAAGCTCAAGACTGAGCCTTGGGATGGTTATTTTCTTTGCGGTTACGATATAATATACTATTGCCATTATCAGATTGGAGATTACAAAAGCAAGCATGAACATGATTATACCATATCCTGAGAGCAGAACAAACAGAGCAACTGCTAATGCAACAATCCTTTCCACCACCATTATTACAGATATGTAAGGAATCATCTCAAAAGCAGTCAAGACACTTTTGAATACATTGTTGACCTTGTCCAGGATAGAAGTTATACCTGCGAGAAGCACTACTACAGTTATCTCAATGTCGCTTCTGGTGAAGTATATTATGATTGTTCCTACAGCCGCTGCCAGCAAACTAAGTAGAACAAGCGCAGAGAGCGAGTTGGAAAGATATTTCTCTACAAGCTGTTTTTTCTTGGCAATCTCCCGGATGATTAACGTGTTTACGCCAAAATTAGCTCCAACTGTGAATACAATCAGCATAAATGAGAATGCAAAAGAATACTTACCCAGCCCGACATCTCCAAGATATCTTGCAACAGACACGATGATTAGGAATGAGATAAAATGCGTCAGCAGGTTTGACATGAAGAGAACGACCGTATTCCCCGCAATCTTTTTGGAAGTTGTCATGCAATACGCCAAAATGATGAGAATTTATATATTTATTGTTTTGACTCTGGAAATGATGCACTGACAAATGAGAAACGCTGCTCTGGGTCTTGTGTCAACCCTCTTTCCAGCAAGAAAGGTCCTTGCCAGTGAGCCTTTGGATATCATCTATTTCATCCTTGAAATGCAGGTAAAGTTGTTTCCTTGTCTCAGGATCGATTGCAGGTTTTTTTGCATCTACCTGGAACATTCTTGATACCTTTCTCCTAGTACTGTCATAAGCCTTTACCATGCTTGAGTTGCTCAGCTTGATAAATACCCTCTCGCCCATGACAGGCCTGATTGCATGAGCTGTCTTGATGGGAAGGTTGAAAAGGAAGTTTTTCAAAGCATTCAGCTTCCTGTACCTTATTGCGGGTGTCTTGTTCTGGGGTGTTACATCAGGCCTGAAGCTACTATGGACACCGATAAACCTATAAAGCTCTTCTGCAATCTTGTAAGGATTATCTTTCACGTCCTCCAGCAGGAAAACTCCTAGCTGTTCAGCAGGGAATGTATCATAATAATATTTGAGTTCCTTGTAGTAGTTCATCCTTCTCATGATGCTTCTGTCTTTCTCGAGAGCATCCTCAAAACTCATGTTTTCTGAACTGTATAGCTTGCTGCCAAAATAATGGGAAAAAGCCTTGTCGACAGGGTTTTTCATGAATATGATTATCTTGGCGTCAGGGAACAGTTGCCTTATCTTTTTTGGGGCATCCTCATCCATGCAAAGAGGAGTGAATTCTCCCAACTTTTTGTTTTGGGGCAGCGGATCTGGCCAGAAAGATCTGTAATATGCAAGTCCCTTTTCAAAGCTTGTGTTCAGGGTGCCGCTGAATGTATACTTATTGAAGAACTTGACTTCCTTGACCTTTGAGAAACATATCTCAGGGTGCTGCCTTAGTATATGTGCTGCCCATGTGGTTCCGCACCTTGGAAATCCTACACCTATAAAGTCAAGCCTGAAATCCTTGAGAGGCTGTTTCTTTCTCTTCCTGACCAGCAGGTCTTTAGGGCTAATGTTCTTTACTTTATTCATCTTTTTCCATTGCTTTGTCTTTGTACCATACAGACAGGTCAAGCCCTGTCAGTTTTTTGACCTTCTTGATATCCGAAGCATAATAACTCATGAGTTCCTTTTTTTTGCTTCCGGATATCGAGAACCTTTTACTCTTATCCACAAGCATCAATGATATTTTTTTTCTTAAAAGATTGTGGACTTTCATCAACTGTGACTTGCTGAGCCTTTCAACCATCCTCCTGGTTAAGATTGTCTTTCCTGCATATATCGGCAGATCAAAGAAAAGGTTCTTCACCTTGTTAAGTCGCCTGAACCTGATCTTAGGTGTGACATTTTGGGGCTTTGTATCTGGTTTATATTCAGGATCAACAGATACAAACCTGTATATGCTCTCTGCGACTTTCTCCGGGTTTCTTTTGACATCTTCAAGGACCATAACCATTATCTGGTCTTTCGGAAAGAGTTCAAAAACTTTCTTTAGCTCATTAGAGTAAAGACCAAGATCAAGGTTTTGCTTTTGTGCTGCAAATACTTCAAATCTCTGTTCTTTTATCTCCCTGAGCTTAATTTCTTTATAGTGTGATAC
>WJKB01000094.1 GCA_014729345.1 Candidatus Woesearchaeota archaeon
CTATAACATAGTGCTTAATCCTCTGTCAACAGAAAAGTCCATAAAACTGATGGACATGGAGAACAAGCTTATATTCGTGGTTTCAAGAAAAGCAAAAAAACAGGAGATAAAAAAGGCTATCGAGAAGATGTTCAAAGTGAAAGTGGTCAAGATAAACACTGTAGTCACATCAAAAGGCCAGAAAAGAGCATATGTGAAGTTCAGTCCTGAAACACCTGCAATCGACATCGCGACAAACCTCGGACTGATGTGATAAAGAAAGAAAAGGAAGAGAGACAAGATGGGAAAAAACCTTATACAGCAAGCAAGAGGAAAGGGAAGCCTTAGATACAGGGCTCCCTCTCACAGGTACAAGGGAAAAGTGAAGTTCCCAAAACTTGGTGATAAGGAGCTGAACGGAAAGATAATAGATCTTGTCAAATGTCCAGGACATACTGCGCCTCTTGCAGTTGTAAGGTTCGACAACGGAGAACAGATCATGCAGATAGCCCCTGAAGGCGTGCGTGTAGGCGAAGATATAACTTTTGGCGGCAGTACAGAGCTGAAGCCAGGCAATGTGATGGCTCTTAAGAACATACCTGAGGGTACACTCATATTCAACATCGAGAACCATCCTGGAGATGGAGGCAAGTTCTGCAGGAGCGGGGGAGCTGCCGCAAAAGTTACTGCAAGGATGAAGAACAGGGTCATTGTGGTGCTGCCCTCAAAAAAAGAAAAGCAGTTCATGCCTGAATGCCGAGCAGCCCTCGGAGTGATAGCAGCAGGAGGCAGGACAGAGAAACCTTTTGTCAAGGCAGGAGCAAGATTCCATGCCATGAAAGCGAAAAACAAGCTTTATCCGAAAGTTAGCGGCGTAGCGCAGAATGCAGTAGACCATCCGTTCGGAGGCAGCGAGAGTCACCACAAGGGAAAACCGACCATCGTACCAAAGAACGCACCTCCTGGTAGAAAGGTCGGAAAGCTGAGACCAAGAAGGACAGGAAGGACAAAGAGGTAAAAAATGGCCAAAAAAGAATTCGTATTCAAAGGACTTTCGATCGAAGAGCTCAATAAGCTGAGCATAAAGGACTTTTCAGAACTGATACCCTCAAGACAGAGAAGACATATCAAAAGAGGATGGACAGAGAAAGAGAAAAAACTGATGAGCAGGATAGATAAGGGAGACTCCAACATAAAGACGCACTGCAGGGAGATGATAATCTTTCCAAAGATGGTGGGCGTGACCATCAGGGTCCATAACGGAAAAGGTTTCGAGCCTGTAAGGATACAGCAGGAGATGGTCGGACATTGTCTTGGAGAGTTCACATCAACAAGGAAAGGAGTGTCACACAGCGCCCCAGGAGTCGGAGCCACAAGATCAAGCGTAAGCGTGGCGGTCAAGTGATCAGGCTGAGAAAAAAGGGATTATGACGCCAAAGACAAAAAAATCAAAAGACATGAAGGGATAAAGATGCCTTACAAATACTCGATGCAAAAATTCGATAAGGAGCATATGGCCAGAACAGTAGGGGTAGCTCTTCCCATATCGACCAAGCAGAGTATCGAGATATGCAACCATATAAGGAACAAAAACGTGGAAAGCGCAAAAAAGATCCTTCAGGATGCCATAGAAAAGAAAAAAGCCATACCATTCAGAAGGTTTAACAATGATGTCGGACACAAGCCAGGGATGGCTGCAGGAAGATATCCTGTAAAGGCATGCTCAAGGATACTTGAGCTCGTAAACACCGCTGAGGCAAACGCCCAGTTCAAGGGGCTGAACACCTCTCTGCTGACAATAACACATATAAATGCACAGAATGCCTCAAGGCCATGGAGATATGGAAGACAGAGAAGAAGACAATCAAAGAGATGCCACATAGAGATAGTGGTACAGGAGATGCCTGAAGAGAAAAAGGCAAAGAAGGTCAAGAAAGGCAAAGAAGGCAGCAGTAAGGAAAAAGCAAGAGAGCAAAAACCAACTGTGAACAAAAAAACAGAGACAAACAAGGAAATTCCAGAAAAGCCTGCCAGGAAAGAAGAGCCAAAAGAGGAGAAAAAGACTGGAGAGTCAAAACCAACAGTATCAGGATCATCACAGACAAAAGAACCCAAAAAGCCTGAACAGCAAGAAAAACCTGAGAAGCCGGAAGCCCAGGCCAAAGGAGCAGAACAAAAATGATCGAAAGAAAGTTTGTAGCACAGAAGATGAAAGAGTTCCAGATCCAGGAGTACATCTCCGATAACCTTAAGAACGTAGGACATTCACATACAAAAGTACAGAGGACCCCTCTTGGAGAGAAGATAGTGATCCATGCTTCAAGACCGGGCCTGATAGTCGGAAGGAAAGGCCAGAACATAAAAGAGCTGACCAAGCAACTCAAGAAAAGATTTGAACTCGACAACCCACAGATAGAGATAACAGAAGTTGAGGACATAAACAAAGACGCAAGGATAATCGCTGAAAGGATCGCAAGCTCCCTGGAAAAGTTCGGTTCAGGAAAGTTTAAGGCAGTAGGGCACAGGACCATGGCAGATGTCATGAATTCAGGGGCTTTAGGCATAGAGATACTGATCACAGGCAAGATACCAAGCAGCAGGTCAAAAAGATGGAGGTTCTACCAGGGATACCTGAAGAAGTGCGGAGACATAGCGGTTGAAGGCGTGAAACAAGCATATGCCAGCGCCCATCTTAAATCTGGCATAGTGGGGATTCAGGTAAGGATCATGCCACCTGACATAAAGCTGCCTGACAACGTACAACTGATTGAGGAGAAAGAGACGGTCGTGGAAGAGAGTGACGAGAAAAAGGAAGGGAAGGCTGAAGATAAAGAGAAGAAAGCCAAGAAAAAGCAAAAGACAAAATCAGAATCATCAGGAAATAAAGAGAAAGAGAGCAATAAAGAAGAAGACAAGAAAAAGGATACAGAAGATAAAGAGCCTGCAGAGATAGAAGGGGATAAGAAAAGCGAGGCTGAAGATAAAGTCACCGAGCCAGCAGAAGAAGGCGACCAGACAGGAGAAGCAGAAGAAAAAAACAAAGAAGAAGATAAACCTGAGGAACAATAAAAATGCCCATACTCAGATACAAGGACATCAAGAATATGAACAAGGAAGAGCTTGACGCAAAGCTTGAAGAACTGAAGAAAGAGAGGGTCAAGCAAAACACCCAGAGGAGCACAGGCACCCCTATAAAGAACAGCGGAAGGAACAAGGAGATAAAACGGACGATCGCAAGGATACTTACATATATCAACACCAAAGACAGATCATCAAGTGAAGAGAAAAAGAGCAGAAAGAAAAGCAGTGAACAGGCAGAGAATACTGCTGAAGAAAAAAAGCCTGGAAAAAAAACGAGGAGGATAAATGCCTGAAATATGTCCACAATGTGGGCTCCCCAAAGAACTATGTGTTTGTGAGACGATAGCCAAGGAAAGCCAGAAGATCCTTGTGTCGAGCGAAAAGAAAAAGTTCGGAAAGATATACACCCTGATCTCAGGGATCGACTCAAAGGAGATTGACCTCAGGGACCTTGCAAAAAAGCTGAAAAACAAGTTTGCCTGCGGAGGTACGGCAAAAAAAGGACACATCGAACTTCAGGGCGACCACAAACAGAGAGTCAAAGACTATCTGGTTCATATGGGATTTGCACCAGAGACGATCGAAGTAAGATAATGGAAAAGGGCAAAAAGCTGCTGCGCGGAGAATTGATAGGCTCACGGATAAAGGTCGTGC
Organism: Candidatus Woesearchaeota archaeon; assembly: GCA_014729345.1. Taxonomy (GTDB): domain Archaea; phylum Nanobdellota; class Nanobdellia; order Woesearchaeales; family WJKB01; genus WJKB01. Next base: position 3,715 of record WJKB01000094.1, read on the forward strand.
AGCCCGGCAACAGCTGCTACTTAGGAATTTCAGGCATAATCATCGACGAAACCAAGAACATGCTCACTGTAAGAACAGAAGAAGGAGACAAGAGACTGATAAAAAAAGGAAACACCTTCAAGGTAACAAAGGATAACAAGACGATCATGATCAAGGGAGAAGATATCGCAAAACGACCTGAAGACAGGACCAAGGAGATAAGATAAAATGGAAAAACCCAAAGCAAAAGGCGGATGCAGCGACAAGAACTGCCCGATACATGGTAACCTGATTCCAAGAGGAAGGGAATTCAACGGCACTGTCATAGCGAAAGATGTCCACGGCACAGCCACGGTTGAGTTTGACCGGAGAGTATCTGTGAAGAAATATGAAAGATATGCTAAGAAAAGGACCAGATTAAGGGTTCATAACCCTGAATGCATCAACGCTGGGATAGGGGACCTGGTGAAAGTAACGGAATGCAAGCCCCTGAGCAAGACAAAGAACTCAGTCATAGTGGAAAAGACCGGAAAAGACGTGCTCTACCAGCAGAAGGCCGAAGCTCTGGAAGAAGGAAAAGCGCCTGAAGAGAAAGAGGAGAAAAGAGAAAGCGAAGAAACAGAAGCAGCTGACAAAAAGAAAGCAGAGCAGCCGCAAGAGAAACCAGGCAAAGGCCAAGATAAGAGCAGCCAGGATGGAAAAGATGAGGAACAAAGTGCCGGAAGTCAAGGGGATGCAACTGAAGAAGATGAAGCAGAACCAGAAGACAAGAAGGGTGAAGAGTGATGCATGCAGTCAAAGCTAGGATTACAAGAGGAATCCCTGTAGGAAGCGAGATACCTGCATGCGACAATTCAGGAGCAAAGGTTATCAAACCGTTCACAGTGATAGGACTCAAGACTGTCAAAGGAAGAAAGCCTGCAGCAGGGATAGCTGACATGGTCATGGCCAGCGTGAAGAAAGGAAGGCCTGATATGAGAAAACAGACCGTATACGCGATTATTGTCAGGCAGAAGAAAGAGTATAAGAGGCCTGACGGGACAAGGATAAAGTTCGCTGACAATGCAGCAGTAGTGCTGAAGGACGAGAAAGGCACGCCCAAAGGGACCATATTCAAGGGCCCTATCGCAAAAGAAGCATGCAGCCGATGGCCGGGTGTAGCAAAACTTGCTAAGATCATAGTCTAAGAAAAACAGAAAGGACAAGATACACAATGAAACAAAAATTTTCATCAGGATGGATAAGGAGCAAGCAACCAAGAAAGCAGCGCAAGTACAGACTGAACGCTCCTATGCATATAAAGAAAAATTTCCTCTCAGCACACCTTTCAAAGGACCTGAGGAAGAAGCACAGCGCAAGATCGATCTTCCTAAAGAAGGGCGACAAGGTAAAGGTGATGAGGGGACAGTTCAGGAAGAAGATAGGAACAGTTGACAGGATAGACCTCCAGAACAGCAAGGCCTACGTGACAGGGATAGAGACAGTAAAGAAAGACGGCAGCAAGATCATGTATCCCCTGCAGCCTTCAAACCTCATGATTACAGACCTGAAACTGGATGACAAGAAGAGGCAGAAGATGCTTGACAGAAAGAAGAAAAAGGTAAAATAAAATGGCAAAGAAACATCTGAAAAGACTGATAATCCCAAAGACCTGGAACATCAAGAAGAAAGGAATCAAATATGTCATGAGACCTAATCCAGGGTCCCATCCCATGGAATTCGGCATGCCTCTGGCACTGATACTGAGGGATGTCATTAGGACAGCAGCATCGCAAAGAGAGGTCAAGAAGATACTCCTTAACAAAGCGGTTCATGTAGACGGCAAGGAGAGGATAGAGCCCAAGTTCATCGCAGGACTGATGGATGTGATCTCATTCCCTAAGCTCAAGAAGCATTACAGGATTATACTGGATCCCAAGTGCAGGCTTGATGCTATCGAGATACCGGAAAACGAAGCAAAGCTTAGGATTTCAAGGATTATAGGTAAAAAGCCTCTCAAGAAAGGCAAGATTCAGCTGAACCTGTCAGACGGAAGAAACCTGGACGCTGAAAAGGGAGAGTACAGGATAGGAG
>WJKB01000095.1 GCA_014729345.1 Candidatus Woesearchaeota archaeon
AAATCAGACATACCTTTGCCTTATGAACAGCGATGGAAAGGTTGATTACGCAGATATGTAGATGCAGGATCCCATCATAGCAGGATCTTCTCAAGCTCGCTGACAGCCTTTTCAGACGCTGAGGAGTCTGTAAGGATCCTTGTGCCCGGCATTTTCATGAAACTGTCCACCTGGCTCAGGGCAAACTGTTCCCATCTGCGGACAGTTTTTCTAAGGCATTCGTTCTTGCTTCCTTTTCCCATGATATAGGGCAGGAAACCTCTGTGCACGATGCCGTAGCACCTGGGATGCGCCTTGGTTTCGATCAGTTCATAGAGCTCGTCTATAAGTCCCTGCTCCAGCATCTCGCCTACCCTTTGCCTTATCCCTCTCCGGATGTCAAGGTCCTTTGGTGTCAGTACAAACACAGGGATCTCTCCCATTTCTGGAGCAGGAGTATCCTCAGCCAGCACATAGGCGAACCTTTGGCAGCAGCCTTCAAACACTGACGGGATGCCCTGCTGTGCAAGGTATCTTCTTGCATCCTGTGCTTTCTGGCGGTACTGCTCGTCCTGCAGCCACCCATGGTCCTGATCCAGGCATCCGTAAAGGAGGGTCTGCAGTCCTATTAGCTCTTCTTCAGGAGGCAATCCTGATCCTATTCTCACTCCCTTGTACATCTGCAGTGAATCGCAGCAGACCAGTCCTGCACCGCCCGACTTAGCGATATGTATTGCAGCGTCAGTCTTGCCTGACACGCTTGGGCCCACGATGGCTGCGCTGTTGTATCTCATGACTGGAATTTTTTGTCTTGTGATTTATAAATTTTATGAAATTACCGCTCTGAAGTCTGCTGCTTGAAGGGCACTGTTGACGGATATTGCTGCTGCCCTCTCCAAAACATTTATATATTATTCATGCTTATACTATTGCTATATAGAGGGTCCCAAATGGAAGAAAAAGATACCTCTGATGATATACTGGAATTGGGCGGCAGCATAGAACTTTCTGGTTTCAGCGACATGGACAGGGGATCCATGGTCATAGTAAAGAAGATAGTGGGTAACTATGCCAAAAGGTATTCTGAGATATGCTCGAACTTTGAGAGCCTGAAGGTAAGGCTCAAGAGGATAGACAACAACAAGCAATTTGAGCTGCATGCTAATGTTTCAGACAAGGGCTCGCCCCTTGCAGCAGAGATGACTGACAGGAACCTGTTCTTTGCTTTGGACCGGGTTCTGAAGAAGGTTGAGAACAGTATCAGCAAATAAAACGCAACCTTTTTATACAATAATTCTACCTGTGTCCTATATGGGAAAAAAAGAGGACCTGGCATTCGGGGGCCAGGCAGTGATAGAAGGGGTGATGATGAGATCAAAGCATTATGTAGCTGTTTCTGTAAGAAGCAAAGGAAAGATCGTCTCAAAAGTGGAGAAACTCAAGAGGATGCCTAATTTCGCTGACTACATCTTCGTGAGAGGGATAGTCAACCTTTTCCGCATGCTTGTGGTTGGCATCAGGGCCCTGATATGGTCAGCCGACCAGCAGCTGGAGAAAGAGGAAAAGATCAGCAAGTGGGAGGTTGCCTGGACTATGGCGATAGCTTTTGGTGCAGCCATACTTCTGTTCATCATTCTGCCTTATTACCTTACTACCCTGACTCAGACCAGGGGTGTGATCTTCAACCTCATAGACGGCGTCATAAGGGTTGTAGTATTCATCGCATACCTGCTGCTGATATCCCTTATGAAAGATGTGAATGTCCTTTTCCAGTACCACGGTGCAGAGCACATGGCTGTGCATGCTTATGAGGCTGGAAAGAAGCTGACTCCTGATAATGTAAAAAAATTCAGCACGAGGCATCCAAGATGCGGGACCAGTTTCATACTTATAGTTCTCGTGATATCGATAATCGTGTTCTCTTTCATAACAAGCGAAAGCAACCTTGTGAAGATACTTGCCAGGATAGTCCTAATACCTGTCATCGCATCTGTCTCATACGAGCTGCTGAAGCTGACTGCAAGGTTCCAAAAGAGCCGCATCGTGAGACTTTTGAGTCTGCCTGGGCTCTGGATACAGAAGATAACCACCAGGAAGCCTGGCAAGAGGCAGATAGAGGTCGCTATCAGGGCTCTTAAGCTTGTCATAGGGAGGGAGAAGCATCATGAAAAAGCTTGAACACAGGCTTCATCTTCACAGGCATCAGCTTACTCTCGGCCAGAAGCTGGCTGACACCATAACATCTTTCGGAGGAAGCTGGACATTTATACTGATGTTTCTTGCTTTGCTTCTCGTATGGATGTCCCTGAACACAGTCTTCCTGATATTCGGCCTTTTTGACCCTTATCCTTTCATACTCCTGAACCTTGTGCTGAGCTGTCTTGCTGCCATCCAGGCTCCCATCATTCTTATGAGCCAGAACAGGGCGGCCCAAAGGGACAGGGCAAAAGCTGAAAGGGACTATATGGTAAACCGGAAAGCTGAACGAGAGGTCGTCAATATGCAGCAGGACCTCGAAGAGATAAAAGTGCTCATAAGGGATATGCATATCAGCAGAAAAAACAGGAAGAGAAGGTAATCTGAGAGAGGCTGCTTCTAATATCAGGATCAGCTTTTAAAGCATTTTGACTCTTTTAAAGCATTCCCCTTTGTATATCCCTCTTAAAGCATCTTTTAAAGCATCCGGCATATACTTTGGCCATCCCTTTATAAATAAAAACCGAAAGATTTAAATAGTACCTTGCTCCACTAAAAAGCAAGTATTCTGAAAATGAATTCTGATATTAAAATGAAAGATGAAGAGATAATGAAAACAGGTACGACAACTGTCGGTATTGTCTGTAAAAACGGTGTCGTGCTTGCAGCAGACAAGAGAGCTACAGCAGGATACCTTGTGGCGGCAAAGAAAGTAAAGAAGATCGTCAAGATCACAGATGATATAGCTGTGACCATGGCAGGCACTGTCTCTGACGTCCAGCTTCTGACTAAACTTATCAGAGCAGAGCTGAAGCTAAACAACATAAGGACAAAGAGGATAAATACTGTCAGCGAAGCTGCAAACCTGCTTGCATCAATAGTATACAACAATATAAGGAAGTTCAGCGTTATCCCTGGCATCTCCCATTTCGTGATGGGAGGTAAGGACAGCGAGGGGTTCTATATATTTGATATAGGTGCAGACGGTTCCATCACAGATGTTGATGATTTTGTCAGCAGCGGTTCTGGAAGCGTCATGGCATATGGTGTTCTTGAGACTCTCTACAAGCCTGATCTGACAGTGGAAGAGGGTGTCGATCTCGGAGTAAAATCAGTCAACGCCGCGATGCAGAGGGATGTCGCTTCAGGAAACGGCATCAATGTTGTAACGATCACATCTGAGGGAGTACAAGAGGTAATTGAAAAAGAGTTGAATACAAAAATAGAGCAATAAATGTTCTATATTTTCTGTTAGAGTTGGTATTATGAGTGATATAATCAAAGAAGTAATGAAGCATTTGCCGGATGATAAGATAAGCGATGCTGGTTTTGAAGGGGCAAATATCGTCCTTTACACAAAAGACCAGGATTTCTTCCTTAACAACAACGGCATGATAAAAGAGATAGTGGATGCTATAAAGAAGAGGGTAGAACTCAGGCCTGACCCTTCCATATGCATGGACATGGAAAAGGCTGAGAAAGAGATAAAGCAGATAGTCCCCAAGGAGGCAGGTCTTGCCAACGTCATATTTGATCCTCAGAGAAGCATGGTCATAATAGAGGCTGAAAAGCCCGGACTTGCCATAGGTAAGCAGGGATCTATCCTGAGGGACATAAGGAACAAGACATTCTGGGTTCCTCTCATCAAGAGGACACCTGCGATCAGGTCAAAGCTTATCGAAAACATCAGGGCGGTCCTTTACCAGAACTCTGAATACAGGAGAAAGTTCCTGGACAAGACAGGCCACAGGATCTATGACGGCTGGATCAGGGGCAAGAAGAACGAATGGATAAGGGTCAGCTGCTTTGGAGGGGGCAGGCAGGTAGGAAGAAGCTGCTTTTTGCTGCAGACCCCTGAATCAAGGATACTCCTTGACTGCGGAGTCAATGTCGCAAGCGACGAGGAGGCTTATCCTCTGCTGGAAAGCCCTGAGTTTGACATCAATGAGCTGGATGCGGTCATCATAACGCATTCACATCTTGACCATGCAGGTTTTGTGCCTTATCTTTTCAAATTCGGGTACAGAGGACCAGTATACTGCACAGCTCCTACAAGAGACGTCATGAGCCTGCTTCTCCTGGATTATGTCAAGATCATGAGAAATGAGGGCAAAGAGCCCATATTTGAGCAGGATGATATTAAGGAGATGGTCAAACATACCATCACCCTTGACTATGAGGAGGTTACTGATGTGACTCCTGATGTCAGGATAACCCTTTACAATGCAGGCCATATACTCGGAAGCTCTATGGTGCATCTTCACATAGGCAACGGGCTCCATAACCTCGTCTATACAGGAGACCTGAAGTACGGCAGGACTGCCCTGCTTGAGCCTGCAGCCACTGTCTTCCCAAGGCTGGAAACCCTGATGATCGAGGCCACTTACGGTGGAAAAGACAATGTGATGCCTCCTCAGAGGGAAGCAGATGATGTCCTGAGGGACAATATCGTCGAGACAGTTAAGAGGAAAGGCAAGGTGCTCATACCTGTGCTCGGTTCAGGAAGGGCGCAGGAAGTCATGATACTTATCGAGAACCTCGTAAGGACAGGCAAGATAGACAAGGTGCCTGTGTATATCGACGGAATGGTATGGGATGTTACAGCCATCCACACAGCATATCCTGAGTTCCTGAACAACACCATAAGGAAGCAGATATTCCACAAGGACCAGAACCCTTTCCTCAGCGAAATATTCAAGAGGGTGGGGAGCCAGAAGGAGAGGATGCAGATCATCGAGGAAGAGGGAAGCTGTATAATCCTGGCAACATCCGGTATGCTTGTGGGAGGACCTTCTGTAGAGTACCTCAAGCATCTGGGCGACAACCCCAAGAACAGCCTGATATTCACCTGCTACCAGGGAGAAGGATCTCTCGGAAAAAGGATCCAGAGAGGAGAGAGGGAGTTCGCCTTCAAGAAAGGGGCTACGCAGGAGATACTCCAGCTGAAGATAGAGGTCAGCAGGATAGAGATTACTGCCCACTCTGACAGGAAGCAGCTGATGAACTTTGTCTACAGGTGCAATCCCAAGCCAAAGAAGGTCATCGTCAACCATGGGGAGAACTCAAGATGCCTTGACCTTGCAAGTTCATTGCATAAGCAGAACAGGATAGAGACAGTCTCTCCGAGAAACCTGGAAGCTATAAGGATAAAGTAAGGCATCCTGACGAAAGATGTCCTTGGATCGGGGCCTGTTCAGCAACATTTTGTATTATTGCCTGGCGGTCCGGGCATGATTCCTGTGCATTGGCAAGATTTATATATTGTCGATTATTGTGATGGGATATTATGGCCATAAAATTCAAGAAAAAATGCGCAAGGTGCAGGAAGAACTTTGTACTCACAACCTCGAGGGACAGGTACCCCTTATGCTATGAGTGCGAGAAATCAGAGCTTGACCAGGAGATAGAGGATCCTGAGATGAAGAAGCTCTTTGACATACCAGAAGAGTTCTACAGGAAAAACTCTTTCCTGAGAGACATTAAGAGGAACTATCTCAGGTTCGAGAACCTCACTGATAAGCAGATAGCCGCTTTCAAGAAGACAGTAGAAAGGATGAAGAAAGAGCAGGGATAACCTGGATATAAGGTTTGCTGCAGTATTTCAGATTTATGTGGAATTTTTCAAGATAAGGCTCATAGAAATTCAGTGAATTTCTAGGATAATCAGAAATCAATCCTTGATTTCCGGCATTTAGGCAGGGGATTAGTTCGGTTTTTGTTATCCCATGGTGATATATAAAACCTTTGAATTAAAAAAATAAGTAAAAAGAAAAAGATCTATCTGGTCTTCTTGTACCAGATGCCTGCTCCCAGACCTGCAAGCGCGAGCAGCAATAGTAGCAGCCAGAGCCATGTAGTTCCGCTTATGCCCATGAAGCCCCCTGCCTGACCTACTCCTCTGGATCCTGTGCTGCCGCCAGTTTCTGATCCTCCTATGCTGTTGCCTGTTCCTGAAGTATCCTCTCCAGTCACATCATCAGAGCTGTCGTCCTGATCCTCATTATCTTCAGGCTCAGGAGGTATGTAGGTGCAGTCTTCCGTTGTCTCAGGCATATCTTCATCAGTGTTGCACTTGTTCAAGTCTGTGCACCTTCTCCATCTGGTGCCGTCTGAAGCGCATGCAGTCCAGTAGGTGCAGTCCCAGTCAGGGATGCACTCTCTTCCGGAGACCTGTCTTCCTCCACTTCCTCCGCCTCCTCCACTGGAGGTCTGTGTGGGTTTCTTTGTTCCGAATATGCCGAATGTTGTCAGGTCTGTGATGTTTACAAGGATGTAATCATTTGCCGTATCCAATGTCTGGTCCGGCCTGGACCAGGTTCCGTTGACGTACTGCTGTACATTCAAGGTAGATTCCTGAAGAGAGCCTGCATCTGGATAGTAGATCGTTATCTCACCTTCCTCAACTGTAACATCTCCAAGGATATTGAACTTGAGCCATCTTGGAAGAGGTGTTCCTGAATAGCTACTGTCGTCTTCCGGGTTCTGGTTGTAGAAAGAAGCTTCAAGAGCCCCCTCACCTACATCTCCATAAAACCAGCCTTCAACACTAAGTTCCTGGCTTCCAAACAGGTAGGGTCCATCTCCTCCTATAAGGTTCATATAACTGTAGGGGATATAACCAAGCTCACCTGCAGATATATTCAGATCTCTTTCCTGGACAGTGATGTTACAGTTATCAGGCTGTATCCATCCTCCGAAAGGCACGATCCAGCCGTACATCATGATGTTGTTGTTCTGGCAGAGGATGTCTTCTGTTACTGTCCACAGCACGCTATCTCCTTCATCCTCATAGATACCGTAATCTCCATTGTTGATGAAGTTGCCGTTCTGGAGCTCGATATGGGACATCATCAAAAGAAGCCCTCCCAATAACGGCATTTCTCCTTCTTCGGCACAGAACGCCTGTGAATCAGGGTCATTTCCTGTGAAGTCTGTATCCTGTATGCTCATGTCTTCAACACCGAACAGCATAAGACCCTCGCAATTATCAGTGATCTGTGAGTCTGTCAGTGTAATGTCATGCTCTTCTTCCACAGGCATGTCTTTGGTCATCATGATCATGGAACCGAAGATCCATGCTCCGAATGCATTGTCATGGTAATTCTCATTTTCCATGCCAAGGATCTGTACTCCGCCTGAGAACAGTCCAAAATCACATCCAGAAACATCATTTCCTGAAAGCACATTGCCTTCTGCCATACTACTTGCTTCAGGGATAAAAAGATTAGCACCCATATCTCCATCAGCAGCTACATCCATGCCTCCTTCAAGCATCATATCCATGAGGTGATCGCCGATATTGATCCCTACCATGGGCCCGTCTCCTGCAAACATCTCTCCTCTACACTGGATAGTGTTGTCCTTTATCTCGTTGAAAGAGTCCTCAACCCAGATACTGACAGACATATCTGCAGTGTTGCTTATGGTGTTTCCCTGGATAAGGTTGTCGCATTTATCTCCTTCGTCTTCCAGATACACACCTGCTGTGCTGAACCCTGAGATGTCGTTGTTTGTTATCTCGCTGTTCTGCACCCCATAGAGATGGATGCTGTACGTTCCGTTCTTTAATGTGTTATCGTCGAAATATATCTCTGAAGAATCATGCACATACACTCCCTTGGCGCCAGCGCTCGCTCTTATGCTGTTCTGCTGTATAGTGACATTGTCTTCGTCGTGTATGTGGATGCCTCCTGTGTATCCCCCTTCATTGTTGTCATGTATCTCATTTCCTGTAATCACATGATGGGAAGTGACGGTTTCTCCTCCGTGTATGTATATTCCGCACCAGTTGTTTCCGTTGATCTTATTATCAAGGATCTGTGCTGTATTCGAATACCATATCTCGATACCATGTCCTGTTCCTTCTAAAATATCATTGTTCCTGATCAGGGTATTGTCAGAATCCCTTACATATATCTGCCTTATGTCGCCGCAGTTGTCTATGATCTCATTGTTCTCGATGGTATTGCCATCACACCCTTCTCTCATATATATTGCTCCATTTGAGTTATTGTGCATGTACACTCCTGTTATTGTGTTGTCTGTGGATGAATCAGTCAAAAGGATCCCTGCTTCATTCACATCTATCGGCGTCTCCTGGTTATTCTTGCCCACCTCTCCTCCTGAGATGATGTTTCCTGTCGAACCGTCAAGATAGATCCCTGAGTCATCATTGTTCATGATCTCATTGTCCTGAAGGGTGTTTCCATGACAGTCTCTCATCCAAATACCTCTCACATTGTCGCTTACATTATTGACAGTGATTGTCGTGTCATTTACGCTTTCAAGATGAAGTCCTGTCTCTTCGCCTTCATTGAAGACTAGATCATTGTTCTGTATAATGTTATCCTTTGAATCTTCGATATAGATACCTGTCTCAAAATCTTCAACACCACAGTTCTTTACAGTTATGCCTGAATGCCCTTCTACACTTATTCCAATGCTGCTGCCGTCTCCTATGAGGGTATGTCCGTCACAGTCGATCTCAACATCATCAGTACCTACAGCAAGGCCAGCTCCTTTGCATTCAAGGTCTTGTGCAAGAGTGGCATCTCCCATCACTGTATCTCCGCATCCACATTCTCCGTATC
>WJKB01000096.1 GCA_014729345.1 Candidatus Woesearchaeota archaeon
CTCACGGCCCGTTCAAAGCCAGAGCAAGAGACGGCCATTATGCCATCGCGCTTGCGCTTTTCCTGGGGAATTACGCAGAGCAGGGCAGGCAGTTCAGCGTAAAGCTTGATACTGAGATTGACCTAAAGAAGCATAAGAACAACCTGATAGTAGTGGGCGGGCCTGTAACAAACCTCGTGATGGCCAGGATAAACGACTTCCTTCCCTCAAGATTCTCTGAAAAGAAGCCATGGGGTATCAGATCTTCCAGGGATACATACACAGAGGATGAGATAGGGATGATAGCCAGGATTACCAACCCTTATAATCCTGAATACAAGATAATCGCTATCGCAGGCATAAGGTTCTCTGGCACCAGGAGCGCAGCCATCGCACTGACCAGAGATTGGAAAAAGCTTCTTGACAGGTTCACTGGACAGAAAGAATGGTCAGGCATAGTCCATGGATATGACATCGACGGGGACGGCAAGGTCGACAGCATAGAGATACTGGAATGAGATGATGACTATTTTTCGAACAGGTCAAGCACATTGTAACTTTTCCCTGTATCCACGACCTTGATATCATGACCTGACTCTTTTGCCTCATTCAGGCAGACGTCAAATATCTCGCAGTCAAGGTTTTCCCTTATCTTTTTCCTAGGATAGCCCCTTTTCTCCAGCCTTTTCTCCAGTTTGTCCAGGCTGCATTTCGTGATGATGCACAGATCAACATGCTTTTTTGGGATGTAATGCGAAAGGTGGCTGTCAACAACAATATCTTTTTCAGAATCCCTGATCAGCTTGACAAGCACTTTCACAAGCTTTTTAACATCGATCGCAAAACACTTTCTCTTTCTGTCATAGAACTCCTTGAGCCCGTATTCATCTATGATCTCGTTGACATCCACATATTTGAACCCGAATTCTTTGCATATCTTCTTTGCAAGGATGGTCTTTCCTGTACCAGGGGTCCCTGTCACAGCTATGACTCTCTTTTTCATTTCAGAACATCATATCTTCTCCAGATATATAAAGGTTACTCTACCAGCTCTTCAAGGTCTTCAAGCGTATCAGAGAGCTCATCCATGCCCTGTGCTATGTTGTCAGCTCCCTGGTCAGCCTCTGTCTGTGAAGTGATATTAGGCACCTCATCAGGAGATTCATCAGGAACTCCTGCACCAGATCCTACCCAGTATCCCATGTAAAGCGCGGCTGCGATCACTATCATCGCGCCGATGATTATCCAGAATTTAGGATCATGCTGGGTTGACAGAGGTATATCTTCATACATGCCTCCCTTTCCTGCTTTACTGTCTCGATCTGCCTCTTCTTTGTCCGCATTGCTCATCTGATCACCTCTTTCATAAGGACGTGTTGACCTCTTCTGCAGGCTCAGGTACCTCGACAGACGGTTCCACAGGTTCAGGGAAAGGCTCCAGAGGTAAGGGTTCTTCAATAGCGGCTGAAAGCAATAGGCTGATTATCCTTCTGAGCCTGTCTTTTGTATGCCTCACCGTCTCCCTAACATGTTCCTTGAGTTCCTGGCCTTCTAGATACCTGATCTTCTGCTCCCTATCTTCCAGGTACTCTACAAGCTCTGCAAAACTTCCCGATGCCTCGCTCCATCTTTCATAGTTCTCTGTGTCGTCCTGGGATTTGTAGTATTCAGCAAGTCCCAAAGCAGTGGTTTCCATCTCTTCTATCCTTATCTTGAGCTTTTCCATCTTCATGATGATAGCCAGTTTCTCTAGCTCATCAAGATCATCGCCTGTCCCGACACAGTAAGGAGGGACAGGGCATCCGTTGATCACCTCTCCCTGGACCCATTTGCCTCTTTTCTGGATGCATCTTTCTCTTGCTTCAGGGTCTACCTCAAAGGTTTCGCATACCTTGCTTGGACAGTCAGCAGGACAGCTGACAGGACTTTCTCCTGGTTCACAGACATGATTTCCGCAGATAGGCCTGTAATCACCGAAGATAGGAGGGTATCTCTCGATATACGCAAGCGCTACATCCTTTGCAGGGATCCTGTAACCAGGCACTGGCTTGATGTCTTCAGCTACTTCAACATCCGCGTCAACATCCGCGCCAGGAGTCAGCTTGTATCTTGTTTCAGTCAGGATGGCTTCGCTCTCCATAGCCCTGCCTACGATAGCTCTTCCTGTGATTTGTCTTCCCACTACAGTCTCTGCAGGATAGAGCTTTCGGCTTCCCTGGACCAGTATGACAAGGTTCTTGTGCCTCCAGGCTGCCGTGTTTCCTCCTTCAATCAGGTAGATATCATGGCCCTGCACCCTGATAGTATCATGACCTATCGAGGTGATATCCCTCTGAAAAGCCTTTCCGGCTGTCTCAGAGGAAAGAAACTCAGCAACTATCACTTGAGCTTTCTGGTAAGCTGAACGGTATATGGCCTCATAGGTCCTTACGCCCGCGTACTCTCCTGAATCCTGATACCCTGCTCTCTCAAAGCTGTAGTCGCCGATATCCCTGAGCAGGAGGTATTCAGCAGGAACGTCACAGTCATCTTCGCATGATCCCAGCTCTGATCCCTCACAGACGCTGTCTCCGCAGCTGTCTGTGATTCCAGAATTGTCGCAGTCTGCATATCTGATCAGCTGTCCGGTACCTGAATAATACCATCCCTCTGACCTTGTGCCCTGACCGTCGCAGACAGGACTGCCATCATCAGGATCATAGCATAGCCCTCCTCCGCCGACAATATCCTGGTATGGATAAAACTCTTCAAGCCCCGCGCAGCAGCTGGTCTGGTACTGTGGTGATACCGGCCCTGATGTATATTGCCCTTCCTGGACGCATCCTTCCTTACAGTCTTCTGGGCAGTGGACCCTTTCCCATTCGGTCTCACATTCATTGTTGCCGCAGACAGGACCGCCCCCTGTCCTGCAGGCTCCATTTTCGCAGCCATGAGGACATTCAATCCTCGCAGAAACGATAGTCCTGCCTTCGCAAAAATACTCTGCAAGCGTGTCGCCCTGAGCACCTCCGCAGGCATCTGTCCTTGAGGCAAGGTCGCCATCATCTATCCATCCTTTGACAGTCCCTTTGGCATACATGTCTTTTCCACCATCTGTGTCTGTGCAGGTGCTTACTGAACATTGTCTCAGGTCGAAAGCGACATAATGCTCATCCACATAGTGAAGATCACTGGTGCAGTATCCATGCCAGATATAATCTCCTTCCTCAAAACTCAGCAGACCTGCCCAAAGATCACGGTTATTCAGGCAGTAGTCGATCCTTTCCTGTTTGTCTCTGTGCATATCTTCAGGAGGGAGATACCTGATACTTTTGCAGGATGGTTGTTCATCCTCTGAAACATCAGCAGGATCGATCTGGTCAGCATAAAGGACCTCTATCTTATACTTCCCTGAATTGTCTGTCCTGTATAGGTCACAGACCGCAAACTCGAGTTGTGTGGGCTCATTGAAACTGACCTCAACCTCATATACATGTTCTGGATCGTATTCAGGCATATCCTGTATATGCGAGGTGATCGGCTGCCTGTTTAAGCAAAGAAGGAATGGATCCTGGCTCACGATATCGGGCAGTTCATTCCCTTGAGCATCACCGTACTTGTATATCGCATCAGAAAAGAGATGGCCACCTGACTGACCTATTCCACTCAATCTCAAGATAACATTACCTTGATATATGTTTTCTGATATTGCAGGGGTGTTGATCCCATTGGTGATGATAGAAGCCTCTACTGTCTCGATCACAGTATCACTTCTGCCAGAGACGCATGCACCCTGGATGCACTTTGTTCCGGGGTGCCAGCTGTCGCATCTGCTTACCGCAGAAACAACACATCCGTTGTCTACGCAGTGCCAGTCCCTCACAGCCTGTCCTGAACTTCCAGAACAGCTGTCTTCGTATGTTCCAGTATTGTCAGTACATGTTCCAGAAACAGTATAATCTATCCCACCATCTGTGTCTGTGCAGTTGATATCTGCAGCAGCTGGAATCGCAAATAAAGCTGAAAACATTAGCATGATCACAAAAACAGTGTTTGTTCTTTTCATATTATCACCTTGGGATCGCATTGTATAGATATGCGTGTTACAGCAGGAAAAGGATACCAGTTATAAATACCTTTCTTAAGCTTCAAGTTTAGTTGAAGTCAAACAGTTATAGCGACAGGATTCCAGGGATCAACCCTGACCTGCAACCGCTCTTTAAGGTTCGGTCCAAAGTTTCCAGGGTTATTCTGCTGCAGTATCAACATATATTGGAGTACATGCTCCCTGTTCGCAGATGCATGTTCCTCCGCAGTCAAGCGTTCCTGGCTTGCATTCCATGGTGCACATGATATCAGTGCAGTCAGGAGCCTGTTCCCTCGGCACGCATCCGGTCGCATGACAGCAAGCATCTGGCACGCAATCGCTGTCAGAAGTGCATTCTGCACCTGCAGCCGAAGAATCTTTTTGCTTGCATCCTGCAGCCGTAAGACAACATACAAGAAGAACAGACAACATCATCTTTTTTATCATGGTTATCCCTCTTTTTTCCTATAATCCTGATCTCTTTTTCATAATATGATTCACCAGCAAGTATATAATTATTGCGAAAAAAGCGCCTGCAAGGAACCATAAGGCTATGTTGTCAGGGACTATATTACGGGTTACAGTATATTCCCTGACAACTTCAGTAGTCCTTTCAATTATCCTGGTGCCGTTCTCTGCAACAGTCTCAGTCACGTTAGAAGCAGTTTCTGCGGATCTTTCTGCCAGACCAGCAGCTGCACCTCCTCCTTCAGAAAGGACCTGGCCTGCTGCCAGGTCTTCAGTCGCCTTTGGAGCAACCTCCCTGAAAGCTTCGCTTGATTGTATCGACCCCCAAGGGCCTGATCTCAATATCTTGCTGTACCCTTGTGAGAAAAGCTGGATGACCCCAGCCACTGCAATAGTGATTATCGCGACAGGAAGTATGCTCTTCAGCTTCTCCTTGATCCCGAAAGTGGATTTTGGAGCTATAATCACGTATTTGTTGCTGAGCTTATAATGGAGCACTTCTTTTCCTTTTGGACTGTAGTGGAACTCCTCAGCAGATACCAGTCCTGCACTCAGCAGGTGCTTAAGGTTATAGTGGACCGTGCTCATGGGAAGACTAAGTTTCTTGGCGATCTCTGACTCAGTTGCCTCGTTCTTTGCCAGGAAGTCAAGGATAGCCCTGCAGCTTTGGTTGCTTATGACCTGCGCCAGCTTCTTGGTCTTTTCCTCTTTCAGGCTTACCAGCACGAATGATTCTTGTCCCATAACATCCTGCAGAAAAACAAAGCCTTTTTAAATATCTTTGCATGATTTCCAACCAGATTGAAGTTAATACAGATGCATAGATATCCACACCTTCATATGGGAGTCGAGAGATGATGGAGCAGCTGGGATTCAAGACAGAAAAGAAAGAACAGATGATAGACCTCACAGACAGGATACAGGAAACCGTGGCAAGGATGGGCATAAGAGAGGGCTTGTGCCTGGTCTACTGCCCTCACACCACAGCTGCTGTTACCATAAATGAGAACGCTGACCCGGATGTTAAGCATGATATCCTGATGAAGCTGCATCAGCTGGCAGATGATAAAGGATACGAACATTCAGAAGGCAACAGCGATGCGCATGTTGTGAGTAGCCTGATAGGATGCAGTGAAGTTTTGCCCGTCTCTGAAAGCAAACTCTGCCTGGGAACATGGCAGGGCATCATGTTCCTTGAGTTTGACGGCCCCAGGGACAGGAAGATACTTA
>WJKB01000097.1 GCA_014729345.1 Candidatus Woesearchaeota archaeon
GATGAGAGGCTGCTCCAGATCTCTTTCGGGCTTGTGATAGGGGGGACGCTTGGAAACCTGATAGACAGGATCTTCCTGGGGTATGTTGTGGACTTTATTAGCTTCTCATTCTGGCCTGCTTTCAACATTGCTGACAGCGCCCTTACAGTCGGATCAGTGATGCTGGTAGCTGCTCTTTTCAAGCGCAGGGAAAACAGAGCATAAGACCGTAAGATTTTTAAATAATACCCCAGTATCCTGATGAAAATGCCTGGTCAGGCGTCCAAAAAAGGTGTTCTATTCTAAGGTAGGAATAAGGTGATGAAAATAGCAGAGACACACAATACAGCTAAGAGAATGGGAAACGTGAACATAACAATGCAGGAAGAGGGAGATTTAATTGTTGACATAGCTGACCCTGTGAGGCTGAATGATCTAGTGGATGCAGCTGCAGATTCGCTCCCGGATGTCTCTGCAACCCAAAGGGTGGATGCCTATGACACAGATACATCACTTTTTCTGGTCTATGCCATGGGAAACGCATCAGAGCTCTACAGGTGCAAGATGGAATGCGCGCTGCCTGTAAAGGGGATCTTTGTAAGGGCGATGCGGGTGGAGCAGAGCGGCGGAAGGCCGCTCCGGCAGTATGAGATAGAGAATATGGCAGCAAGGATAGGCGGGCTTGAACCTGCTGAAAAGCAGGGCCCGGAGAGACTGCTCAGCAGATACTGCAGTCAGAGCCGCTGAACTTCCATACAACAAGAACAAGAACCAGCACCCATTCCAAGCACTCAGCTATTGATCCTAATTTTTTGAAGCTTTTGAGCCTGAACCCTTACGACTGCCTGACTTTGCCTCAGAAATCTTACCTTTATTTTCTTGCTTTTTTCCTGCTTTTTCCTGTATCCCTGTCAGGCTTCTTCCTGTCCTTGCCTTTTTTAGCTCCTTTTTTAGCTTTCTTGCCAGAGGTTGAAGAAGTTTTTCCAGAGGTTTTTGACTTTCGGCTCTTTGAAGATGCCTTGGCCTTGCTTTTTTTCCTCTTAGCAGAGGATTTCCTGGAGCTGCTTCGGGACCTGCTGGCTGAACTTTTCCGGCCTGTATCCCTGCCTGTCTTGCTGGCTTTCCTGCCAGTGCTGCCTGCCTTACCGATTGCTGCATCCAGGTCGATCACATCTGAGAAAGAGGTCAGGCCGTCTGCCTTGCTTTCATGCCCTGTTCTGCTGTCCCTTTTTCTGTGGCTGCCCTCTGTGTTATGAGGGGAAAGGGATTCCTTTTCTTTGGAAGCATAGTCAGGCCTGTCAATGTCATAAGCCTGGATCCTGTAGGGCCTTATCTCCTCAACCTCGATATCTGAACTTTCTGAAGATGGCGGAGGCACATCAAGGTTAAGGTCATAACCCTGATTGGGAGTTATGGATATCACTGATATTACAAAGCCTATAACATCCACCACCAGAACTGTCGAGAAGATCGTAAGCATGCTGTTCAGCAGGAAATAAAGCATCATCACATTCATGAGATTGACTGCAAACAGGAACATCGCTGATATCCATGCCCATCTCCTTCTCTGCAATATACCGTAAAGGGTTATGAATGAGATTATCATCAGGAAAGAGAACAAGAACATCTGGACCAGAAATTCTGTACCTGTAAGCTCAAAGATCAGAAATATGACTCCCAAAAAGTGCAGGAAAAGTATCATCAAGAGTATTATGTAGCTTCTTCCCCCCATGGATGATCTGAAAACAAAAGTATTATATAAATATTTCCATTCTGGAGTAGTGATGAAAAGAATGCCGCCAGTGCTGCATACAGGATCAGATACAGCATATCATCAGAACTCTTCAAACTCCTCGATCTTCTTCAGATAACCCTTCCTCTTCAGGAACTGGACCTGGGCCTTGGTGTACTTGTACATGATGTCCCCTTTCTCGTCGCCGCCCAGCTCCCAGGGCTCGACGATGACTATGTCTCCTTCCCTTACCCATAGCCTTCTTTTGAGCCTTCCGGGAATCCTGCAGATCCGGTTCTTGCCGTCAAGGCACCTGACCCTCATCCTGCTGCCTCCGAGCCTCTGGTCCACAATACCAAAGCTCTGAAGGCCTCTGGGCAGCCTTATCCTTACTATCTGCTGCTGAAGTGCTTCCCTTCTTGCCTCTTCTTCCTTTTTCTTTGACATCTGTAGAACAGAAAGAGAGGGGGTTTAAAAAGCTTTTGTTAAAAGCATTCAAGGATTAAACCAAAGCTTTAAATAGAAAATGTTCTTGAAGCATCATAATGAAAAGAGGATACGCAAAGGCCAGGACAATCAAAGGTCCTGCCATGCTATGGAAGAGACTCTTCGCATTTATAGTAGATTTCTTTGTGCTTGAGCTGATAGTTGTGCTGCCTTTCAGGAACATACTTACAGGCATGATGCCCCAGCAGGGGATTACAGCCACCTATGAGTTTCTTGCCAGAAACCAAGGGACAGCAAACATCATGTTCATGGTGACATTTATAATGGTGAGCCTGATGTTCCTGTATTTTACGGTCCTTGAATACGGGTTCGGTCAGAGCATAGGCAAGATGCTGATGGATATCAGGGCTGAGTCAGTCAAAGGAGACCTGAAGCTGTGGCAGGTGCTGGTCAGGAACATGTGGATTTTTCCTGTATTCCCTTTTGTAGTGCTCTGGGTAGTGGATCCAGCATACATGATATTCACCAAGGACCACACAAGGTTTTCAGAGATGATCACGAGGACAAGAACTGTCCAGGAATACCGCGTCTGAA
>WJKB01000098.1 GCA_014729345.1 Candidatus Woesearchaeota archaeon
GTTCTACTCTCTCGGGGATGCTATGTTGCTTTTCAGGGCTTAGGCATGGAATAGATGCACCCGCAGTACTTTTGCCTGTAAAGGTGCATGTCCCTGCTCATCTGTACGCTTTTTCTGAAGCCGTTATCTTTCTTCAGGTCAAGCTCAAGAAACATGGTACCCTCATCTTTTGCTGCCTGCCTGCCGGTTTTATTTATGCATCTAGAATCCTTGAAGGGGCTGATGGTCAGGGTTGTACTGAATGCATCAAACCCTTTCTTTTTTGCTTTTTCTGCAGTCTTTTGCAGTCTAAGCCTGAAGCATATGCTGCACCTTTGACCTCCTTCATTGTCTTGTTCATGTCCTCTCACAGCTTTGAGCCATCTTTCCGGATCATATCCTCCTGTGCTGAGAGGAATATCAAGCTTTCTGCTGACTATCTCTGTGTTTTCCAGCCTCTTTGCATGCTCTTTTGCAGGATATATATTGGGATTGTAGAAAAACAGCTCTACTTCATATTCCCTGCTGAGCAGGTCAGCAGCGTATGTTGCGCATGGTCCGCAGCATGCATGAAGCAGCAGTCTTTTCATATTCACTTCCTAAACCAAAAACCTTATGATTATTGCGTATCCTGCTGCTTGTTCAGAATATAGTTGGCCTGCTCCAGAAGAAGGTCCCTTGTTTGCTGCCTTTCCTGCTCAATCTGCTCATTCACCTGGTCAAGCTTCCTGAGCTGTTCAGCCACAAGCCTCTGTTTCTCTTCCACAGATATCTCCAGGCTGTCGATCATCCTTATCTGCTCCTCTATCTGCGATTTTTTCTGCTCAAGCTGTGAAAGGCTTGCGGATTGTTTCTGCTCCTCTTCCTCTAGCTGGACAGTGAGGCCGGTGATCCTGTCGTTCTTGCTGCTGAAAAGCGAGACTGTAAGTATCGATATCACTAACAGTATCACCAGGACTCCTGTAGCTACAGCTGTCTTGTTAAGTCCCTTCCCTTTTATCCATTTTTTTTGCAGTTTTTGGGGGGCTTTTGTCTCAGCAGCGCTTCCAGGAGTGTAGTACCTTACAAAATTGATGGCATTGTCCACGCTTCTGGGTTGGTGGCCGTGCCTTATGAGAATTTCTCTTATATGGTCAGGTCTGTACCCCTTTTCTAGACCATTCTTGATGTAATCTATGAGTTTCTGGTCCATAATCTGCACCTCTTTTTTGATATATATAATATTTTTGGTTTTTCAGCTGCCGTATTCTTCAACTGTCTGAAAAAGCGAGATCAGCCCAGCCTTAAGGCTTTTTACATCACACCACATGTTATGAGTGTAGGGATATATCACCCATCTGTTCTCATTTTCTGAATCAGGATTCACAAAATAGACTGTAAGATTTGGATATCCTATCACCTTCTTCCACTCATCCAGCAGGACCTTGAGATTCTCATGCACGTTCAGGACCACGACAGCTATGTGAGACTCTTTTTTTTCTTTCTTGAGAATCGGCTCAAAGCTTTTAAGGAAGGGCTGCACATATATAGATAGCTTTTTTTCAGGGTATTGTATCAGTATCTGTGGTTCAGACTTTGTCTTGCCTCCCTTTTCGATCTTCTGAATCTTCTTGTCCAGGATATCCTTATTTTTCAGGTAGTCTGTGATCCATCTGGTTAGTATGTCCTTGATGTTCGTGATTGTCTTCACCTTTGACACAGTACTTTGCAAAGTTATAAAAACTTTGCTTTTGGCAGCGCTTTCAAGGGCTTTTTCGTAAGCTTTTTAAAACAGGAAATCCTACAGCTCCCAATATGAAAAAGGCACTGACCGCACTGCTGATGCTGCTGATGCTTCTTCCTGCAGCTCATGCGCAATCAGCTGTGTATGATATAATCGTAGAGGAGAACGGGGATTCTGCAGTGATCCTGCAGATTGAGGGAAAAGGCACCTTCAACATACCTTTGCCTCTGGATGTCTCAAACCCTACTGTTAAAGGAGGGCTGTACTTGCAGGCTGAGAACGGCATAGATGTATCTGTTCCGAACACTGAAAAGGCTATGATAGTCTACAGGACTTCACTGCTAACATCCAAAAGAGGTGAGCAGTGGACCTTTGATACGGAGCTTCCGGATCTTGAGAGCAATGAGATAACTGTCTCTTTGCCTCCAAATGCTATCATCGTCGCTACAGAGCCTTCAGGATCGATAAGCCAAGACATGAAATATCTTAAGATCAACTGGAACCTGGAGGGCAATGATACTATCAAGGCAGTATATACTTTCGGAGAGGAACCTCTAGACATAACAAGATATGATACCTTCCTGATAATCCTCATAGCAGTGATGGTCTTTGTAATCTTTTTCCTGGTTTTCCTTCTGGTGAAAAGAGGCAAAGGAAAGCCTCAGAAGATGGATAAGGCAAAACAGCATATTATGAAGACCCTGAGCAAGAACGAGGCTATCCTCCTGAGCCTGCTCCTGGAGAATGAGGGAGGCCTTAAAAGAAATAAGCTCGAGAAGCAGAGCAGACTGGCAAAGAGCAGTCTTGCAAGCACCCTTAACAGCCTTGAAAGAAAGAATATAATCAGGGTTGACAAGACATATACTGTGCATTATATAGAACTGACTGACTGGTTCAAGAGCCTTAAATAAGCCTGCATAGCTTCAGGTTGCCTCTGAAGCGATGTTCATAACTGTTCATTCCCGTACAGTGATATATTTATATACTGTTCAGCCATATAGAACTTATACTGAAAAAAAAGATGATGCGATAAAGCGACAAAAAAGAGATCAAGATCAAACGATAAATGAAGGTTAGGATCAAATGAACAAGACAATGCTCACTATCCAGTTCGGGTTGGCGCTGTTATTGCTTTGCGCATATGCGGCAACAGCAAACCCTGACAAGATAAAAGTGGAAGATGATTATATCACCATCGATATAGATGATGAAAGATTATCTGATGAGGAACTGGAGAACCAGACAGGAAACCAGGAACATGCTGCAGTCAGGGCTAAATCAGGCCAAAGCCGCTCTACAGGGGCACTGGGAACCGCGGACCTGGATGAGGATGAGAACGGTTCCAATATCCCTCCTGACAGTAAGGATCACGGTCACCTGCAGGATGAAACTGATGATCATGATGAGAAAGATGCAAAAAGCAGCAGGAGACCAGAAGAAGAGGACACTGTCCAAGGCGCAGAAGCAGCTCAGTTTCAGGATAGCGCTCCTGGCACCGAAAGAACCCTGGAAAACAGCAGATACATGATATCCAAAGAAGAGATAGCTGAGGCAGGCTATCAAGGCAGTATCAGGAGCTTTGCCAGGGCTCTGAACAGGCAGGTGACTGTGCTTAAGAAAGAGATAAAGCAGAAGATATTCGAGAAAGACATCACTCATAAAGTGCTCAGGCAGGTCACCCAGAGGGAGATCGCCAGTGAAAGGATAGATGAGCTCAGGAGCCTTGAGATAGAGGCGACCGATGTTGTCGAAACTGTACAGATCATGTTCATAGACGAGGCAGACGTATTTGACACTCAGGTCATTGCTAGTGAGTTTGTAGATATGGAAGAGGGGTTTTTGAAAAAGATGTACCTGGCTGTCCAGCATGGTGATTATGCAGAAAAGACAGTAATAAAGAACCAGATAAGGGACCTTTCAAAAGCAGTGCAGGATAAGAGAGATTTTGCAGTAGATATGGATGAGGATCATATAAGGGCTTTGCTGAGGACAGATGCCAGCAATGAAGATATCGCAAATTCAGTGATCTCTTAAGATCTCTTAAACCATCCCCTGATGGTGTTTAAGATAAGTAGCGGCAGCTGTATCCTCGGATGCAGCAGCCGCTGCTGATATTCATGAATCAAGGTGTTTGGATCGGAGGAAACAAGATGTATGATACACAACAGACACAGTATAAAGGAACCAGCTCAGATCCTGCTAT
Source organism: Candidatus Woesearchaeota archaeon (assembly GCA_014729345.1). Taxonomy (GTDB): domain Archaea; phylum Nanobdellota; class Nanobdellia; order Woesearchaeales; family WJKB01; genus WJKB01. Next base: position 3,906 of record WJKB01000098.1, read on the forward strand.
GAGGCAGAACCTGAGGATCACTGTCCAGCCAGATATAACAAGTACTTTTCAGACTCCTGCTGGACAGCAGCCCAGGCTTGTCAAGGCCACTGACGGAAAGGTGTTCCAGCCCTATATCATGAGGGGGGTACCTGACCTGCCCAGGATAAGGGCTACCCGGGCAAATACAGCAGTTATGGGACTGCCAACTCCTGATGGTGTTGAAGTGCTTGTGACACTGTCTGGTCTGAGCAAGGAATCCCTTCGGGAGCTGTACCAGGGGCCTTTTAGGCAAAATTTCTCTGAACTCAGCGACCACAAGCTGGTGTATGAGGCTATAAAGGAAAAGAAGCACGCGCTTGCTGCAAATCTCCTGAAAAGGTATCAGGGCATTGTCGGTGAAGGCGGAAGGGTCCAGGTAACTCTTCCCAAGTCAGGTGATGTGCGGCCTATAGGGAAATTCCTTGAAGAGCATGGTTATCATATAGATGGTTACGAGTCTGACGGAGACGATGGCCAGCTATGGAGCCTGAGGGTTCCTGCCTCCCATGAATCTGAAGAATCTTCGCACAAAGGAGAGGACGGCATATTCCTGCTTGAAGATATCGTGGAAGAGTGATGCGCTATGGAAGAGGCATACACAGGCACGTCAAAAAGAACAGCAGAGATAACTGTTGGCAACCTGTTCATAAGGGATGAACAGGGTTGTGCAGAGGAGAACATTAGGAATGCAGGTCTTGTACTCATGATGGCAAATGTGAAAGCTAAGCCTCATTACTTGACTATGCTCGTGGGCAACCTTTCAAACCTTTTCTATGTGCTTGAGAATGACGGTCGGTTGGACAGTAGTAGCTGTGCTGATTATCTCAAAGACATCATGAGAAGGACTTTTGCGCTTGAAGAAGGTATTGGAATCTCTGTACAGGCAGGTCTGGACGAGCTGGTAGGTAATATCGGGAGGGTCAGCAGCATCGATGATTATGATCTTGTGCTCAGCCTTGTTGAGTATGCTGTGGTATCAAGGCAGAAGCTTCCTGCATACGTGATGCAGGGACTTGCTGACGATCTCGGAAAGGTTGATGTCAGCGGTTATCCTGATATCACCAGGCTGGTCAAGAAAAGGGTGGCAGAGACAGTCATGAAGAGCCCTGTTAGCGCCAGAGATGTTGTGCAGGAAGCTACTGCAGAGGCTGACTCGCTTCATGGCAAGCTTAGCGCTCTTGGCAGTGAATCATACTTCTTACAGGAACATCTTGCATCCATGCCACATGAAAAGGCTGTTGTCCTTTATGCGAAATTTATCGATATCGCGTATGCTCATAAATGATTTAGGGGTGCATCGCGTCATTTCTCCTTTGGTCAGCCATATATATAATCACTAATTAGTGATGAAATTGAAAAATTTTATAAATCAGAGCCAATATATCCTATACATGCAAGAAATTCACAAGACAAAAGATACGCTGGTAATCCTTGTCGAACCTGCGTATGCTGACCTCACTGGGCCTGAACAAAGATCAAAGAACAATGTAAGATATGATATCTTCAGGATCCCTGCAGCTGATAGAGGTGGCTTTGTCGATGAGTTGTGCATTTCAGCTCTTGAGAGTAAGGAAAGATATGACGGAGTAAAGGTTGAAGGACTGTTGACACAGCTCTACGGCTCAGGCCGGCAGCTTGTCCTGGATAATCTTCTTTCTAGACTGAGAGATGTGCTTAAGGAAGACGGACTTCTGCAGACAGACCTGCCTGAGAACAGTTCCAAAGGTTTTTTCTATGCTGCCAGATCTGCAGGATATTCTGTGGAAAAAAGGTTTGTCATCAAAGGCAGGGACCACTGCGTGCTGAGAAAGACAAAAGATACTGCCGCAGTGCCTGGATCTAATGACGGCCTTGATGAAGAGGACCGTTATGGGCCAGGAAACAGCACTCACCAGGATACATCATCCAAAGCCGCACCAGGTGATGATAACCACAGGTTTGATAGGCTCAAGACATTGCTCGCTGAATTGAAGCAGGAAAGCAGCAAGACTGACAATGCCTGATAATGACACCTTATTATTGAAAATCTCGCTTGCGGGATTTTCATTGGGATTCAAATACCCCTGCCTCATAGAAATTCAGTGAATTTCTAGGATAATCAGAAATCAATCCTTAATTTCTGACATTTAGGCAGGGGATTAGTTCGGTTTTTGTTATCCATATTACCTGCTCAAAGTGACTTAAATTTATAAATAACCCTTATTTTCTGCAGTCTATGTTCAAACTTGATGCAGAACAGGACAACGCAAGGGCAGGTATCCTCAAGACGGCTCATGGAAGGCTGAAGACCCCTTTTTTCATGGCAGTTGCCACCAAAGGCGCTGTCAAGTACGCAGAGCCATCAGAGCTTTACAGCATGGGGACGCAGGCGCTCATATCAAACGCTTATCTCCTGTGGCTTAATCCAGGAATCAAGGTCATCGAAAAAGCAGGTGGCCTGCATAAGTATATGAACTGGAAAAAAGGGAGTTTTACTGACTCTGGTGGGTTTCAGATGATCAGGGAAAGTTTTTTCCTTTCTGTGAGGGACCAGGGAGTGAAGTTCAGGTCCCCTTTTGACGGCAAGTCGCATATATTCACCCCTGAAGACAGCATCGAGATGCAGAACAGGCTTGGATCAGACGTTGCTATGGTCCTGGATGATGTCCCTCCATGGGGCAGCTCCAAGGAAAGGATCATCCAGTCTGTGAAGAACACAACCGCCTGGGCAAAGCGATGTGCTGATACCCATTCAAACAGCAGGCAGCTCATGTTTGCCATATCCCAAGGAGGCACCTACACTGACCTTAGGAAGAAGAGCACGCAGCAGCTCGCTGACCTGGACTTTGACGGTTACGGCATCGGAGGCCTCTGTTTCGGGGAGCCCATACCTCTCATGAACAGGATGGTCAGGCTGAGCAGCAAAATCCTTCCCAGGGAAAAGCCAAGATACCTGATGGGGGTGGGAAGCCCTGCTGAGATTGTCGAGGCAGTGGCCATGGGGGTTGATATATTTGATTCTGTGTTTCCCACAAGGAACGCCAGGCATGGCTGCGTGTTCACCCATGACGGCCCCATCTCTATAGACAAGAAAAGATATCTCGATGATTATACTCCTATAGACCTTGACTGTAACTGCCGGATCTGCAGGGAATACACCAAAAGCTATATCTGTCATCTGTTAAGATCAAAAGAGCCGACAGGCATGAAACTGGTGACAGTTCACAACTTATCATTTATCCAGGATCTTATGAGGAATATCAGGTTAGCCATAACAGAAGAGAAGTTTGAAAGATTCAGGAAAGATTTTGTGAAGAGGTATCGTGGAAGATCTAATGCTTAGGCTTATATCTGGACAATCATATGCATCATGATAACAGAAACAAATATATACTACTTTTTGTTTTTCTTCTGCAAAAGAGGTGGACAGTATAACAGACGCGCTTAACCTTAGTGTAACACAGCTCACTTTTGAGAACTTCTCGTACGCCCAGTTCTTTGAGATAATCAAGCCTCTTGCTCTTTTCATACTCGGCATAGTGGTATACGCTGTATTTGTGTTCAAGTTCTACAGGTATCTGGCCAGGAAGGATTTTGTCAGGCTTGACCTGCGCTCATATTCAGAGTCCTTATCAGGCAAGCTGGAGAGGTTTTTCCAGATATTCTTCAGCTTGATCGAATCGATCATAATAACCCCTATCATGATATTTCTCTGGTTTGGGGTTCTGGTAGCTTTGCTGATACTGCTCAGCAAGCAGCCTGCGTCCTCTATTCTTCTTTCCTCAGCAGCGCTTGTCGCAGCTGTAAGGATAACATGCTATTATCATGAGAGCTTGTCACAGGACCTTGCCAAGATGGTGCCGTTTGCCTTGCTGGGTGTGTTCCTTGTTGATGCATCTGTATTCTCTGTCCAGCAGGCTTTGACTGTGGCCAGGCAGATACCTGCTATGGGTGTGATCCTCCTCTACTATCTCGTGTTTGTGGCTGCGCTTGAGATCGTATTAAGGATTGTCCACCTTGTGGTGATCTTCATGTTTCCCAGCCTTGCCATGGACGAGGAAGAGGATAAAAAGAGATAATGATAGCAAAAAGAAAGAGGTTTATACGTGGATCACCAGTCCCATCAGTCCATGTTAGTCGTTCTCGACCCTTGGAGCCAGTATAAAACTGAGCATCACCTTGTCAACTTCCTTGAACTCCAGCTTTAGAGGATAGTCTGTATTGAACATCACAGAGACATCGTCGCTTATCTTGCTGGCTCCGATCATCTTCTTTAGGTATTCTATGCTGTATTTGGCTTTTGCTTTTTCGCTTCCCTCGACATTGATCTTTGTGACATCACCTTCTCCGACCTCTACATTCGCCTTGGAAAGGTCTCCCTCTGCTGCAATCGTCAGTTTCTTAGGTTCTGCCGCAAAAGTCACTGACTCTGCCACTATATCACAGTCTTCGATGGCGTCCGAGAGTACAGCTCCGTTTGTCTGGATGTTTACCGGAAACTTCAGCTCAGGCACCTTCTGCTCTTTCTCTTCAAGGTCTATTATCGGCAATGAGAATGTCCTTGTGCTGCTACTCTTGAGAGTGATCTTGAGCTTATTGTCTTCCATCTCCAGGGTTACCATGTCATCAGGCTTTGCCCTCTTGAGCACCTGCTTAAGGTTGCTCAGATTGATGGCGATCTCTGTCTCTTCCTTCACGTCATATTCTGTGAAGCAGCTTCCCAGGAGCTTGAATATGACCATAGCCACATTGGCAGGGTCCATTGCCACAAGCTCTATACTCTCCTTGGTGATCTTGAACCTTGCTTCGTTTACAAGTTCAGAGATTATTGAGATGCTTTCCTTTAGGTATTTCGGTTCAGCTAATGTAAGTTTCATAAGTATCTCCCCCGCATGACAATAATATCGGTAAGACCCTTCAGATATTTAAAGTTTGTCATTTTAGACATCTCAAGCAGAAACCGCTCACCTCTGGAGAGTCCTGGAATGTTGATGCATAAGAAGCCTGGACCTAGCGGCATATCAGAGCTTTAGTCTCTGGCCGTTCTGGAGAATCTTCCATCTCCTTCCCATCTCTTTTGCTAGCCCAGTCATCGCCTTGGTATCTTCCATCTCTGCATGGGCAGGCACTATGATCTCAGGGTCTATCATGTTGACAAAGTCCCTCAGGTCCTCTCTGCCTGCATGTCCTGACACGTGTATGTCCTTGAATATCCTCACTCCGTACCTATGCAGCTGTTTCTCAAGTTCCTTCCTGTTCTGGATGTTGATATTATTAGGGATTATGGCGCACGAGAACACCACGTGATCCTCTGAATCGAACCTGAAAGGGTATATTCCGTTCACCATCTTTGAGAGCGTTGACTGGGGCTCTCCCTGGTGCCCTGTGACCACTATCACGTATTTGTCTTTGCCTTCTTTCATGATGGTCTTGAGCATCCTTTTCTGCTGCTTCGCAAACTTGGCGATCTTCACCTCTTTTGAGAACTTGATTATCCCTGTCTTCTCTCCTGCATCCACGTACTTTGCAAGGCTTCTTCCCAGAAAAGCTATCTTCCTGTTCATCTTCTTGGCAAACTCCACGATGCTCTTCAGCCTGGCCAGATGTGATGAGAAGGTTGTCACTATAACAGCTTTGCCCTGGCTGTTGGTTCCCAGCATGACGTCCCTTAGCATCTCCTTTGCCACCAGTTCTGAGGGGGTCTTCCTGTCATCATGTGCATACAGCGAGTCTATCACCGCTGCCTTTACATCGCTTTTTCCCAGCTTCTTAAGCGCCTCGTAGTTTGGCTTTCTTCCTATCTGAGGATTGTTGTCAAGTTTGAAGTCATTTGCATATACCATTGCTCCATAAGGCGTATGCACCGCTATCACGCTTGTTTGGGGCGTGGAATGGGTTATGTTGATCAGCTGCACCCTGATTTTGTCTGTTATTTGGTAGACCGAGTTGGGGCTGAGGGTCTTTATGCTGTTCTTCAGCTTTATCTTCTCGTCTTTGAGTATGGCTGTCAGCACTGCCACTGTATAGGGGGTGGCCAGCACAGGTGCGTCATACCTATCTGCAAGGAAAGGGATAGCTCCTATATGGTCAAGGTGTGCATGCGTCGGTATGATCGCCCTGACCTTGTCCTTCCAGTCATCTATTACCTTGTCGTTGGGTATGGCCTTGACAGCTCTGAGTTCCTTGCGTCCCTTGACCATGATGTCTTCCTGTTCTGTATATTTTATCCAGTTCGGCAGGTGTATTCCCATATCAAGAATTATCACGTCGTCATCGACCCTGACTGCAGTCATGTTCTTTCCGACTTCTTCATATCCGCCGACTGCGCATATTTCTATTGGCATGCATAGCTTGTTTTACAGATTGTATTTAAATGTTTGGAAAAAAACAGGATGCGGGGAGGAGGACTTGAATTCGGGCATCGAACATAAGTTCAGATGTCCCCCGTAGGCACTAAGCCAACAGATGACTTACAGATGGTTCTTCATCGCATTGCATGTGCAACACTCAGCACTCAAATGCCTTGAGTCTGTCCCGTATAGCCCTAGCGTAAAGCTAAATTGGCCACTCCGGCATCCCCGCATCTATTGAGCTTATCTTTCCAGGAGTATAAAAAGTTTACTGAGAAAACAGGTTATCAGCCGTTTATTCTATAAGCCCTTTAAGCTTGTTCTCGATGGCTGTAAGTTCGGATTCGAGCTTGTTCATCTCTTCTACATCTTCCTCTTGCACTTTTGCCGGCGTCTTTTCAGCAATCGCGGTCTTTCTGGCAGGCTGCCTGGGTGTTATGCTTCGCTTGACTGTGGGCACCTCTTTCCTGAACCGGTTGCTGAGGGAATGTATCTCCTTAAGTATCTGCCTGAGTTTCAGGATCTCCTGCAGTTTTTCCTGCCTGGTTGCCTTGAATTCCTCAAAGCTTTGCAGCGTGTTCAGCACTCCTTTTGAGGCTTCAAGTAGGTTTTTCCTTACTTCAATCTCGTCTTTCACTCCAACATAGAAGTGTGCTTGTTCTTGTGCCATCTTCGGTCCTATATTTCTGGTTCAAAAAGCGAATTGTCTATGAAGTCTATCTTGTCCTGTACCCCGTCCAGCTGGGCTTTCCACGAGTCTATCGCAGAATCCTCCTCTGCTTTCAGGGACTCTATCTTTTCGAGGCTGTTCCTCGCTTCTGCAAGTTTGCTCTTTATCAGCGCGATAACATCAAGTACATCCTTGTATTCTTCGATCTTGATGAACACTGGCATTCCTTCTGGCATTTTTATCACCCTTCAAACAATGATTTGTCCACAAATATCAGCTTTCTTTGTACGTCTTCAAGCTGTTCTCTCCATCTCTTGAAAGCATTTCCCCTCTCTTTTTCAAGCTCGTCCAGCCTCAGCACCACGTCGTCAGCTTGCTTCATCTCAGCCTTTATCGAGTTTATGCTGTTGATGATGCCCTGATAGTTCTCTGCCCTGACAAACACAGGCCCCTGGGGCATGGTGTGTGGCTTTTTTGCAGCTCTCTCATGATATTCAGGCTCAGCTGGCATCTCATGCAACGGATGATGAGGTCTTGGCTGAGGAGCTTTCCTTACCTCATGTATCTTTGGCAGCGGCCTGATCTCCGGCTTTGGCTGCGGAGGCATCCTTGGTGCAGCAGGCATGGACGGTGTCGCAGGCTTTGGTTCTTCCTTCTCTGGCGCCTTTGGTTCTTCTTCCCATCTTACAGGTGGTGGCGGAGGAAGCTCGGGTCCAGCCTTTGCCTTTCTAGGTTTTTCAGATGGAGTAGGTGGCGGCGGAGGGAATTCCGGAAGCCCTTCGTCTTCTCCTATCGGCGGCGGCGGAGGTGGGAGTTCAAACTCCTTCTTTAGTTTTTCCTCTTTTTTCTTCTTACCAAATAATCCCATGTAAGCCACCCCTTATAATGATAATCAATATCAAATTTGTTTATGCATATTAAAAGTTTGTGTAGTATTCCAGAATAGTAACAACTTAAGTACCTATCTAGAAATACACTTTCTATCACCAATAATTTTATAAATAAGTCAGTTCCCTGTTATTTTTTTAGGATGAAAGAAAAGATATCCGTTTCTTTGGAAGATAATTCTTGCTTTGAGGGATACTCATTCGGTGCAAAGAGATCAGTCAGCGGTGAAGTGGTCTTCAATACAGGTATGATAGGATATCCTGAATCCATGACAGACCCCAGCTACCATGGGCAGATCCTTGTGCTGACCTATCCTCTTATAGGCAATTACGGCGTGCCTGGAGATGACAAAGACAGCGCCATGCACGACATGCTCAGGAATTTCGAGTCTGAAAAGATCAGGGTTAAAGGATTGGTCATCTCAGATTACTCAGCATCCCACAGCCACTGGAACAGCGTAAGGAGCCTTTCCCAGTGGATGGATGAGCAGGGCATACCAGGAGTCTACGGCATAGACACAAGGATGCTCACAAAAAAGCTCAGGGAGCAGGGAGTCATGCTCGGAAAGATAGCGGCAGGAGAGGAGGATCCGGGCTTTGAAGACCCGAACAAGAGAAATCTTGTCGGAGAGGTAAGTGTTAAGAAGCCTGTCACCTATACGCCTAGCTCAGAGAGGAAGGCAAGGATCGTTCTGGTCGACTGCGGAGTAAAGAACAACATAATAAGGAGTTTCCTGTCCAGAAATGTGGAAGTGCTTAGGGTTCCCTGGGACCATGAGTTTGCAACAGAAAATTTTGACAGCTTTGACGGCCTTTTCATCTCCAACGGCCCTGGAGATCCAAAGATGTGCACTGCAGCTATCAGGAA